>DRNU01000114.1 GCA_011374975.1 Gammaproteobacteria bacterium | reverse complement strand
TGGTGATCTTGCCGGAAGGTGAAATATTCAGGCGGATAACCAGTTTCCCCTGCAGGCTCGGGTTCTTGCGCAGGGCGCGGTTGTACAGGCTGTAGATCGCGCTCTTGTTGCGGTCGAAGACGATCTGGATCTCTTCGATACTGCGTGAGGCGGAGAGCTTGTCACGCTGTTTGCGGTTCAGCGAGGTCTTGCTGATGCTGCTCTTTACTTCAGTCGCGGTGCGTGCGGCGAGTGTCGTGGAGCCGGTATCGCGGCTCATACGCGAGGTGTTGATGCCCTGGCTGCCGCTGCCTACTTTCGAGGTAATCAGCGCACGCTCGGTTTTCCTGGCTTTCGAGCCGTTGTTGCTCAGGCGTTTCGCGCCGCGCAGTTCATCGACGGACTGATCGCGCAGGTCGGCCAGTGAGTCCTGCAAGGCCAGCAGGCCGGCACTGGAGGCTTTTTTACGCGCCTGCTCGAGCGCATCCACTTTGGGCTTGGGCTTCTTGGGCGGCGTCTTTTTGGCAATTTTCGGCGGCTGTTTCTTTTTCGGCACCGGTTTTTTCTTTTTCGCAACCGGCTTCGGCTCCGGTTTTTTCTTGACGATGGGTTTCGGTGGCGGTTTCGGCTCGGTGCGTTTCTCGAAGATCAGCTTCGCGACACGCGGCGGCAGCTCTGCCTCGTGTTCAGCACTCTTTTTGAGTACCGGCAACATGGGCAGGACGATACCCAGCGCAATAGTCAGCGCCAGGATGGTGGTCAGGATTTTTCGGAAACGGCGTTCGTCTTCAGCCGAGATCGACCAGGGCAATGAGAGTGAGTGGGAATAGACCATTATTATTGTCCTAGCTCTCCTGGGGGGTCTTCTGCATAACCGCGAGCGAGATCTTGCCGAAACCGGCCTCGGTGCAGGTCGCCATGACTTTCTTCAGCAGCCGGTAGGGAATCTGTTTGCTGCCCATGATGGTGACTTCAGGTGTCTTGCCCTTGTCTTCGGGGGCATCCTTCAGCAGGCGGTGTTTGTTCTGTGCTTCCAGCGCAACCTTGAGCGGTGCGATCATCAGTCCCTTGCTGTTCACGACATCATTGAGCTGGGCGATGCGCGTGCCCTGTACCAGGATGTCTTTCTCCGTCACCATGACGACGATGTTCTGGCGCGGTTTCTGTTCGGAAATGGACTCCGGCAGCTTCACATCCTTGGCGCTCGGCAGGACTTCACCTTCGCCGGAGTTCACCAGCAGGAAAAACACCAGGATGGTGAAGATGTCCATCAGCGACACCAGGTTGAATGCGGGCGTGCCCTTGTTGCGCTTGTGGTGGCGCTCCATGCGCTTGGCGCGACGTGACTGTTTCATTTGCCGTTCCTTTTGGCGGTACGCAGTTTTGCGGGCGGTGCATCGCCGATGGAGATGGCCGGGAACAGCTCGGCATTGATGGTTTCACCGTCCTGTTCGACGCGGGCCACGCGCAGGGTGTCCATCATCTCGACCAGACGCTCATAGGAAATATCGGTTTCCATCAACAGCGTGATGTCCGTTTTGTCCGGGAAGCGTGCCTTGATCTGCTGCAGCATGTCCGAGACCTGTTGCAGGTGGCTGCCATCGGGGGCCAGCTTGACCAGCTTGAGCAGGCCGCGCTTGCGGTCGCCGATCTCGATAACTTCCTGGCGGACAATGACTTCCAGCTCCAGTTTTTCGGGCTCATCCTGTTTCGACTGCTGGCCCGGTGTGCCGGGGGTGGGCAGGTTCAGTTCCAGGATGGTGATGCGCGAAAATACCGCTGTGATCAGCAGGAAAGGCACAAGTATGACCATCAGGTTCATAAAGGCCGTGATGTTCACCTCGGCCGGTTCACCGAGGTGTTTCTTGCGCCAGCGACGTTTCATCAGGCAGCAGATCCGTTACGTTCGGTCAGGATATTGAGGAATTTGACCGAGGCCATTTCCAGGCTGTCGACCAGTTCCGTGGTCTTGGTCTGCAGCACGGTGTAGATCAACAGCAGCGGGATCGCGGCCATCAGCCCGAACGCGGTGGTGTTCATGGCAACCGAGATACTGGCGGACAGCATGTCGGCTTTCTCTGCGGGGTTGGCGTTGGCAACCGCGGTAAAGGCCTGGATCAGGCCCATGATGGTGCCCAGCAGGCCCAGCAGGGTGGCGATATTGGCGAAGGTGGCCAGGTAGTGGGTGCGCTTTTCCAGCCGCGGCACGGTTTCCATCAGGCCTTCTTCCATGGCGACTTCCACGTCATCGCGATGTGCGGTGCCGTCGGTACGGTCCAGGCCGTAGCGCAGGATGCGCCCCAGGGCTGCCTTGGATTTCTCGGTAATAGCGACTGCCTGGCCATATTTGCCTTCCATCAGCAAGGGCATGACCTGTTTCCAGACGCGCTGGTTGGTGGCGCGTGCCGCTGTCAGGTAGATATAGCGCTCTATCGCGATAGCCACGCCCAGTGCCAGTACCACCACGATGGGGTACATGAACCAGCCGCCCGACTGGAAAAACTGTACGAAAGTTGAATACATATCCATGCTGAACTCCTTAAAAGTACCTACTGTTTTCGGGGATGTGTCCCCGATTCTTTAATCAGTTATGTGAACTGTGTCGAAATATTGCAATTTGCGTCGGAAAACGTCGGGATCGACCGGTTGCAGCACCTCATCGATCAGGCTGTTGACCGGGCGGTTGGGTGTCATGCCGGCTTCCGGGTCTTTCCAGGGGACGATGAACAGTGCCTTGGGCAGTTCGCGGTTGCCGACCACGGCCATGCCGTCCAGCTCCAGTTCTTCTGTGGCGGACGCCAGGCTCGCCATGCCAAGCAGGGCCGCTGCGACCAGACCGGGAAGCATGTTCATTGCGCAGCCCTCGCCTGGGTGGAGCCGCTGCGGCGTTCCAGGTCGACAACCCAGCGGCTGACGGTCTGGTCGTCCGTGCCGGACAGCTCCAGGTATTTGCGGTAGTGGTCGAGCGCCAGTGCCGGCTGCTGCAGGTACAGGTCGTAGAGGATGCCGACGTTGCGGTGTGCCAGCGCGTAGCCGGTATCCAGCGTCAGGGCGGTATTGTAGGCGTCCAGGGCGGCATCGAACTTGCCCTGCTCGCGGTACAGGATGCCCAGTTGCTGGAAGGCGGCGGCATTGGCCGGGTTCAGATCGACGGCCTTGTTGAGGGCGGTCAGTGCCGCCTCGGCCTGCCCGGTGTTCTGGTAGGCGATGCCGAGGTTGATATAGGGGCCGGCAAGTTGCGGTTTCTTTTCAATAAAAGCCTGTAGCAACGGGATGGCGGCCTGGTAGTCGTCGCTTTGCATCAGCACCAGTGCCTTGTCGTAGCTGCGCGGCAGCTTGACCGGGGCAGCCTGTTGGGTGCCGGTGCCGGAATCCGTGCTTTGCTGCGGGCGAGTCGACGTGCTGCTGCATGCGCTGAGCAGCAACAGGCTGGCGAATCCTGCCAACAGGCCTCTATTCAAGAACGGCGACAAAGTTTTCTCCTTTTTCCGGCTTGTCGTAGCGTACCGGCATCAGTTCAGCCAGTGTCGTCATGCTTTTCCTGACCCACTTGTCGTACAGGCCGTCGGCGATACGCTGTGCGTTGGTTTCATGCACGGTTATCGACTTCTCTTCGAAGGGGTAGGCCTGCTCTTCCAGCAGGATTTCGTACTGCTCAAGCTCTTCGGCATTCAGGTTGCGTGGCCGTTCGGAAGTCATCAATGCCTTGCCGAATTCGCCGTACAGCTCCCCGATATGGAAAGTGGCCTGGGTTGTGACATCCGCCACTTTGTAAGCGGCTGCAGCCTTGTAGCCCTTGATAGTGGCCTGCATGTATTTTTTCTTGAGCTTCAGGTTCTTTTGCAGCGGCTCTTTCAGTTGCACCTGGCGGTAGGCGGCATGGTCGGGCGCCACCAGTGCCAGCTGCGCATGCGCGGCCAGGAAGCGGGTGCGTTCCGAGCGTTGCCGGCCGGCTTTACGGTCAGCGGCGATGATCTGTTTCTGCCAGTAGCGTTGCTTGGTCGGTGCATTGTTCTTTTCGTACAATGTCACCAGCTTGTACTGCGCTTCCATGGCCTGTTCGACAGGCTGCGGGAACTGTTTTACAAAACGTTTCCATGCGGCAATGGCCTGTGTGTCACGGCCCGCCTGCTGGTACAGGCTGGCAGTCGTCCAGGCGGCTTCGCGCCGCAGCGCCGGATCTTTTTCGCTGGCCGCGATGCGTTCGAATTCACCCGCCGCGCGCAATGGCT
Source organism: Gammaproteobacteria bacterium (assembly GCA_011374975.1). Classification (GTDB taxonomy): domain Bacteria; phylum Pseudomonadota; class Gammaproteobacteria; order DSM-19610; family DSM-19610; genus Thiogranum. Next base: position 25,428 of record DRNU01000114.1, on the reverse strand, counting down.
GTTTGTTCTCGCTGTACAGTACCGCGAGTTTGCGGGTGACGTCGGCCTGCAGTTTGTGTTTCGGGTTGGCGCGGCGCCACTGCTCCAGGATGCGGATGGCATCCGGCCACTGCTTGAGGGCAATGTAGGCTGCCGCGGCGTCATACTGCGCCGTCACGTTGATGCTGGAATTCGGCATGACGCTGGCGATGCGCAGGAAGTGTTCCGCCGCACCGGCCAGGTTGCCGGCCGCTTTTTCCTGCTCGCCCTGCTTGTAGATACTGGCGGCGAGTTTTTCCTGCAGCTTGCCGCGTTGTTTGTCCTTGCGGCCGGTACGCGCCAGCACCTGCCGGTAGGCGAGTTCGGCGCGCTGGTAATCGGCGCGATCGAACTGTGCGTGGGCGATAACGGTCCAGCACGACAGTTGCAGGTCTTTGGGCGCTTTCGGGTTTTCGGTCACCGGTTGTGCGGCGGCGATGGCGGCTGCGTATTCTTTCAGTGCGAACAGTTGCTGGGCAGCCAGGGTACGTACTGCCAGTGTTTGTTTGTGTTCCGGGTTGGTGTCGGCAAAGCGCAGCGCGCTGGCAATGCCACGGCGGTGCCATTCGGTTTTCGCATTGCCTTTCAGGGACGGTTCGTGTTTCTGGTAGGCGAGCAGGGCCGCATAGCCGGCCTCGGCGGCTTTCTCGTGCTTGCCGTATTCATACGCCGTACGTTCGTATTGCGCGGCGGCAAGGCCGTGGCGGCCGGAGCTGGTGAGCAACTCGGCATACAGGAAGTTCATGTAAGGCGCCTGCTTGCTGTCCGGGAAGGATTGCAGGTACAGCTGGTACCAGTGGCCGGCGCGTGCCCAGGTGGCGGGCTTTTTCTCCTGCTGTGCCAGCGCGTGGTAATGGCGCGCCACGTCGCGCAGGTGGCGCTGCACCTGCTTCATGACATCCGGTGATTCGGCCGGGTCGTGCTGCTTCCAGTAGTTGCTGGACGGCACGTAATGTTCGATGAATGCCTGCTTCTCTTCCAGCACGCGTTCGCTGAAGCCGGCTTTTTTATACACGTCGATGACGCGCGACTGGAACAGCGGCGCCTCGCGGTGCTGTGGATGCACGTCGGCGAACAGGCGGTAGGTCTCCGCGGCATCGGTGAAGCGTTCCTTGGACAGGTGCAGCGCGGCGAGTTTGGCGTAGATCAACGGTTCGTAGTTGCGCTGCCCCTGGGCCTTGAAGTAGTCGCGCACTTCGCTGGTGGAGCCAAGGTAGGAGAAACTCAGGCTGACGGCACGCAGGGTGTCGTTAAGGCGTTCTTTTTCCGCGCGCTGCATTTTCTCGGGCACCGTCGCGCTGTCGAGGTCGCCGATGTTTTCGTCCAGCAGGGCGAGATAGGCGTGCAGTGCTTCGCGGTAGCGGTTCTGTTTAAAGCGTGCCCAGCCGATTTTGTACAGCGCCTGCTGGTGGAAGTCGGAGCCCTGGCCCTTGTCGAGCACAGCCTGGTAGGCGGTTTCGGCGCCCGGGTAGTCACGCCGCATGAACAGGTATTCGCCGCGCCGGAACTGGGCCTCGTCGTACTTGTCGGCAGCCTTGTAGGCATCGGTATAGCGGGTCAGGGCCTGCATGGAAGGTTCCGGCTCGCCGGTCTGTTCGTGTGCGCGCGCCAGCTGGTAGAGGGCGCTGTCGTTGCGTTCGTGGTCGGGGAAACGTTCCAGCAGTTCGGCGTACAGTTGCGCCGCTTTGGATTGACCGGGTGCGAGCTCCCGGCCTTCCATCAGTGCATCCTGTTCATCCGCCAGGTGCAGGTCCGCGAGGCGCCGCAATGCTTCCGGTACATAGACATTGTCCGGCGACTCATCCAGGAAGGCCTGGTAGTGGTGCATGGCGGCCGCCCGGTTTTTGCTGGTGTCGATGGGCGGGATATCAGGCATTTCACTGCGACTCAGGGACTCGATGGTGTCTTCATTGTCGCTGCCGAGTAATGATCCGACAGTGGAACAGCCGCCCAGCAGCAGGGTGATACTGATTGACAGCACAGTGTGGCGCAGCTTCATGGCTGTTCCTCGTCATGCTGTGCAACCTGGTCGTAGCTGCGTGCCAGTGCGTAGCGCGCCTGGCTGCGGTAGCTGGCCAGGCGTTGCTTGCGGACTACCAGTTCTTCGAGCGCCAGGCGTTGCAGGTGTTCGCTGGTGCTGCCGCGCGCCGCGTGGATCTGCGGCTGTAACCCCAGGATGCGTGCGCGCAGGGTTTCAATGCGCTGGTCGTAGCCGTCAAAGCCGGCCCGGACCTTGTCCAGGGCGGCGGTAACCTGTGCGTGTTTGTGAACAGCGTTGTTGATCGATATTTCCAGGCCGGCGAGGGCTTTTTCGGTTTCCCACAGGCGGGCCTTGTAGTCGTCCTGTACCTGCCAGTAGAGGACGCCCTGCAGCCAGCGCGCCTTGTCACGCATTTTTGCGTAGCGTGGCTCGTCCGGCAGGGTGGCGAGTTTTTCCTGTGTCCGCTGCAACATTTCCCAGTGTTGCTTTTCCTTGCCGGTAGCGAGTTTGAGCGGGTCGCTGCTGATGTGCTCTGCCCGGACCAGGTCCTGGTAGTTCTGCCAGCGCGCCTGCAGGGCGGCAGGTTCGTTCAGATCCAGGCGTGCGCGTATCTGCGGGCTGCGTTCTTCATAGGCCAGGCGACGCGCATCGACCATGTCGTAATAGAGGTTGATATTTCCCTGCCAGTAATTCAGCAGCTGCTCCAGGTAGCCGAGGTCGCGGTAGTCCTTGAGCGATTCCTGGAAGTTGTGGCCGGACAGGATGTCGACCAGGTAGCGGCCGGAGGGGACACCTTCCAGTGTCGGGTTGTCGTGCAGCCAGCCACCGGAGGTGCCGGTATCGGCCTGGCCGAGCAGGGCCAGCAGTGAGCCGGACTGTACCGCCTCGATGGCTTCATCCAGTTGCCGTTGTTCGTCGTCGAAATAGCTGATGGCCTGTTCGTAGAAATAGATAGAGCGGTCGCGGTCGCCGAGTTTGGCGAAGGCGTAGGGTACGGCGAGGTGTGCTTCCTGTACCGGCGCTGCATACTCGGTCTGCTTGAGCAGTTCCAGCCAGGGTGTCAGTGCCTGTTCGTAGTCGCCGAGTTCGGCATCCGCCCAGCCTGCACCGAGCAGTGCGGCCTGTTCGAACGGGCCTTGCAGGCGGACCCGGTTGAGGTATTTGCGGGCGGACTCGGCATCGCCGGCGCGCAGCATTTCATAACCCAGGCCCAGGTTGGCGCGGTCGCGCAGGGCACGCAGTTCTTCCGTGTCGACGCCCTGCTTGCCGAGTTTGTCCAGTGTTTTGCGGCCTTCTTCGATATTGCCGGCGCGCAGCAGCGCAATGCCGCGGTTGATGCGCAGGTATTCTTCCAGGCCCTCGGGGGCGCGGGTCTTCTTCAGACCCTCGGCGGCCTCAGTGTTATTTCCCAGCGCCATGTTGATGTTGGCGCCCAGTACCGCGAGCTCCGCACGCATGGTTTTGTCACGGGGTTTGTCGATTTCCTGCAGGATTTCATGGGCTTTATTAAAATGCCCGCGCTGGTAGGAGATCTTGGTCAGGTAGTACCAGACCCGGTTGCGCAGTTCGGCGTCAGTCTGCTTGTCGAGCAGCCGGTCGAAGCGGCTCTCGGCCTGGTTGAGCATGCCGTAGGAGAGCTGCATGCCACCCAGTAACAGCTCGGATTCATCACGGTGATGTTCCAGTTGCTCCTGCTGCTGTGCCATCATCAGGCGCGTGATGGCGCTGAAGTAGTCCTCCTGGTAAAAATGGAACAGGACTTCCCCGTAATGCAGGTCCTGGACCTGCTGCGGTTTCAGTGTGGCGGCAAAGCTGCCGGCAGGCGCCGCCAGCCATAGCCCCAGCAACAGGAACTGAAGCAATCGCTTCGACATTACCACTCCTTGATGTCGAACTCAGGCTGATAATTGCTGGTTCGGTCGACGATTTTCAGCTCGACGTACTTGGGTCCGAGACCTTTCTTGATCGTGGTTGTGGCGCCGCGCTTGTAGTCACGCCCGCGCGGGCCCTTGCCGGTGAAGAAGGCGACCAGTTCGTGCTCGCCGGTGCGCAGGTTGCCGATATGCAGTCGCTGTACACCGCCGCGTATCAGGGCGTCCAGTTCGCGCCGGGTGTAGAGATAGTCGGCAACCTGTTTGCCGTCGATCTTGATTTCTACCGAATCGAGCTGAAAGAATTCGCCGACATCCATCGAGACAAAGACGGAAACCTGGGTGTTGGACGGGAACAGCAGCTCTTCTTCCAGCAGGAACAGGTCACGGTTGAGCTCCAGTACCTGTTGCTTGAGTGTCTGCACTTCTTCCCTGACACCGGTGTTCTGTTCGGTTTCTGCAGCAACGAGCAACGGCCAGACTAGCAGCCCGGCCAGTATTCCCCTGAATAACGCTTTCATACGCCCTCCTGCGGCGATACGGGCATGTACAGGTACCCGAGTGAAGTATCATCGGCAGCTTGCGCTGTTTTCCGAGATTTCATTCGCATACAAAACGTGAATCCGCTCACAAATTCGGGATTCACGCAGGCTGCCCGCCGGTTATTGGTTCGTGTTGGTATAGATAAAGCAAAGTCTGTGCCGCCCGGGTTGAGGTGTTCAGCCGCCGGCAGCAGTTCCGGAAGGCTGGAGGCAGGTCATTGCTTTGGCTGACAAAAGCAGAAAACCCGACGATTGCCGCCGGAGCCGGGCAGGGACAGGGCAGGCGTGTTGTCTGGCGCCTTGTTGTTTATTGACGACAGTTTGACGGGGGGGGTTGAAGAGGCCGGGATTTGTGCCCGGGACTGTCTTCAATCGGGGACAGGTGCAGCTGCTGGCCTGGCGCCGGACTCCGGTTTCCGGGCGGGCTGCAGGTCCTCGGAGTAGTGCATGGCACCATGCCGGTCGACCAGGATGGCGTCGATATCGGGCAGGCGGTTGACCAGCGCCAGGCCTTTTTCCAGGCCCAGTACAAAAACACTGGTGGAGAGGATGTCGGTGGTGGTGGCGTCCGGCCCGATAATAGTCACACTGCGCAGTTCGCGGGCCGAGTCGCCGGACTCGGGGTTGATGATGTGGTGGTAGCGAATGCCATCCTCCTCGAAATAACGCTCATAGTCGCCCGAGGTTGAAACCGCGACATCTTCCAGCGGGATAACTGCTACCAGCTTGTTTTCGTTACGCGGGTCGCGAACACCGATGCTCCAGGGGCGTCCCCAGCGGTCGCCGATCATGCGGCTGTCGCCACCGGCCGTAACCAGTGCCTGGTGGATGCCGAGCGATTGCAGCAGCGTAATACAGCGGTCCACCGCATGGCCTTTGGCGATACCGCCCAGGTCGATGCGTACACCGGGCTTGCTGTAGCTGATGCGGTGCGTGGCGTCGTCGAGCACCAGGTTGCGGTAGTTGATCAATTCGGTGGCTTCCCGTCGTTGCAGCGCGTCGGGATGCACGCCTTTGCGATAATCGTATAGAAAACCGACGCTTGCAAATGTGATGTCGAAGGCGCCCCCGGTCAGCCGGGAGAATTCGATCGAGGTTTTGATCAGGTTGAATAACTCCTCGCTGACCGCTACCGGGTGATCGGCGGCCTCACGGTTCAGGCGCGCCAGCTCACTGCTCTCGATCCAGGGGCTCATGCTGTTGTCGATGCGCCGCATTTCGGCCATTACGGCATCGACGCCCTGGCGGGCGATGGCGGCATCCGCGTGGGACAGTTCCACGGTAATGCGCGTGCCCATGATGTCGGCATCTTCGTGCAGCCATTCCGCGCAGGCGTCATGTACCGGGAGCAGTATGACGAGCAGGGCCGCAACCCGGCTGAACCAGCGCTGGCGGGTGCGGTGATGTGATTTTTCCCGGATTTTGCGGGCTGGTGATATGCCCGGAGTTGCGGCCGGATGGCGCGCCGGCCCCGAGTACTCAGTACCAGACCGAAGCGAACAGCTGGATGACATCGGCGGTGAAATCGTAGGTATCGGCCTGGGGTGGAATGACCCCGTTTTTGACATCGGTAAAGTTGTCGTAATTGAACCAGATGTGGTCATACCTGAGATTGATCGTCGCCTTGTCAAGATGACCCCAGCCCTGTTTGAAGACGTTATAGGTTACGCCGAACCCGGCCGTGTAGTCCTTGAACTCGCTGAGTTCCTTGTCGCGCGCCATGAAGTTCTGCTGGTCCGGGAACAGGAACAGGTCGGCGTAGAAGTCGGCTTCGGTCTGCTCATAGTAGCGGAAGCTCGCATCGAAGATCCAGCGGTCGCGCCAGGGGTGTGTATAGGAGATTTGTGCCGTGTGTGCATCGATGTCCCAGTCATCGGTGTAATAGCGATAGAACAGTTTCATCGAGGCCCGGTAGGGCAGGTAATACAAAAAGCTTGCCGACATGGCGTTGCTGGTGCGCGTTCTGGGATACCTTTCCGGGGTATTGAAATTGGCGCCGGCGGCTGGATCGAGCGGGTCATTCAGTACCAGTACATTGCGATAGGGGTTCTGCAGGTAGCCCTGGTCGGTCACGCCGTCATAGTTCAGGCTGAGCAGCAGGTTCTTGGTCAGTATCTGTGTCAGCGAGATATGGTAGTTCTTGTGTTCGGCATCCTGGTCAAGGTCAGGGTTGACGTTGCTGGTAATGTCATCGTTGCCGTAGGAATAGCCCAGGCTGACGGTGGTCAGGTCGCCGAACATGCTCTGGCTGATGCTGAAACCATAGGTGTCGGCCGTGTAGTCGCTTTCGTCACTGTTGCCATAGCTGACGGTCATGGTGGTATCGGCGTGCATATAATCAAGGCTGCCGGACCACTGGGTACGCGATTCGTTGTACGGGCTGCCCTGGGTGATAACATCGACGGAGGCGCTGGTGATGCTGTCAGCGTAGTAGTTGATGCTGCCGGAAAAACGCTTGTTGTCGCCCTTGCGAATCAGGTAGGACGGGCCGGTCACTTCCACGCCGCCGCCGTCATAGGAATGGTACAGCGCATCGGCCCTGTCCTCGGGCAATACGCCGGAAACGGCCGGCAGGCTGGTCAGCAGCAGGACCAGGACGACACTGAGTATGCCCGCCCATACCATGGCCTGGCAGCAATGGTCCATGATGCGCCGGACTTCCTTGTCAGTTGCAGCCACAACCGCCTCCGTGTCCGCCTTCCGCGCCGCGCGCACCTTCCCTGACCTGGTAGACATGGCCGTAATAGGCGCTTGAAACCGGGTCCCGGCTGAAGCTCATGATCGGGTCAGCCAGGTGTGCCCGCTCATACGGCTTGACCCAGGGCTCCAGGCTGCTGCATCCGTTTAGCAGCAGAAGCAGCGGCAGAAGAAGGTGTTTCGTGTATTTCACGGTTATTCCTTGATCAGTTCCCGGATCTGCTGCTGGTAGACATCTTCGTAACCGGGTTTGTAACCCTGGTGCAGGTAACGCATGTTGCCGTTACGGTCGACCAGTACGGTGCTGGGCATGGCGACGACGTTATACAGTTTGCTGACGTCGCTTTTGTTGTCGAACAGTATCGGGAAGCTGACAGGTAATTCGCCGAGCAGCTTTTTGGCCTTGCCGGAGTCTTCCTCGACATTGACACCGAGTATGGTGAAGCCCATGGGTTGATACTGGTTGTAGAGTGCATCCAGCAGCGGCATTTCCTGCCGGCACGGTGCGCACCAGGAAGCCCAGAAGTTGATCATCACTACCTCGCCCCGGTATTCGCTGAGACGCAGGTTTTCACCGCTGCTGCTTTTCAGGGTGAAATCGGGGGCGGCGCCCTCGCCGGTGTCGGCGCCGACGCTGCCGACGGCCAGCAATGCCGCCAGGCCCAGCGCGTATACGGTCCGCTTCATGTGCAGTGTCAATGTGTTCATGCTCAATCTCCTGTTATTACGTTGTGCCGAAAATTTGTGGTTCCAGTAACCCACAGGGGTTGTCGGCAGGCCGGTCTGCGTAAAACGGGGACCGGCTCACAGTTCAGAAAAAGATCGACAGGCCGGCGGTAAACTCAAGGTTATTGTTGGTCTGCGACTCGCCCAGCAGGTCGATGTCGAAGATGTGGTCGCGCGCGTCGACCCGGAACGCCAGCCAGTCGGTTGCCAGAACCCTGTAGCCGAAGCCGAAGTTCCAGGTAAACTCATCCTCGCCCGCAAAGCTGGTGCTGCCGACACCGCCGATAATGTAAAAATCGGACGTGAAGGCCCACTTGCTGCCGATGAAGGACTCTCCCGGGAACAGGTTGAACCCGAACGAGACGTTGTAGTATTCGAGCTCCCGGTCTTCATCCTGTAACAGCGGGGCGCCGCCGCTGAGCCGTTCAAAGCTGGTTTCCTCGGTGTCGGTACGACCGTAGGCGCCTTCAACGAAAACATACTCGGTGACGTGATAGGTTCCCCGGGCGCCATAGACCGGGCTGGTGCCGAAATCCTCAACGTTCATCAGGCCGTAAAAGACGCCGATTTCGAAATCCTCGGTGTCGATGTCGGCTTCGTTGATTTCCCGGCGTTCGATTTCGGGCCGTACCACCTGGCCGGCCTGGTCGTCGGCAGCGAACACCTGTGTTGCCGGCGCGGCCAGCAGGCACAGCGCGGTCAGCTGCCTCAGAAAAATACGGCAAACCCTGCTTTCCATTCGTCAATCTCCTGATTGTTATCCGTACCTTCAAAAATCACATAATTCTTGTACTGGGCCCGGAATATGAAACGCCTGGCCAGGTAGACGCGTATCCCCACACCGACATGGGCCAACTGGTCCGTGCGATCGGACTCCTGTGCCAGCGTGGTATCCGGGTCTGTCCGGACAAGACCTGTGCCGACACTGAAGAAGGGTGAAATCCGCCAGCCCGGAAACGGGTGGACCAGTATGCTGGCGTCGATCATGTCGGCATCGGAAAACTCGGGGAATATCTTGGATGCCGAAACTTCCGCGGACAGGTTGGGGGTGAAGAAGAAGCCCCCGTACACGGTCATGACATCGGCGTTCTCAAAGTCGCCGCCCATGGCGCCCATTTCCCAGCGGTGGAAGGTGAATTCTTTCTTGCTGGCGTCATGGATTTCCAGGTGCTCGCCGTCGGGTGTCAGGGTGCGAACCAGTTGTTCGCGGGCGACCCAGCCTTCCTTGCCATTGCTGGTGCGAACCTTGAACCAGTCGGTTTTGCGCTTGAGGATTTCAATTTGTGCGCCCTGCTCTTCGACATGGAAGATGGGGTAACCCTCGCCATCACCGGTATGCAGTTCAATATAAGGGTCGGCAACCTGCACATTCAGTGGCTGGTCGTCACCAAACAGGTCCAGCATGCCGGCAGCGGCGTTACCTGCGCCCAGCAGTAGTCCGCACAGCAGCAGCGCAGTAATCAGGCGTAATGGCATGGGCAGGATCACGTTCCGGTTCTATCCTTGCAGATATCCGTTAAGTCCATTTATCGTTTTGCGTGCTCAGGGCGCGCAAACGCGTCGTTGTCTGGCAGGGTGCCGCTCTCTAACGAGATGGCGACGGGTGTCAGTTCCCGCCCCTGTACTGCTGGATCGGTCAGTGTGGCGATTTCTTGAGTTTTCGCCGGCCGAACGCAGCGCTAATACCCTGTTTACACAGATAATCATGAATCAGTGCAAGCGATGCTTATTGCGGCACAAGGAACGGGTTGTTGTAGTACTGACCGCCTATATCGAGCCATTCCGCAATCATTTTCAGTTCGGAGGGCTGCAGGGTGCCAAAGTGGTCCGCATTGCCCGGGTCTTCAAAAATACTGAAAAAGCGGGGGCTGGCCAGTGCGCCATTGACGGACATGACCTGGGGCACCGTGACTGTAATCAGCACCGGCTCCATATAGGGGACAAGAACAGGAATGAAAACCGGGGTAATGCCATCGGCTTCAAATACAGGGGCGCCCAGGGCATCAACGGCCTGCCTGGGTACTCCGAGGGGGTTGCCGAGTGCCTGGAAGTCCTGCATCACCAGCGGATTGCCATTGGTGTCGGTGCCCTGGGTGAATGCCGGGATCATGATCGGGTTGCCGCCGGCATCGAACAGCAGGTTATTGGCGGCATCGATGTCCTGCACCAGCAGCGGGTTGCCGACAGCATCGGTGGCCGGAGTAAACAGGGGGACCAGTACCGGGTTGCCGTTGATGTCGGTTTGCAGGACATCGTTGTCGGTTGCTTCCACGAACATGGGGTTGCCCCCGGCATCGGTGAGCTGCTTGAAGATCAGGTTGCCGTTGGCATCCGAAGCCTGCTGGAACAGCGGGTTACCGGCGGCATCGGTGGCCTGCAGCTGATCCCTTAATAATCCGTTGGCATCCAGGCTCTGGGCAGCGTCGGTGAAGAACAGTTCACGGTACGATTTGAAATGGTCAGGCACCTGCTGGTCCGGGCCGTCGGACAGATCCAGCTGGCCGGCCGGAACCATGGGCGCCATGGTGGCGTTGTCCACGTTGGAGTGACAGTTAGTACAGGTGCCCGGGCCCCGGTTCTTGCTCCAGATCGGGTGGATATGGGTTTCGTAATTGATGGTGATCCGGCAGTTTACGGCCCAGCTAGTCAGGCAGCCCGGGTCTTCCACCGGCGGGATCAGCAACGGGTCTGTGACCGGGTTGACCACGTCAGCATTGAGGTCTGCATAGCTGTAGCTGAAGGGCGCATCCAGCGGCTGCCCGGCGCCGTCAGTCCACCACGCATCGGTGTAGATGATATCCGGAGACAGGTCCAGCGCTGCGGTATCGAGGCGCGTGCGGGCTTCCGCCATGGTGTTGCCGAAGTCGCCAAACAGGGTTGAGCCGTTGAAGTCGTAGCCATCGACCGGTGCGCCGGCGTACAGCGGTGTGAAGAGATCCGAACGCCCGTGCGATACGTCTGAATTTGCAGCGTGGCAACCGTTGCAGGTCAATACCTCACCGGGGCGCAGCTGCAACCAGTTCTGGTGACGGTCGCTGATACGTTTGCCGTTTTTGTCCAGTATGTTGATCGCGAAGGGTATGTTGGCCGGCACCTTGACCCGCACTGAACCATCGGGTTCGATCGGCGCGTAGCCGATAATTTCGCGCATCAACTGGCCTGCGCTGCGGCCGAACGCGGTGCCGGGAAGCATGACCAGGTCACGGCTGGGGATGCTGACGGGCTTGACAATGCGCAGGAAGCGCGCCGGCCTGTCATCGGCAGTTGGGGTCTGTGCCGGGTTGGCGAGGGTTTCGATATCCGCGGCAGCGGCGCCCAGGCCGTTAAAGCTGCCATCGAAGTCATACACGCTGCGGATGTTGAGGATGCCGGAATTTTCACTGACCAGGGTGGGGTCGAAGTCATAGCTTACGGTCTGCGGTGCCTGTCCATCAGAAATAATGGCGGGCAGGGCGCGCGGTTGTGCACTGACCACGTCGCGGTACAGGACATCCTGCTGCGGTGTGAAAATAGGCTGCTGGGTCTGGTTCTCCATGTCATAGAGATACACGCTGTACAGCGGCGGTGCCTCTACCTGGACCGGGTTGCTGAGGCGATCCGCGGTGCAGGGAACCACCAGGTTGTTCTCCAGCAGGCGGCACGGGCTCCAGGTGATCAGGGCACGATTGGTGCCATCCTGGAGCGGGTAAAAAGAATTGAACCTGCCGCCCGGTGAAGGCATGTTGTCCGAGCGAATGGTGTTGAAAGCGACGGATGCCTGGGCCGGGCCGTTCAGAATGCCCTGGTTTACAGCGGTAGTCTGGGTATTGTCGACATAGTTATCGGTATCTATCTTGATAATGTCGCCACCCTGGAATGCGCCGCTGAAGGGTTTCATCAGGGCCATGATGCCGCCATCCGGGAATACCCGGGCCTGCGTAAACTGAACAATGGCGCCGTTCGTGCCGGTATCGTGGCTGTTGGCCCCGTACAGCAGTTGCAGGCTGGTGCCGTCCGGGTTCATTTTATACAGGTGCACGGCGTTGTTGTTTGCCGCGTTGTCCCAGCGTGAAAAAACCACTTCCCCGGTGTCCAGCACGAAAGGATCCAGGTCATGGCTCTGGTTGAATGTAACCTGCTGGATTCCGGTGCCGTCACCTTCCATGACGTGAAGCACGAAGGCGGGGTTGGCGCGGCTTTCATCCAGCGCTGAAAATTGCGGCTTGCCTTCATCCACCAGGATGGCTTTGGAGGTACGCTGACGCGTGGACGAGAAAATAATTCTGCCGTCTGCCAGGTAATGCGGTGCGATGTCCTGCCCGTCCTCGGCCTGCAGGTCAGATTGAATGACGCGCCGCAGCGTATTGCTGCCGATAACGTATTCCCAGATATTCCAGGTCGGCTGATCCTCGGGGTCGGCGCCTTCGATATCAGGCAGGCGCAGGGCAAACAGCAGCGTAGTGCCGTCATAGGACACTTCGACGTCCTTGACGTCACCCAGATTCCCCAGCAGACCCGCCGTTACATTGCGTTCCGACGCCGCGGGCGAAGCCAGGTCGCGAAAGATCAGGTTGCCGCCGGGGGTGAAATCAGCAGGGCTGCGGATGTCGGCTGTGTCCATTTCCGGTACAGGTTGCCGCACATAGGCAATACCAAAGTCGGCTACCAGTGGGTCCAGGCTGCCGCTGCTGGAGACATTGGCGGGGCCGCTGCCTGCGGTACCACCGCCACCACAGGCTGTCACCAGGAGCAGCAACAAGCTGATTGCGAAGCATTTCATGCCGGCTGGCAGCGTGTTATTCGGAGTGTTGTCGGCCATTGTTTTTCCTGCGCTGGTGGTGTGCGGTTGCGCCTGTCTGTTGCGGGTCTTGTCTATCAGGCTATTTATATAAGCAAAGATCGGGCCTGATAATGGAGTGCTATCGACGCGGTTTTGTATACCTTTATATAGGCCTCCCGCCTGTTTTCCCCAAAAAGCCGTCACCAAATGCAGACACTGTCTGCGTTTGGTGACGGTGTAACGACAGCATTATGGGTGACTATAGGGTGAGACTGCCGGATTGATCCGTGAACCCTGTCACAAATTGGAAAACATGCGTAATTACATCATGTTGCCGACCTTAGACTGATTCAAGTCTGTTTCTGTTCATGCCGATAAATGCGGACTGGTTCACAGTAAGGCCGCTTTTTGTGCTTTAGATTTACCGCCAACACTGGGTGAGTTCCGGCTGGACTGGAATTTGCTAACAATCCGGTCGTGGTTGATAACGAATAAACGGGGCTTCCAATGACGAAGACAGATCAAGAGCAGAATCTAAACAGCGGGGGGGGCAATGAGGGGCGCAAGTTGTCTTTCAGGTTTGCAGCAGGCGTACTGGCGCTGACGCTGGCCTTACCCGCGTTTGCCGGTCAGCGCGAGCAGGCCAAGCGTATCCACGACCGGTTAACCGGCGTGCCACCTACCGCGGCGGTTCTGGACCTCATGGAAGCAGCCATGCCGGACGGGCAGGCGGCGGCATTGCTGGCCATCGACCCGGTACAGAACCCGGAGAATGCGAAGTATTTCTATAACGTTACCCTGAAAAACTACGCCACGCCCTGGACCAACGAGGCGCAGGATGTGTTTGCGCCATTAAATGATTACACCGCACTGGTGATCGGCATGATTCGCGATGATGTGCCGTTCAATCAGCTGTTTTCCGTGCCTTTTACCTATGTAGGCGATGCTTCGCTGGGCCTGAGCTCAGTCTCGCCGACCAATAACACGCACTACGAGGAACTCGAGGCCAGCGGCGCTGACCTGGGTGACAGCTCCAAGCTGGTCCAGGTGCCGCAGTCGATTGCCGCCCCGGCCGGTGTCTTTACCACCCGTGCCGCTGCCCGCGCCTTTTTTATCGACGGGACCAACCGTGCCATGTTCCGTTTCGCCATGCTGAACCACCTCTGCAAGGATATGGAAGAGGTGAATGACCCAACCGGCACGGCGGACCGTATCCGCCAGGATGTCAGCCGCAGCCCGGGTGGTGACAGCCGGATATTCATGAACAGCTGTACCGGTTGCCACATTGGTATGGATCCCATGACGCAGGCCTTCGCTTATTACGATTTCGTGTACCCGGAAGGTAACGAAGACGCCGGCCAGCTGGTGTATACCGCCAACCAGGTGCAGCCGAAGTACCTGATTAACTCGGATAACTTCAAGACCGGTTATATCACGACCAATGACAACTGGGACAACTACTGGCGCAAGGGGCCCAATACCAGCCTGGGCTGGGATTCGTCGCTGAGTGGCAGCGGCAGTGGTGCAGCCTCGATGGGGGCCGAGCTGGCAAATACCGTGGCATTCGCCCGTTGCCAGGTCACCAAGGCATACCGGACTGTCTGCCTGGGCGACCCCGGCCAGAATGAGGTGGATACCTTGCTGACGGCTTACGGTGCCAACAAAAATATGAAACAGGTCTTTGCCAGCGCTGCGGCGCAGTGCATGGGCAACTGATAAGAAAACATTAGGGGAAAGGTCTCATGAATCCAGCCATTGATTTTTTATCAGCAGTTTCCGATCGCCGCATGCTGCGCATGATGTTGCAGTTTGCCGCGTTGTTGCTGGCCGCTGTCCTGTTAAGTGCCTGTGGTGGCGGTGCATCCACAGAAACCAACCCGGCTGCCGGGTTGACGAACAATACCGGCAATCTGGGCATATCTACCTACACGGGCCCCAGTGCACAAACGGATGATATTCGTGCTTTCCAGGTGAATGTCTGGGAGCAGTTGCGTGTGCCGACCAAGTGCGGTGCCTGCCACAACCCGACCGTGGGACAGGATCCCATGTTCGTGCGTGAGGACGATGTCAATATTGCCTATGGCGCAGCCAATCCGCTGATTGACCTGGATAACCCGGCCGCTTCAAGACTGGTAACCAAGGTTGGCGAAGGCCATAACTGCTGGCTGCCGAGTGTGGCCGCCTGTGCAACGGCGATCACCGGTTATATCCAGAACTGGGCAGCCGGTACGGCCGGCGGTGGCAAGCAGATCCTGCTCTCTGCGCCCACGGTGATAAAAGATCCGGGGGCAACAATAACTTTCCCGGCTACGGCGGCGGAAACCGCTTTTGCAACCACGGTATACCCGCTGGTCAGGGGTGTCGGACAGTGTATCGACTGCCATATCGATTCTTCCGGTACCAAGCAGCAACCGTATTTTGCCAGTGATGATATCAATGAGGCCTATGAAGCGATCAAATCCAAGATCAATCTGAACGATCCGGCCTCGTCACGCGTGGTGCTCCGCCTGCGCGATGAGTTCCATAACTGCTGGACCGGTGCGGGACAGGCGGAATGTGCCGCTGACGGTGCGACCATGCAGGCGGCAATCAACGCCATGCTGGCCGGCCCGCCTGCCCTGGTGGCGAATACGGTAAGTGCGCCCACCGTGTTCAGTAAAGCCCTGACCCTGGCGGACGGTGTGGTGGCATCCGGCGGCAACCGCTATGAAAAGGATATTATTGCGCTGTACGAGTTCAAGACCGGCAGTGGCAGCATTGCGCTGGACAGCAGTGGTGTGGCGCCGGACCTTAACCTGACGCTTAGCCCCAATCCTGACACTTCGCCTGATATAAGCTGGGTCGGTGGCTGGGGTATCAGTATCACAAACGGCCGGGCCCAGGGCTCTACCGCCAGCAGCAAGAAGCTGCGCGATCTGATTGTCTCAACGGGTGAATATTCCATCGAGGCCTGGGTGGCTCCCGCCAACGTAACCCAGGAAGGACCGGCGCGGATTATCAGTTATTCCGCCGGGACTACGGCGCGTAACTTTACGCTTGGCCAAACGCAGTACAACTATGACTTCATGCAGCGTTCCAGCACCACGGACGCCAATGGCGAGCCCATGCTGTCTACGGCCGATGCCGATGAGGACCTGCAGGCGTCGCTGCAGCATGTTGTGGTCACTTACGATCCGCTGAACGGACGGCGCATCTATGTCAACGGTGTATTCACCGACGATATGGACCCTGTCCCGACAGGCAACCTGGGTGACTGGGACGATACCTTTGCCTTCGTGCTGGGTAATGAAGTGTCCGGCGACAGGCAGTGGAAGGGTGTCATCAGGATGGTGGCGATTCACAACCGGTCGCTGACCCCCGAGCAGATCCAGCAAAACTTCGATGTCGGTGTCGGCGAGAAGTTCTTCCTGCTGTTTTCCATCGGCGATGTCGCCGGTGTCCCCGCGGACAGTTATATTATGTTCTCGGTGGAACAGTATGACTCTTACAGTTACCTGTTCGACAAACCCACTTACGTGAACCTGGATCCGGCCAAGACGCCGGGTACCATCCCGCTCAAGAATATGAGCATCGGTATCAATGGTCGGCCGGCAACGATCGGGCAGGCCTATCGTAATCTCGACCTGGATATTACCGACGCGCTGTATAACCCGGAAACAGGCCAGGTGCTGTCCAATATCGGGACCATTATTCCGCTGGAAGCCGGTCCCGAGATAGACGAGTTCTTCCTCACCTTCGAAGTGCTGGGCGGTGCCAGTAATCCCGTGCCTCCCGAGGTGGCGATGCCGACACCGGATGTGCCGGTTCCTGCGCAGGCATCGGACATCGGTGTGCGTACCTTCGATGAAATCAATGCCACCATGGCTGCGATTACCGGGGTGGATGAAACGGCGGTGAGCACCGAGTTCAATACGCTGAGGCGGCAGTTCCCGGGTGATGAAGCTCTGGAAGGTTTCCTGTCGGCAAACCAGATGGCGATTGCACAGTTGGCTATCGCCTACTGCTCGGCCCTGGTAGACGACTCCACGTTGCGAGCCGGTTTCTTTGACTTTTCCAATGTAGCGGCGGGCGATGCATTCTTTAATGCACCGATAGTGACTGCGTTCAATACGGCTGCGGGCGATTCTGCAGAGAAGAACCAGATTGTTACCGCGCTGTACGATCGCATAGCCGGTATACCTCCCGAGCTGGGTGGTGCTGATCTGCTGAGCGCGCCCACACGTGCCGAGATCAAGGCCGAGTTAATCGGGCCCAATCCTGACACAAATATTGCGGATCCTGACAACCTGTTCGACAGGCTTGCCGGGAGTTGTGTCACCACGGGTGATGCAGCCTGTCAGGCAGACAGGACCCGAACGGTAGTCAAGTCCATGTGTGCATCAACACTGGGCAGTGCAGCGATGCTGGTGCAGTAGTCGTGTCTATCAAACAGAACAAGCATGGGGAAGAATAATCATGGCCAAACGTAAACAAGCTCTGCACCCGGATGCGCCGCTTCGGCACCGGGATCATGCGCGGCCGGTAACACGACGCGACTTCCTGGCCCAGGGGTTTATTTCCGGTATGGGGATGACGATGGGAGGATCGGTGCTCAGCATGCTGGCCGGCTTGCGGACGGCCGCAGCAGCGGAGCATCCGCCTTTGTCACCGGATATTGAGGCGCTGGCCAGTCTACTGCTGGATGCCAATGGTGATAAAAGCTGTTCTCTTGGCGGAACAGGGAACAATCCATTGCCCTTTATTTGCTTCGACCTGGCAGGCGGCGCCAACATTGCAGGTTCAAACGTGCTGGTTGGCCGCGATACCCAGATGGACTTTCTGAGCACTGCCGGCTACAGCAAGCTGGGCCTGCCTGGTGACATGATCCCGGGCCTGGTAGATCCTTCAGGGGCCGGCAATGGTGATTTTACCGATACTTCGTTTGGTCTGGCTTTCCATTCAGACAGTGCTTTTCTGCGAGGCATGCTGGTAAGTGCGCCAACGGTCGCTGCCGCGGCAGGCAATGTGGATGGTGTGGTCATTCCGGCCCGTTCGGGGAATGACACCGGGAATAACCCGCATAACCCCATGTACGGTATTGCCAAGGCAGGCGGAGACGGAAAGGTAGTTAGCCTGATCGGCTCACGCAATTCAGACTCGGGCGGTAACTCACTGGCACCGGCCATGATGATCGATCCGACGATTCGACCTACCAAAGTCGATCGTCCCAGCGATGTCACCGGCATGGTGGACACCGGCGGCCTGACCGACATACTGAGTGATCCACAGGATGTGGTTTCAGTCATGGAGTCTGTGGCGCGTATCAGTTACGGCAAACTGGGGAAAGTAAATACCGGGCTTGCCAATGACACTGTGGTCAAGGACCTGGTTAGGTGCGGTTACCTGAAGGCTGCCGATCTTACCTCCCGCTTTGCAGGGGTTTCTGTCGATCCTGCTACTGACCCCAACATCGTCGGTAATATTTTTACTGCCGACGAGTTTGCCAATGACCGGGAATTCCAGAAGACCGCTTCTGTAATGAAAATGGTCATCGACGGTAATGCCGGTGCGGGAACCATTGCCATGGGCGGTTACGATTACCATACCGGTGACCGTGCGACCGGTGAAAGACGCGATCTGCGTGCCGGTCGCTGTATCGGAGCCTGCCTGGAGTACGCGGCCATCAGGAATACCCCCGTCATGATCTACGTCTTTAGTGATGGTTCTCTGGCGAGTAACGGTACCCTCGATAACTCGACTGATGGTCGTGGCAAGGGTGTGTGGACCGGTGATAATTCCTCGACAGCTGCCTCCTTTATTCTGGTTTATAACCCCAGAGGCGTAACGGCGTTACGCAGCCAGATTGGTGCGTTCAGTGCTGACGGCTCGGTGATCACCTCGTCCAGTCCTGCCGCCAACAACGTTAACCTGCTGGTGGAAACTGTCATACTCAACTACATGTCTATGACCGGGCAGATCGGCCAGTTCGCCTCGCTGTTTAACGGCTTTGGACCGAATCCCAGTGCAGTCCTGCTTGACAGCCTGACAGCTTTTGGACCACTTACGCTGGCTTGACGGCAAGCGACGCAGGCAAACTATGATTTTACGGTCCTGGCTGACAGGGTGGCCGTTTGATAGACCGGGCTTCTTCCGGCCCGGTCTTCGCCGGCGTTCTTCACAACCTGCGCCGGTAGTACAGAAAGTAGACGTTCTGCAAATGTCTGCGCCGCTGAATGCCTCGTGAATTTTTGCCCCGGGCAGTGCCTGCCCGGCTAAAACCTTTTCTTATGCGGAACTGACCGCACCGTATCCGGCGGCATTTTATGTGGTCGGCGAACCGGAGCGGCCGCCGTATGACAGGGTGGTTTCCGAGGCGGCCAGACGTCTGGCCGGCAACATCCGGCTGCTGCGCACCGTGCACGGCTGGTCGCAGGAGACGCTGGCGCTGAACGCCGGGCTGGATCGGACCTTTGTCGGGGCGGTCGAACGCGCGAAGCGGAACATTACGCTGGCGTCCGCTGAGAAGCTGGCTCACGCCTTTGAGTTGACCGTCGCCGATCTGCGCGGTGCAGGCCTCCGAGGCGTTCCAGCGAACGCTCCGACCGCAGGACAGCGACTGAAGTAAAAAGCCCCGCCGGTTACCGGCGGGGCGTTTCTAAATTAAATCTGTCACCTTTTCCGGTCGGCTACCTTTTTCGCTAGTCACCTTTTTCGTCCACACGCGTGTCCACACACGACTGAACAATGTTTTTCCATAGATTTATACCATCTCCAATAATTGTAATCGCGTAGTGATCATCATGTATGATCACACTCTCTGAAGGATGCCACTTAGCTTTAACAAATAAAATAGCCAATCCACCCATTGCCTGCTGTTTAACTATCTCCAGTTCGCCTGACGATTTTATACTATCGTCATAGATACCAATTGAAATTCTCCCAATGCCACCGGATTTCTTTACAAACAAAAAGCGTCCCTGCTCTTTTGTATTCAATACATACTCCGTCGGCAACCTAACCTTGCAATCAAAAACTGAAACGTAAAAACCTCCATTCGCCGGAAATTCATCAGGCAAGTTAGGCAGCTCTTCGTCGCTCGCAAATACGCAATGGCATATAGCCAGACTCATTAAAATCACTTTAAACGTATCGCGTATTTTCATGTCGCTATGGAGCAATATCGATTGCCGAAATACATCCGTTTCGGTTACAACCAATTCTGACACTAGGGTCGTTAATAGGCAGCAAAGTCATAGACTCATTTCCTATGGTAATTGCGGTAGATAAATCCGAGATGCGTTTAAAGGGTGCAAGAACCACGCTGCCGACTGTTGCATCAATGACTGTAGCGAAGCCTTCTGAAATGACTACTGAAAGACTGTTAATCCGCATTACGGATAGGCTTCTAAGCATGTTGTCTCTTGCTAATTCAATAACAAGGTCACCAGAAAAGTTATTTGGTTCGTTTGCCAAATCTGGGAATGTCCCGCGCATTTGCTGAAGTGATAGGCTATCAATCATACGAGCTTGGCCTTGAGCGGCGCGGCTCAGAAGAATCGCCTGGCGTTTCGTTAATTCATGTGCCGCATCATTAAATAGATAACTAAACGCCCCGGTAGTTGCCCCATTTGCGAATTCGCCACCAGTCAGTTCAGAGGCAGTCCCCCCCACAATTGCTGCTGCCACAACACGCGCGCCACGTAGTCCTTCCCCGCGTAGGTTGCTGATAGGGGCTGCGAACGATTGTACAATGCCGGTGCTAACAAAACCGTGCCCAAACTTTCCACCCTGAAGTACGCTCATAACTCCACCTACAGCCGCATGTTCTGCAATCTTCTGGGCAGTTTGAATGCTGCTTAATGGTTTCCCCTGGTTGACTGCAATGTTTTCAAATTGATTGCCGATAGCGTTGAATGCTGTTGCAGAGGCCCAGGAAAATGCGCCAGCCTTAAGTGAGGCTTTAAAATCACCTGTCGCTGCATAGTTTGTCCCCGCCGTGGCGCCTGCGCAAGTCGCAATATTTCCTGTGGCGCATCCTATTATTCCTGAAATAGGTGTAACGAAGTCCCCGAATATCCCCTGCGCTATGGTCGTCGTGGTATAAGCTGCCAGGGCAGGGAGTAAAAACTGAAAGATTTGCCCCGTCGGGTCGTTCAGGGTTAATGGGTTGTTGATTACGTAGCTGTAGCGGTTGTAACTCTGTGACAGACCGGGGTCCTGAATTAGGAAATCCGCACTGGCAAACCGACCAAGTCGCGGGTCGTATACCCTGCCGTTCATGTGGATAAAGCCAGTTTTGTCAATCATTTCATGGCTGGTGTATCCGTGCCTGGTAATGCTGGTGTCAAAATCAAGTCGGGCCTGTTCAAGCATTTCTTCCCATGTCAGGGCGTTGCGTCTCTGGCCCCAGGCATCAAAACTCAGCGGTATTTGTGTGGTGTCAGACTTTACAATGACATTCACCGAACCCAGGTGGTCTTTTAGCAGCAAGTCAGTCTTGTTGCTTTGGAAATTTCCTGCGTTGTCGTAGATTGCAGAGATCAGCGTTTTGCCATTGATGTAGCGTTTTACTTCTGAGCTACCATCGGGATAGGTGATTATTTCGACGCTGCCGATATAGTATGTGGTAGTAGTTCCAGTGGGGTCGGTATCTGTCCGTTGGTAGCGAGCCCGGTCTGGATCGTATGAAAATGTAGTAAAATTGCTACCTTTGCTGATTACCAGTGGCTTATTGTAGGTTGAATAGCCAACGCTACGGCCATTGCTGTCACTGGTAAGGTTGCCGTTCGCGTCGTAAGAATAATCTGTTGTGTTGCTGCCATCGGAGGTCCGACTAACTGCGTGGGGGCCGGCATTCCCCTGGCTGTAGGTGTAGGTGCCAACGCCGTCTTTTGAACGGATATTACCGTAGCTGTCGTAGGTTACGTTTTTCTGTAGCTGCTCGGTAATCTTGGTTGAGATCAACCGGTTAAGGCCGTCGTAACCAAAGGCTTCAACGCGGTTGCGAAGTACGTCGGTGCGTCTGGTCAGGTTGCCAAGTACATCAAACTCCATGACCAGATTTTGTTGCACCTCAGTGAATAGGCTATTGTCCGTATAGATAGCTTGCAGGTATCCTGTTACCGGATGGTAGTTGCGGTTGGTAACATAGCTGCCATCTCCGAGCCATTCCTGTGTGATATTGCCCCACTTGTCCATGGCTCCAACAGCATAGAGTTCCCGTTGTGTGCCGCCCTGGACGTCTGCGTCCAGAACGCGGGCCAGATAGCCAAACCCGTTGTACTCGTTTTCGATCCCGGTGTAGTTGCCACGTGCATAGTCACCGGCGGCGTCAAAGCTCTGGAATATGCGCCCAAACTCATCGTATGTGACTTTCTCTGTACGTTTGCTCATTCCCGGGATGGATGTGGTAGTTTCATCCAGGCGTCCCAGGCTGTCATATGTGAAGGTTTTTTTGAAGCCGGATACCGCCTCTGTGACTCGGGATATCTGCCCTAGGCCATTCCCGTTGGGATTAGATACATATGTCCAAATAGTCTGGTGCTCCGTGCTCCCACCACTTTTTATGTCGGTACGAATTGCCTGTCGACCAAGGTCGTCGTAAACAATCAGGCTACTCTGTCCTTTATTATCACGCTGCTCAACAAGTTCGCCAAAAGCGTTGTAATCGTATGACCAGTTGCCCTGGTCTGGATCGTTCATGGAGCGCTTGCGGCCAAAGTTGTCGTACGCCATGTTAATGGTAATACTGGCGGGCACACCATTGGCCTGGGTTGGCCCGCTGGTGGTAGTGACGCGTAAATTTCCGGTTGCATCGTAATCGTTGATAATTTTACCGCCCAGGCCGTCGGTAATGGTGACTATTTCATCAAGGGCATTCCGGGTTTCGGTTTTGGTCTGTCCTTTGCGGTTGATGGAAGTGGTCGTAAAACCGTCATAGCTGTTTGAGCTGAAGGAAAGTGTTGGGTAATCAGGGTTCTGCGGGTGATCGATTCTGATTACCCGGCCTAACACATCGTAGGTCAGCGTAGTCCAGTTGGCGGGCGTTGTGCCAAGCTGGTGTGGATTCGATTTGTGCTTTATCCGTCCCAGGTTGTCATATTCCGTATTAACAGCGATCCAGGTGCCGTCAAACGATGGGCTGGCGGTGAGTATTTCCCTGCCAAGGGCGTCAAAGCAGGTCAGGGTTTGTGCGCCACCAGCCGCCAGAGTGGTCTTGGCATACTGAGTGGTACCAGGGCAATTGATATTAGATCTCGAATACCGGGTATCAAGATATGCGCCAGTGCTGTCACGGGTAAAATACTCGCGACCGAATGCATCATAAGCCGTATCAGTTACCACCCCATTAATATCCTGCGATTGTGTCGATAGTCCAAGTTCGTTACGCGATAATATGTTTTCTACCAAATGTTCCTGGCTGTTGTAGCGACGAGCCAGCAAATTATTGTAGTCGTATTCAAAGCGCTGATAGCGGGCCTGGTTTCCGCCCGAACCATTTTTACCTTTCGCGCCAACCTGGGTGATTTTCGACTTGTTGCCGCGAGAATCGTACTCATGTGTGGTTACCAGTTTCTCCGGACTTCCCGGTTCTATAATTTCCTGAGAGAGCAAGCCTGTCAGTGAACCTCCAGTGTTGTATTTAAACTCGCTGACACGGGTTATAGAGGGTTTTCCGGTGCGGCTGTGAGTGACCTGGCTACGCGATAAGCGGCCAAAGCGCTTATCGTAGGCACTGGAGCCGTATTGGCTGCTGGTCTGTTGAGTATAGGTTTCGTTGCGTATGTTATCTTGTGTTTGAAGGATTATATCCAGAACGTTTCCGGCGTCATCGTAGCTATTGGTGGTTGTGACTGTGCTGAGCAGCTCTCCACCATTCAGGTCGTAGGTTTTCTCTGTGCTTTGTTGCAAGAAGGGTTGGTAGGGAGGGGGTGGTGCGGTAGAAATGCCGTCCCATCCTTGTAGCTGCCATACGTTAATGGAATGGTTGAGTAGAGTGCTCCCGTCTGTCGGGCTTGTAGTCACGCGGGTCTCTACAGGAAACCCGGTGAAGGGGTAGTCTTGACGATATGTGGTCGTGGTTTCGACGCCGGTCTGCTCGTCTATAGATTTGATCTGGTGGAAGCCTAGCAGGCCCCGGCCTCCAGCCTGCGCTTTTGCGCCAGCATAATAGTAGCTGATACGACTAACAGCACCGGGGTCTACCTGGCCAGGTGTAGCTGCGGCAGCAGGCGCCGTACTTTCAGCGGATTGCACAACATAGGCCGGTGTTTTCAGATCAAAAACGGCCAGGTACTCATTCCCTCCGGGAATCATCTTGCCCAGGCTATGGCTGCCGCCGGGTAAAGTCCATTGAGCTTGCAGGGCGTCCGTTTCCCGGCTGTAGACGGTGTCGCTGGTTAAAGGCTCATAGCGAATTGTGGTTTGATTGCCAAAGCCATTATCTATGCCGGTGATTACATTCACGGCGCGCTGCCCGGAGTTTGAGGGATAGATTGCCTTTTCAGGGGTGTTGGTGGCGCCTGAGAATTCCAGGTGTACGGCGTCATCGTGCCCATCGGCATCGATATCCATAAATATGTAGCTGTCAGCAATCCTTAGGCGTGGAATGTTGGCGGCTTTACCGCTGAAGTGTAGGTTTGTGGCGCTTGGCGCGCTAAATTTATTGTTGGTGCTGTCCCAAAGGCGCAAGTCCATATTGGCATTCCAGGCCGGCGGGTTAACCATGTCCAGATATCCATCATGGTTGTAGTCAGTAAAGTACATGAAGGTGGCATTAGGGATAACGCCCAAATCCTGTACCTGGCTAAACCGGGTTTTCCCATCTCCGGTGCCTGTATTCAGAAAAACGCGTGTGGTGTAATTTCCGTCATCTATCGCCCCACTGAAGACCTTGGTGATAACGTCTGTCAAGCCATCGTTGTTAAGATCCAGTGGCACAAAATCAAAAGCGTCATCAGGAATTGAGAATTTGCTTTGAACCCATCGGTATTTCGGAATCTGCAGCTGGCTGCTTATATTGAAAGAGCCATCTTGCTCTATCCTGATAAATACGAGTGTTTTGTATATGTCGACGGTCTCAGGGTCGCCAAAACCTGTGGGCAGCCAGTAGTAGCTGTTTACAACTGCAACTACATCGACACGTCCATCGCCATCAAAATCGCCAACACGTGGAGTGGCGAAGCCTTCAAATTTAAGTTTCCAGTCAACGTAACCATTTTGTGACCAGGAAATTCCAGGCTCATCAGCCTGTAATGGTATTTGTGTGAGCAGGCTTGAAAAGTCATAATTGTCTTCTTGGGATTTGAATTGATTGATTAAAGTACCGCTCCCGGGAGGGGACTCAATTTGCTCCATGTAGCGTACGCTATAATTTGCGTTGCCCTTGTCATATAAGATATCTGCCAGTCCGTCGGAATTAAAATCGACGACAATAGACCTGTCCAGGTTGTTGCTGGGCACCTGAGTGTCGATCGCTGTTGTCGATATTTGGTTGCCAGTGGACAAGTGTACAACCCAGTTGCCGCCGCTGGATCGCATAACATCCTGGTTTCCATCGCCGTTGTAGTCAAGAACATGGAATGCAAAGGGCGATTTATCGGGCAGGTTGTAGTTGCCAGCCTGTCCTGCAACCTGTAGCTGGGTTCCGTCGGACATTGCGTAGAATAGCTTGTGCTGGACGCCGCTATTCTGGTAATCCGTGCTGGTAAATAGCAGATCCATTTTCCCGTCGCCATTGAGGTCGGCGGGCTTGGTAATAAATCGTTCTTCGCTGTCTCCAGTGAAAGCCATGATCTTTTTGGCGCCAAAGCCGGGAGAAGCATCCGCCCAGGTGAAGCTTGTGGCGGGAAGGCA
>DRNU01000113.1 GCA_011374975.1 Gammaproteobacteria bacterium | reverse complement strand
TGACCAGGATGGCGCGCACCTTGGTATCGGACAGGATCAGCTTGAAGGCCTCCGCCACCCGGTCGGCAGTGGCTCCACCGCCCACGTCGAGGAAGTTGGCCGGCTCGCCGCCGTGCAGCTTGATCAGGTCCATGGTCGCCATGGCCAGGCCGGCACCGTTCACCATGCAGGCAATATCGCCGTCGAGGGTAATGTAGTTCAGCCCGTGCTCGCTGGCGCTACGCTCCTTGTCGTCTTCCTGGCTGGGATCGCGCAACTCGCTGGCCTCGGGGTGGCGGTACAGGGCGTTGTCATCGAGATCCAGCTTGGCATCCAGCGCCAGCAACTCGCCGGACGCCGTCACCACCAGCGGATTGATCTCCACCAGGTTGGCATCTTTCTGTTCGAACAGCCGGTACAGGCCACCCAGCAGGCGCGTGAAGGCCTTGATCTGGTCACCGGCCAGCCCCAGGCCGAAAGCCAGGTTACGACACTGGTAGGCCTGCAGGCCGACCGCGGGGTGGATCGCCTCGGTGAGGATGGCGTCGGGGTCATTTGCCGCCACGGCCTCGATATCCATGCCACCTGATGACGAAGCCATGATCATCACGCGCTCACTGCCACGGTCCACCAGCATGCTCAGGTACAGCTCGCGCTCGATGGCCACCGTGCTCTCGACCAGCAGCCGGTGCACCGGCAGGCCGGGTTCGCCGGTCTGTTTGGTGACCAGCATCGAGCCCAGCATGCTGTCGGCGGTCTGTTGCACGGCCTCGACGCTGTCGACCAGCTTCACGCCCCCGGCCTTGCCACGCCCGCCGGCGTGCACCTGTACCTTGACGACCCAGCGTTCGCCCCTCAGGGACTTGGCCGCCGCGGCAGCATCCTGCATGGATTCCACCATGCGTCCTTCGGGAACCGGGATGCCGTAATCCGCGAACATTTGCTTGGCTTGATATTCGTGAAGGTGCATGGCGCTACCTATGACTGGAAAGTCCGTATTCTCTGAATAACTGCGGCCGGAGTAAAGCACCCATTCTCAGTATCCGGTACACTGGGACAATGTTCGGCATTCGCGTACTTATCTATCTGGTTGGCATCGGCCTGGTCATCTGGATTCTCATCCGTCTGGCAAAAGGCCCGCGTATCGGGGAAAAACCCGTCAAACAGGTCGATGACATGGTCCGTTGCGCGCGCTGCGGCATGTTTGTCCCGCGCGATGAAGCCATAAAGGATAACGAGCGCTACTACTGTTGCAGCCAGCACCGGGATGAAGATCACTAGCGCGACACCTGCGGCAACATCCGCGACACCAGGCCTGCCCGCAACGGCCGCCTGGCAGCCGTTGCGGATACTCACTTTCTACCGCGTGATGCTGGCCGGCCTGCTGACGGTGTTTTACTACATGCTGCAGGACGATGACCCGTTCAACGTCAGCGACCAGGCACTGTTCAGCTCCATCCTGCTCTCCTACCTGGCGTTCGGCGTCGTCGCCGGCTTCACCACCCGCCTGCGCTGGCCCGCTTACCAGTTCCAGGCACTGCTGCAGGTGTTTGCGGACATCGGTGCCCTGGCCCTGTTGATGCACGCCAGCGGCGGCGTCAACAGTTCGCTGGCTGTGCTGCTGGTCATCGCCGTCGCCTCCGGTTCGCTGGTGCTGCCCGGGCGGCTGGCTTTCCTGTTTGCCGCCGTCGCGACGCTGACCCTGCTGTTCGAAACCGGGCTGGCCAGCCTGTCGATGGACAGTGTCGCGGCCGGGGTCGGCGACATTACACGTGCCGGCCTGCTGGGCCTGGTGCTGTTCGGCGCCGCCGGGCTGGCCTACGTACTGGCACTGCGCGCCCGCGAGAGCGAGGCACTGGCCAAGCAGCGTGGCATCGACCTGGCGGACCTGCAGCAACTGAACCAGTACATCATCCACCAGCTGCAATCCGGCGTGCTGGCGGTGGATCCCGACAACAGGATCCGGCTCGCCAATGACACCGCGCATACCCTGCTGGGACTGGGCAGCGACTCCGGCATGCCGCTCGCAGAGGCCGCACCGGAGCTGGCTGCACAACTGCAACACTGGAAACAGGATCCGCAGTGGCAGGCGGAAACCATCCCTTCGCGCACCGCAAGCAGCGAGCTGCTGCCGCATTTCAGTCCGCTGCACACCGCGCAGGGCAACGGCGCCCTGATCGTGCTGGAAGACAGCGCCCAGCTGGCGCACCAGACCCAGCAGGTCAAACTCGCCTCACTGGGCCGGCTGACTGCCAGCATCGCACACGAAATCCGCAACCCGCTGGGCGCCATCAGCCACGCCGCGCAACTGCTGGCAGAGTCCGAAAACCTGAACAGCGGCGACAAACGCCTGACCGAAATCATTGGCAATCACACGCAACGGGTCAACACCATCATCGAGAACGTGCTGCAGCTGTCGCGACGGTCGGCCAGCCAACCGCAAACCCTGGAGCTGGGCAACTGGCTGGAAGCGTTCCGGAATGAGTTCCTGCAAACCGAGGCCATCGCCCCCGAACAGTTGACCCTGACTGTCGAGCCGCCGGATCTCCAGGTCCGCGTGGACCCCGGGCACCTGCACCAGGTGCTGGTCAACCTTTGCCAGAACGGCCTGCGCCACGCGGGCGACAACCCGCAGCTCACCATCCAGGCGCACGGCGTGAACAGCGGAGCGGTGCAGCTGGACATCATCGACAACGGTGCCGGCATCGACGCACAGACGGCCGAACAGATGTTCGAGCCGTTCTACACCACGGCGACATCCGGCACCGGGCTGGGCCTGTATATTGCCGGCGAGCTGTGCGAACTGAACCAGGCGCGGCTGAGCTACCAGCGCGCAGACGGCGCCGGCAGCTGTTTCCGTATCCACTTCCCGGCACAGCAAACGCCCTGAAATCCTGTAATATACCGTCACAATACACTGCGGCCCGACACACAGACTCCATGAACACACCACTGGCACTGATCGTCGATGACGAACCCGATATCCGCGAACTGCTGGAACTGACACTCGGGCGCATGCAAATCGACACCCGCTCCGCCGCCAACCTGGCCGATGCACACCGCCTGCTGGGGGAAAACGACTTCGACCTGTGCCTGACCGACATGCGCCTGCCGGATGGCGACGGCCTGGAACTGGTGGAGCACATTCAACTGAACCACCCTGAATTACCGGTCGCCGTCATCACCGCACACGGCAATATGGAAACCGCGGTGCTGGCCCTGAAAGCCGGCGCCTTCGATTTTGTTTCCAAACCGGTGGACCTGCAGCTGCTGCGCAACCTGGTCAACGGGGCGCTCAGGCTGGCCAGCTTCCCGGAGCGCGACCGGCGCAGCCGCGACACCCTGCTCGGCGACTCATCCATCATGCAGACGGTCCGCTCCACCATCGCCAAGCTGGCCCGCAGCCAGGCACCGGTCTATATCAGTGGTGAATCCGGTACCGGCAAGGAGCTGGTCGCGCGCCTGATACACGCCAAGGGACCGCGTAACGAGGGCGCCTTTGTACCGGTCAACTGCGGTGCCATCCCATCGGAGCTGATGGAAAGTGAGTTCTTCGGGCATAAAAAAGGCAGCTTCACCGGTGCCGTCACCGACAAGGAAGGCCTGTTCCAGGCCGCCAACGGCGGAACCCTGTTCCTGGACGAGGTTGCCGAACTGCCACTGCACATGCAGGTCAAACTGCTGCGCGCCATCCAGGAAAAAGCCGTACGCCCGGTCGGCGAGCAAAAAGAAATCCCGGTCGACGTGCGGGTACTGTCCGCTACCCACAAGAACCTCGCGGCGCTGGTCGACGCCGGTGACTTCCGCCAGGACCTTTACTACCGGATCAACGTGATAGAACTCAAGGTACCCAGCCTGCGCCAGCGCCGGGAGGACATCCCGCAACTGGCGGAACATATACTCGCCCGGCTGAACGCCGACCAGGACGGTCCGGGCCCGGCGCTGGGGCAGGCCGCGCTCGAAGCCCTGCAACGCCATGCCTTTCCGGGCAATGTGCGCGAACTGGAAAACACCCTGGAGCGCGCCCTGACCCTGAGCGACGGCAAGGAGATCCAGCCGGACGACCTTGCGCTGCCCGCTGTCGCTGACGGCGATGCACCCCAGGGCGATGTCCCTGAACAGCCGCTGTCACCACCGGAAGGTGTGGCGCTGGAAGACTACCTTGAAAATATCGAACGGCAAGCCATACTGAATGCGCTGGAGCAAACCCATAACAACAAGACCGCGGCCGCGAAGCTGCTGGGCATCACTTTCCGCGCCATGCGCTACCGGCTGAAAAAACTGGGCCTGGAATAGGCAAAAAGTGACACACTGCGTCACCTGACTGGCCAAACGCGTCAGGGTGACGCATCTGATCAGGGATGATCGAACCACCAACTCATGGAGGACCGTACAATGAAGCACCCACCGTAAAAACCCATCCTGTTGTTTCCAAAATAATTTAATAAAACCCTGCGTCATGCCGCCAACACCTGCACATAGCGCGGGCAAACTGGCATGCATGCTGCTTATACAGGGGTAGCCGAACAAACAGTGTTCAGCCTGCCCGTGACAAGGCGTCACGCCATGGCGGATCACAAGGCTTCTGATCCACAACGCTATTAATGTCCTTTGGACATTTGACACAACGTTAACGTTATAAAGAGGAATTGACTCATGAAGAAAATTCAACAGGGCTTTACCCTTATCGAACTGATGATCGTTGTCGCGATCATCGGTATTCTGGCCGCCATTGCGCTGCCGGCCTACCAGGATTACACCGTTCGTGCCAAGGTCTCTGAAGGTGCAATTGCAGCCAGCGCCCTGAAAATCGGTGTGACCGAGCTGTTTGCCGACCGTGGCATGGCGGGTGTTGTCGCCTATGCTGCTGAAGTTGCAGCCGATGAAGCCAACATGCTGACTGCTGACAAGATCTCCGCAGTAGATGTTGCCGGTGGTACCGGGGAAATCACCATCACAATGGGCAATATTGCCCAGTTGGGTGCCGGTACTGACGTTCTGGCTTTCACCCCCCTGATTAACGGTGCTGCCATCTCTGACGTCAATTCAACAGGCACAATCACCTGGTCATGTAATGGTGCAAACACCACCATCATCGACAAGTATCTGCCTGCGAACTGCCGCTAAGACGCTGCGAACTGCGTAGTACAGGAAAGGGGGCTCTTTGAGCCCCCTTTTTCTATTGAGTTACACCGGAAGCCAATAAAGTTTTTCCGCAAACAGACGAAAACCTGTCGAATCGTTGGCTTTTGTATCCAGTGCTTTTTAGCCGAAAAAATGCTTTGAGTTCAATGCTGAAAGTGGCTAAATTGAGCCCTGGATCACGGAAGTCCGTATGTAATAAGGATATTTTCAGCTTATGGCAACATCGAGCCCAGTATCGCAACTCAGTGGCCTGGCGAAACGCCTGGTGATAGAAGGCCTGTTGGCGGAGGAACTCGCTGTCGAGGCGCAGGAAAAAGCGCTCAAACACAGGGAACCCTTTGTCTCGTACCTTGTGGAAAACAAGCTGGTGGCCAGTGCGGCCATTGCCTCCACGGCCTGCCAGGAATTCGGTATACCGCTGTTCGACCTGAGCGCCATGGAACTGGATGCCGCCCCGGTTTCACTGGTCGACGAGAAGCTGATTCGCCAGCATCATTCCCTGCCCCTGTTCAAGCGCGGCAACCGTCTGTTTGTCGCGGTGTCCGACCCGACCAATCTCCAGGCACTGGATGAAATCAAGTTCCACACCGGGATCAGCAC
Organism: Gammaproteobacteria bacterium; assembly: GCA_011374975.1. Taxonomy (GTDB): domain Bacteria; phylum Pseudomonadota; class Gammaproteobacteria; order DSM-19610; family DSM-19610; genus Thiogranum. The sequence goes on along the minus strand of DRNU01000113.1, from coordinate 10,537 downwards.
CGAAACCATCCTGGTCGAAGAGGACAAACTGACCAAGGCCATCGAGCTGGCGCTGGACTCGGCAGACACGTCCATGACGGACCTGCTGGACGAGGACCTGGACAACCTCGAAATCACGGGTGGTGACGAAGACGAAGGTCGCGATGACAGCATGGACCCGGATATTGACGACACACCGGTGGTGCGTTTCGTCAACAAGGTATTGCTGGACGCCATCAACAAGGGGGCTTCCGATATTCATATCGAGCCTTATGAAAAGAGTTTCCGCATCCGCTTCCGCCAGGACGGTGTATTGATGGAAGTGGCTTCACCGCCTCTCACCATGGCGACACGGCTGGTCTCCCGGCTCAAGGTCATGAGCAAGATGGATATCGCGGAGCGCCGCAAACCCCAGGACGGCCGTATCAAGATGGCGCTGTCCAAGAAGCGCGCCATCGACTTCCGCGTCAACAGCTGCCCCACGCTGTTCGGCGAAAAAATGGTGCTGCGTATCCTGGACCCGACCAGCGCACAGCTGGGTATCGATGCGCTGGGTTACGAGGAAGACCAGAAACAGCTGTACCTCGATAACCTGAACAAGCCTTACGGCATGATACTGGTCACCGGCCCGACCGGTTCCGGTAAAACCGTTTCCCTGTATACCGGGCTGAACATTCTGAATACAGCGGATCGCAATATATCCACCTGCGAAGACCCGGTGGAAATCAACCTGACAGGCATCAACCAGTGCCATATGAACCCAAAGGCGGGCCTGACGTTTGCGACCGCACTGCGCGCCTTCCTGCGCCAGGACCCAGATATCATCATGGTGGGTGAGATTCGAGACCTGGAAACGGCGGAGATCGCCATAAAAGCCGCACAGACCGGCCACATGGTCATGTCGACCCTGCATACCAACGACGCACCCCAGACCCTGACGCGACTGGCAAATATGGGCGTGCCACCCTACAACATAGCCTCATCGGTCAACCTCATTATTGCCCAGCGCCTGGCACGGCGTTTATGCAATAACTGCAAGAAGTCGATAGATATACCGAAAGAGGCCTTGTTGGAAGAAGGTTTCAAGGAAGAAGAAATCAGCGACGTAAAACTGTACGCCCCCGTCGGTTGTGACCAGTGCGCGGACGGCTACAAGGGACGCGTAGGCATCTACCAGGTGATGCCGGTTTCCGAGGCAATGGGGCGCATCATTATGGAAAATGGCAACGCGATGCAGCTTGCGGACCAGGCCAGGAAAGAAGGCATCGCCGATTTAAGAGAATCCGGGCTGAAGAAGGTCCGCGATGGTGTCACCAGCCTGGAAGAAATCAACCGAGTAACCAAGGACTAGACCATGGCTCAAGCAGCAGCAATCAAACAGGATATCTTTGCCTGGGAAGGCACTGACAAAAAGGGTAAGAAGGTAAAGGGCGAAAGCAATGCCTCCAACCCGGCCATGGTCAAGGCGGACTTGCGTCGCCAGGGTATCAAACCGATCAAGGTGCGCAAGAAGTCGACCCTGTTCGCCAGTGCGGCGAAGCGGAAAATCCTGCCCAAGGATATCGCCATCTTCACCCGCCAGCTTTCCACCATGATGGGCGCCGGCGTACCGCTGGTACAGTCTTTTGAGATCATCGGTCGCGGCCACGAAAACCCGGCCATGCAGGAACTGATCATGAACATCAAGGCGGACGTGGAGTCCGGCGGCACACTGGCCGACACGCTGCGCAAGCACCCGCTCTATTTTGACGAGCTGGTGTGCAACCTGGTGGCTGCCGGCGAGCAGGCCGGTATTCTCGAGGGCCTGCTGGACAAGATCGCCACCTACAAGGAAAAAACCGAGGCCATGAAGGCCAAGATCAAGAAGGCGCTCACCTACCCGATAGCCGTTGTGGTGGTGGCCTTCATCGTGACAGCCATCCTGCTGATTTTCGTGGTTCCGACCTTCCAGGACCTGTTTGACAGCTTTGGCGCCGAACTGCCCGCCTTTACCCAGATGGTGATACACCTGTCGGAATGGATGCAATCCAACTGGTGGGTGGTAATCATTGGCGTTTCGGGAACCATATACGGCTTCAACCAGGGCAAGAAACGCTCACCAAAATTCGCCCATACCCTGGACCGCCTGGCCCTCAAGGCACCGGTATTCGGGGAAATCGTCACCAAAGCCATCATCGCCCGCTTCGCACGGACCATGTCCACCATGTTTGCCGCAGGTGTTCCGCTGGTTGAGGCGATGGAGTCTGTCGCCGGCGCTTCCGGTAACCAGGTCTACAAGGAAGGTATCCTTGAAATGCGTGACAACGTTGCGACGGGACAGCAGCTCCAGCTTTCCATGCAGCAGACCGGCCTGTTCCCCAACATGGTGGTGCAGATGGTCGCTATCGGCGAGGAATCCGGCTCGCTCGACGGCATGCTGGCCAAGGTGGCCGACTTCTACGAAGAAGAAGTCGATAATGCCGTAGACAACCTGAGCAGCCTGATGGAACCCATTATCATGGCCATCCTGGGCATCCTGGTCGGTGGCCTGATCGTCGCCATGTACCTGCCGATCTTCAAAATGGGTTCTGTCGTATAAGCCGGCCACTCCACGGCCGGATCGCCGTGGGGTACACTGACTGACCTATGGAACTCCTCTACCTGCTGGAACAGAACCCGGCTTTCCTGATCGGCAGCACGTTCGTGCTCGGGCTGATGATCGGCAGCTTCCTGAATGTCGTCATCTACCGGCTGCCGGTGATGATGGACCGGGAGTGGCAGGCACAGTGCCGGGAATACCTGGACAAGCCGGCTGTTGAAGAAGCGCCGTTCAGCCTGTCGCAACCGGCATCGCGTTGCCCGCACTGTGACCACAAAATCCGCTTCTATGAAAATATCCCGCTGCTGAGCTACCTGTGGCTGCGCGGCAAATGCGCCTCCTGCCAGGCCGCCATCTCGATACGTTACCCGCTGGTTGAACTGCTGACCGGTATACTTTCAGCCGTGGTGGTCTGGCATTTCGGCTACACGCCACAGGCGGCAGCGGCCCTGTTGCTGACCTGGGTGCTGATCACGCTCAGTATGATCGATGTCGATCACCAGTTACTGCCCGATTCGATCACCCTGCCCTTCATGTGGCTGGGCCTGGCACTGAGCCTGTTCCCGGTGTTTGCCGACATGCGCGCCGGCCTGATCGGCGCCATTGCCGGCTACCTGTCTTTGTGGTCGGTCTACCAGCTGTTCAAACTGGTCACCGGCAAGGAAGGCATGGGCTTCGGTGATTTCAAGCTGCTGGCCCTGCTGGGCGCCTGGATGGGCTGGCAGGCGCTGCCGATGATTGTGCTGCTCTCCTCCGCGGTCGGCGCCGTGCTGGGTATCGGCATGATTGCCATCCAGGGCCGGGACCGTGCACAAACAATCCCGTTCGGCCCCTACCTGGCTATCGCGGGCTGGATCGCCCTGCTGTGGGGCGACCGGATATCCGGCGCCTACCTGCGCTGGTCCGGCATGAGCGGCTGAGATGCCTCACCGGCTGCGTATCGGGCTGACCGGCGGCATTGGCAGCGGCAAGAGTGAAGCGTCGCGCCACTTCGCCAGCCTCGGCGCCACGGTTATCGACACTGACATCATCGCGCGGGAACTGGTGGAACCGGGGCAACCGGCACTGGCAAAAATTGTCGAAACTTTTGGTGACGATATGCTCGACGCCGACGGACACCTGGATCGCGCCCGGCTGCGTGACAGGGTATTTGCCGACAGCGCGCAGCGCGCACAGCTGGAAGCGATCCTGCACCCGTCGATCCGTGCACGCGCCATCGCGTTGAGCGAACAGGCTGCAGGCCCCTATTGCGTACTGGTCATTCCGCTGCTGGCCGAAACCGGCGCCGACTACCCGCTGGACCGGGTGCTGGTGATCGACACCCCCGTCAGCCTGCAACGCGAACGTATCGCCGCCCGCGACGGGCTGTCAGCGGCCGATATCGAGGCTGTCCTGGCCAGCCAGGCGAGCCGCGCACAACGCCTGGCCATCGCTGACGATATTATCGTCAACGATGCCGGCCGGGCGCGCCTGCGCAGCGAGATCGAACGCCTGCACGACCGCTACAGCGCGCTTGCCCACAGCCACAAAGCGTAGCCATATCACGACAAAAAACCGGTTTTCGCCCATGTTGTAATCCCGTTTGCGCCAGACTGCCTCCTGTTGGACAATAGCGCAGCCCTGACTCCTGGATCGCACCTGGTGACCACAACAATTCTCTACGAACAACCCCTGAATGAGCGTATCAGGACCCTGCTGCGCCTGGAGTTCCTGTTTGCCCAGGCGGCCAGGCACCTGCATGATGACAGCCAGTGGGGCAGCCGCTGCACGCTCAACAGCATGCTGGATATCCTCAGTATTTTCGGGCGCACCGACCTCAAGACCGAAGTGCTGAAAGAGCTGGAGCGGCACAGCGCCACGCTCGCGCGGCTGAAATCCAACCCGGATATCGACACCGCCCGGCTGCAACAGATCACGACTGAACTGGAAACACTCGGCGCGGAGCTGCACAAAAGCGGCGGCCCGATCGCGGCGGACCTGAAAAAGAACGAGTTTCTCGGCGGCATCCAGCAACGCAGCGCCATCCCCGGCGGCACCTGCGACTTCGATCTGCCCGCCTACCATTTCTGGCTGCAACAGCCGGCCGGCCGCCGCACCCGCGACCTGGCCGACTGGCTGGGGCGCTTCGAAGCCATCGCCCAGGCCATCAAGCTCATCCTGCGCCTGATCCGCGAAAGTGCCGTGCTCAAACCGGTCACCGCTACCGCCGGTTTCTACCAGAAAACGCTCGACGCCAACCACCCCTGCCAACTGGTGCGGGTCGTTGTCGACAAGAAAATCCCCTACTACGCGGAGATCAGCGGCGGGCGGCACCGCTTCACGGTGCGTTTCCTGGCCCTGTCAGACAAGGACGGGCACACTAAACAGGCCACGCAGGATATCGATTTCCAGCTGGAATGCTGCATTATCTAGGTTATTTCCCGGCCGGGATCTCAACAAAAGGTTCCAGCACCTGGTGCGGGTTCCCCTGCTCAACCAGTTCCGAACCCAGTCTGGGTAACTTCATCACCCGCACACCCTGGCTGGTGGTATCCAGCGGCAGAAACCCGCGCCGCAGGTTCATCTGGTAAAACACCTGCGCTTCCGCAGCACAGCGGCAGAACACGTCAACGCGCGGGTGCAACGCCGACAGCGCCTGGCCGTGCATGCGGCTGCCTTCACCCTGGCCCCGGAATTCCGGGAATACGGCTGCCATCCACAGCTCGTTACCCTGGTCGCCGACAATGGCGCTGTTGATCAGGCATGCCGTCACGTCTCCGGCCGCGTTCCCCCATACCAGCAACTGTGCCCGCACATCCTCGTCCAGGCGCTGGCCACGCTTGCGGATATGGTTCAGGTTTTTGCGCAAACCGGTGCAATAGGGCTCATCGACCAGGCGGCGGTCAAAACGCCCCTGCCCGGCCTCCGCAATCAGCAACTGGTGAATGGCATCGATATCGCTCGATTCAGCTTTACGAAACAAATCTCATACTCCTGCCGGTTTTTTACAACAGCACCCGCTCGATACCACCGGCACCGGCGCGTTCGATAAATGCCTGCTGCCAGCCCTTGCCCAGCCGGGTATTCGCCAGCTCGACCACGATGTATTCCGTCTTCAGCCCGGTATCGCCCGCGTAACGCAACAGGCCCTGCTGGCAGGCCGGGCACGAGGTCAGGATCTTGACCTCGTCGTTTTCAACACGGTCCTTGCCGGTGAAGTTGCGTATGCCCTGCTGCAACTCCTGCTGCTTGCGGAAGCGCAGCTGGGTCGAGATATCCGGCCGCGTCACAGCCAGCGTGCCTGCTTCACCACAACAGCGGTCGGCCAGCTGCACTGCGCTGCCCAGCAGTTTCTCCGCCACCTGCAGGGGTGCGTAGGTTTTCATCGGCGTGTGGCAAGGGTCGTGGTACAGGTACTGCCGCCCCTCGACACCGCCCGGGCTGACGCCTTTCTCCATCAGGTACTCGTGGATATCCAGCAGTCTGCAACCCGGGAAGATCTGCTCGAAGCGGTATTGCTGCAACTGGTCCATGCAGGTGCCGCAGGACACGATCACGGTGCGGATATCCATGTAGTTCAGCGTATTGGCAACGCGGTGGAACAGCACCTGGTTATCGGTGCTGATGTGCTTGCCCTTCGCGGTATCGCCGGCGGAAGTCTGCGGGTAACCGCAGCACAGGTAGCCCGGCGGCAACACGGTCTGCGCACCGACTTCGTACAGCATCGCCAGCGTCGCCAGCCCAACCTCGCTGAACAACCGCTCGGAACCGCAGCCGGGGAAATAGAACACCGCGTCCGAGGTCTCGTTGACGCGTGCCGGATCGCGAATGATCGGCACCACGGTACGGTCCTCGACACCCAGCATGGCGCGCATAGTCTGTGTCGACAGCCCGCCCGGCATGGGTTTTTTCATAAAATGCACCACCTGCTCGCTGACCTTGAGCGGGTTATTGGTCGAAGCCGGCAGCGACTGTTGCCGGCCGTTGACCAGGCGCCGCAGCAGGCGATGCATCAACCGTTGCCCGCTGTAACCCCATTCGATCATGCCCTTGCGCATCAACTTGATCGCGGTCGGGTCGGTGATATTCAGGAACGCCATGGCCAGCCAGCCGATCAGGCTGAAACGTTTCTTGCCCTGGTCGCGCAGGATGCTGCGCATGCGGATCGACACGTCGCCGAAATCGATATCCACCGGGCAGGGGTTCAGGCACTTGTGGCACACGGTGCAATGGTCCGCCACATTGTTCATAGCCTCGAAATGCCGGATCGAGATACCGCGCCGGGTCTGCTCCTCGTACAGGAAGGCCTCGATGACCACGCCGGTGGCGAGTATCTTGTTGCGCGGCGAGTACAGCAGGTTGGCGCGCGGGATATGCGTGGTGCAGACCGGCTTGCACTTGCCGCAACGCAGGCAGTTGCGGATATCGTCGTTCAGCGCGCCCAGTTCGCTGGCTTCCAGCAACAACGCTTCCTGCTGCACCAGGCGCAGGGATGGCGTGTAGGCATTGTCCAGTCCCGAGCCCTGTAACAGCTTGCCGCGGTTGAATACACCGTCCGGATCGACCTGCTCCTTGTAGCGGCGGAACGCCTCGACCGCTTCCGGTTCAAGGTAACGCATCTTGGTCAGGCCGATACCGTGCTCGCCGGAAATCACTCCGTTCAACGACACCGCCAGCTGCATAACGCGGTCCACGATGCGTTCGGCTTCGTGCAGCATGGCGTAGTCGTTGGAGTTGACCGGGATATTGGTATGCACGTTGCCGTCACCGGCATGCATGTGGGTCGCCACGAACAGGCGCCCGGAACGTATCCGGGCATGGATCGCGTCCAGCCGCGCGCGCACCGGCTCGAACTCGCGGCCGCCGAAAATGTCTTTCAGCGGCTGTTCGATTTCACCGCGCCAGGATACCCGCAGGTCGCGGCGCAGCAACAGGTGGATCAACCGGTCACCCGCCTTGCAGGCCGTGCGCACGGTTTCGTTCATCAGGTCGGCGCACTCTGAAGCCGGCGTTTCGAAATGCTCCAGCATGGACTGCCAGTGTTCGCCGACCTGCTGCAGGTGCTCGAGCGCAGCTTGCTGCTTGCCGGCCAGGATAGCCCTGTTCTCCTCGCTGTCCTCGTAGTCCTCGTGCTGGCGCAGCTCGCCGAGGTCGCCCCCGATGTAATCGCGCAGCGCCTCGATCATATCCAGCTTGTTGCGGATCGAGTACTCGATATTGATGCGTTCGATACCTTCGTTGTACTCGGACAGCTTCTCCAGCGGGATGACCACGTCTTCGTTGATCTTGAAAGCATTGGTGTGTGCCGCAATGGCCGCGGTACGTGCCCGGTCCAGCCAGAACTGGCGGCGCGCCTCGGGGCTGACGGCAATAAAACCCTCGCCCCCGCGCAAGTTGGCCTGACGCACCACTTGCGAAGCAGCATCGGCAACAGCCTGTTCGTCGTCACCGGCGATATCCAGTACCAGTACCATCTTGGGCAGTTCGCGGCGCGGCGCCTTGGTGCTGTATTTCACGGCGCGTACATAGCGCTCGTCGAGATGTTCCAGCCCGGACAGCAGTACGTCATCGCGCGCGTCGAGCATCTGTTTGGTTTCCACGATAGCCGGTACCGCCTGCGACACGTCACTGCCGAAGAACTCCAGGCACACGGTGCGGATCTGCAAAGGCATGCGGTGCACGATAAACACCGCCGAGGTGATCAGGCCGTCACAGCCTTCCTTCTGCACGCCCGGCAGGCCGCCGAGGAACTTGTCGGTGACGTCCTTGCCGAGGCCTTCCTTGCGCAACGCGCTGCCCGGCATCTCCAGGATGTCGGCTTCACCTTTTTCGGTACGGCCGTCGGCCGCATAACGCTGGATGCGAAAACGCACCAGCGCCTGCTCGTGAATCTTGCCCAGGTTGTGATCGAGCCGCGTGACTTCCAGCCAGTCGCCATCCGCTGTCACCAGCCGCCATGACGCCAGGTTATCCAGCGTGGTGCCCCACAGCACAGCCTTCTTGCCGCCGGCGTTCATGGCCACGTTGCCACCGATAGTGGAAGCATCCTGCGAGGTGGGATCGACTGCAAACATATAACCGGCCGCCTCGGCGCGCTCGGCGACGCGCCGCGTGACGACACCGGCCTCGGCGCGGATGGTGGGTACCGCATCCGCAACACCCTCCAGGCTGCGCATTTCCACCTCGCCCAGGGCTTCAAGTTTCTCGGTGTTGATCACCGCGGTATCGCCGTGCAGCGGCACCGCGCCACCGGTGTAACCGGTACCGCCGCCACGCGGGATAATGGTCAGGCCGAGCTTCATGCAGGCACGCACCACGTCCGCCATCTGTTGCTCAGAGTCCGGGCTGATCACCACGAACGGCAGTTCGACACGCCAGTCGGTTGCATCGGTGGCATGTGATACACGTGCCAGGCCGCCAAAATCAATATTGTCAGCGCGGGTAACGCGCGCCAGTTGCCGGCGTACCCGCGCCCGCAAGGCGCGTGTTTTCGGGAACCAGGCGGCAAATGCATTCACCGCCACGCGCGCGCCTTCCACCAGGCGCACCGCGTCGGCATTGCCGTTGGCACGTGCCACGATCTGGTCCAGGCGATGGTTCAGGGCATGAGTGAGCGACTCGAAACGCTTGCGGTTCTCCAGCAGGTCATCCTGTATATACGGGTTGCGCGTCACCACCCACAGGTCGCCCAGCACTTCGAACAACATGCGCGCGGAACGGCCGGTGCGCCGCTCGGCGCGCAGCTGTTCGATCAGCTCCCACATCTCCTCGCCGAGGAAACGCAGCACGATTTCCCGGTCGGAAAACGAGGTGTAGTTATAGGGGATTTCACGAATGCGGTGCGGCATGCTGAACGACGGACGGCTGGTTTGGGAAGTGCCGCATTGTAGCATCTTCAGTCTTCTATCTGGTCATAACTCACGACCGGCCGGTAGCGGGTCTGTAAATCAAAAATATGAATGCTGCCATCTTCCGCCGAACTGGCAACATAGCGCCCGTCCGGGCTGAAGCGTGCCTGCCAACCACACAGTTCCTGTGCCTTGAAGTTACGAATCACCCGGTTACTCTCAGCATCGACCAGCTGAAAACTGGAGGCTGTGGTACGTGCCAGGCTGATCCACTGGCTGCCGTCCGGACTGATATCCACCGACACCACGTTGCCCAGGTGCCCGGTCGGGCGCTCTTCCAGCCGGTTATGCGGCAAATCCCACACCAGCAACCGGAACCAGCCGCCTGCCAGCAAGGTCCGGGCATCCGGGGAAAAATGCAGGTCCTGCGCAGCGCGTGAAGGGCGAGCCAGTTCGGTCGTGAATTCCAGCGTGGTATCCAGCAGCCATACACGGTCGTCACGGGTCGACAGTGCAATCTGCCGCCCTGCATGATCTATCGCAACAGACAGCACATCCCCCGGCACATTGCGGGTTGTCGTCACCTGCAGTGATGGCAACGCCACGCTGTGCAGCTGCCGGCCACCCCCCACCAGCAACCAGTCACGTCCCGGCGCCAGGGCCAGCGCGGCCACGGCATCCAGTTGCAGCGACTGAATAACCTGTGCAGTCCGGGTGTCACGGATCAATACCCGCCCCGACCTGTCGGCGCTGAGCAAGCGCGTATTATCCAGCCAGACCAGGCCCCGGATACTGTCGTCGTGCGCCGGCAGACTGGCCATAGCCGCACCATCCGTCACCGACCAGATGCGTACCCCGCCATGCAGGCCGCCACTGGCGAGCTTCTGTCCGTCCGGTGAAAAAGCCAGGCGATGAGCGCCGGACACATGCACCTGTTGCAGTTCCACAGCGGGCAACTGGGTCCGGGTCGGGGCACAGGCTGCCAGCAAGATGCAGGCAAAACAAAACCCCCATAAAAAAACGGGGCCAGAAGGCCCCGTTTTCTCTTCTTTTCGAATCACTTCGATCAGAAGTTGTGACGCATACCTACAGTGAAGATATCGTCTTCACCCTTGTCGTCATAGTCGGTGTTGGCATAACCGGCATAGACGCG
>DRNU01000112.1 GCA_011374975.1 Gammaproteobacteria bacterium | reverse complement strand
GAACACGAAGTACCCTGGGAAAAACTCGCCTTCCCGGTCATGCACGAAGTCCTGCAACGCTATTACAAGGTCAGGGCGCAGGGCTTTCCATTGCAACACGGGGCGATTTTCAAACCCCCGGCCCGCCGCTGACAGGCCGGGCCCCGCGAAGCCCGCTCAGGCGACAGCGCGTGGCACAGCCGGAGCCGGGCCCGGCGTGATTTCAGCGCCATTAAACAGCAGGCCGCGCAGCATGTCCCGCTGTTCGCTGGAAATGGCATTGAACACCAGACCAACGCCACGACTGCCGTGGTGCACAACCGCCACCGACAGGTACATGGCAGGCTGCCCGCTCTCACCCGGCAGCTCGACCTCCAGGTTTTCATTTTTCCGCCACGTACGGGTGCCGGTTTCCACAAACATGCCGCCCAGTCCCAGATCCCGGCTCACTCCACTCTGTATCGGGAGGCCGTGCTTGTACAACAGCAACTGTAACTCGACCGGCTTGCGAACACTGCAACGGTGTTCCATAAAACCTCTCCTGTGATGTGGTCGTCATCCTCTACGACCACTTTACCCCTGCATACATGATTGCCTGTTGAGCCGGATCAAAATGCAGCCATTTGACAGGCTCATCTGTTCAATTATGGAACGTTATTTGAGCTATAGACTCCCCGGTTCCGTCACGGTTCCCGAAAAACTTTCACCCCTCTGCCCGGCCGCACCGTCTTTACCGTGTCCCGATACTCCGTGTTACCATGCCCCGGCACCCATCTCTACAAAGGAACCCGCGCCATGAAAATGCTGTTGCGTACCTGCCTTTCTCTCAGCCTGCTGTTCACCCCCCTGCTGACCCTGGCCGTCACAAAAGTCGCCGGCACCGAACTGGCCGACAGCTATCGCCTTGCTGACAGTGAACTGGTCCTGAACGGCGCGGGCGTACGCAGCAAGTTCTTCTTCAAAATCTATGTCGGCGCACTGTATACCGGCAAACGCAGCAGCGATGCGGGCGAGTTGCTTGCCGCGGAAGGCCCCAAAAGCATGCAGATGACGATGCTGTACGAGAAAGTCTCTGCGGAAAAGATCACCAAAGGCTGGCACGAGGGTTTCGAGGCCAACCTGGACGATGCGGCGTTCAAACAGGTCGAGGAGCGCCTGAAAACGTTCAACAGCCTGTTCCCCGACCTGCATGAAGGTGATGTGGTGCGCATGGACTATATACCGGGCAGCGGTACCCGTCTCAGTATCAATGACAAACAGCTGGGCACGATACCGGGCGCGGATTTCTTCAAGGCCCTGCTTAAAGTCTGGATAGGCAAACACCCGGCGGATGACGACCTCAAGGAAGGCCTGCTGGGAGACTGACCGGCAAAGTCCTGAAGTACCGTCATGCCGGGCCTGATGTGAAGAGAAACCCGATAAGTGGCGAGACACACTGACTTGCGCGCGGTCGTCCTGGACCTCGACAGCCTGAACCCGCAGGACCTGGACCTGGCGCCGTTGCGCCGCTGCCTGACTGACTGGCAGTTCCATGCCCGCACCGAACCGGGACAGGTCAATGAGCGCATCCGCGATGCCGCCATCGTCGTTACCAACAAGGTCTGCCTGTCCCGCGAGCACTTTCTCTCCAACCCCGGATTGCGGCTGGTCTGCGTCGCCGCAACCGGCACCAATAATATTGACCTGGAAGCCGCCGCCGAAGCCGGGGTAATCGTCAGTAATGCGCGCAACTACGCCACCGCCTCGGTGACAGAACACGTATTCGCGGTATTGCTCACCCTGACACGGCGCCTGGACAATTACCGGCAACGCGTGCACCAGGGCGACTGGTCGCACAGCCCGAACTTCTGCCTGTTCGATGCCTCCATCGGCGAACTGGCGGGGAAAACCCTGGGCATTATCGGTTACGGGGTACTGGGCCAGGCGGTTGCACGGCTGGCGCGGGCGTTTTCCATGCAGGTACAGGTTGCCCAGCGGCTGCACGCGGCGGCGTTACCGGACCGTGTTGCGCTGGAACAGCTGCTGGAAACGTCGGATGTCATCAGCCTGCACTGCCCGCTCACAGAGCAAACCCGCGGCCTGATCGGGGCGGAACAACTGCGGCGCATGAAACCCGGCGCCATCCTGATCAATACCGCGCGCGGCGGCATTGTCGACGAAGCAGCGCTGGTAACCGCGCTGCAGGAAGAACATATCGCAGCAGCAGCGGTGGATGTTGTGCAGCAGGAACCGCCTGCCGCCGACAACCCGCTACTGCAATTCAGCTCGCCACGGCTGATCGTGACGCCGCATGTCGCCTGGGCAAGCCAGCCCGCCAGGCAGCGGCTGCTGGATGAAACGCTACAGAATATTCAGGCCTTCCTGGACGGGACAGCACGCAACCGCGTTCAGTGACGCGGTCTTCGCATCCGCCATACGCCCCTGGGCTTGGCCAGGTTCACTTTCAGGTTGCGGCCCGCAAGTTCAATACCGTCAGTAGCGGTCACGGCATCCTCGGCGCTTGCGTCGTCCATTTCCACGAAAGCAAAACCCCGCGGCTTGCCGGTGTCGCGGTCATTGATCAGTTTGACGGATATAACATCTCCATGCGCCGCAAACAGATCGTGTAACTGGTCAGATGTGGTTTCGAATGAAATATTTCCCACATAGATTGATTTCATTGTTATTACCAACCTCCTGTAATGTTCCTTCCGGTTCTGAACCTGGCAGGCCGCCGGGATATCGGCCCGCTTCTCCCTGCCGTATCCCTGCTCACGAGACACTGCCTCGCCATCGGCTATAGTGAGTATAGTCCATGATTTTAATCAATAAAGTCCGGCACCTGTTCAACAGCGCCCGTTCCCCGTTATACTGCAAACAGTCATTGTGGAGTACGGTTTATGACAGGTGGTATGGAACCAGGCTGGATGTGGGCGATTGGCCTGATTGTCTTCGCGGTCGGCATTGCGTGCGGCGCCGGCCTGGTGCTCCTGCTGTCGGGGAGCAGCCGCCGCGCGGCTGAACTCCAGGACAAGCTTGACCGCCTGCAGCAGGAATTCAGTGCCTACCGCGACCAGGTCGAACAGCATTTTCGCAAGACCTCGGAACTGGTGCAGACCATGACCGAGAGTTACCGCAACGTCTACGAACACCTGGCGACCGGATCACAGGCCCTGTGCCAGGATCCTGTCAGCACGCCGCAACTGGATATTCCGAAAAACGCCATGCTCGATACTGACAGCAGCGAAAACAGCGCCGAAGCGGAACCGGCCGGCACTGACAACGACATGTTTTCAGATGCGGAAACCGATACGCTCGATGAACTGGGCGACGCCGGACTTGGCGATGCGCCCCGCGTCCCGAAACTCGACGGCCTGTACGGCGAAACCCGTACTACGCCCCAACCACCGTCAGCGTAACGCGCCGCCGGTGCGGCATGCGGCGGTGTTCCCAGACATACACCCCCTGCCAGATGCCCAGATCACACTGCCCGCCGCTCACCGGCACACTGAGTGAATTCGAGGTCAGCACACTGCGAATGTGCGCCGGCATATCGTCCGGGCCCTCGTCCACGTGCTGAAACAGGGGATCCCCGTCCGGCACCAGGCGGGCCATGAAACGCTCCAGGTCACCCTGAACATCCGCATCGGCATTCTCGCACAGGATCAGCGAGGCACTCGTATGATGCAGAAATACAAGGCAAATTCCGGTTTCTATAGCGGCCTCGGCGAGGCCTGAACGGAGTTGCTCCGTGATCGGGTAACAGCCCCGGCCACGCGTCTCAACCTGCAATGACATCTGGTAAACCATTAATCAATCCTTTATCCACAGCTTTCAGGTATAATCCCCGCCTTTTACCCACGAGAAATATGTTGTGATCAAGCGTCTGCGTAACATTGCCATTATCGCCCATGTCGACCATGGAAAAACCACCCTGGTCGACCAACTGCTGTCCCAGTCGGGAACCCTCGACGCCCGCGCCGACGCGCCGGAGCGCATCATGGACTCCAATGACCTGGAGCGCGAACGCGGCATCACCATCCTGTCCAAGAACACCGCCATCAAATGGCAGGACTACCGCATCAACATCGTGGACACCCCCGGACACGCCGACTTCGGCGGCGAAGTGGAGCGCGTGCTGTCGATGGTCGACTCGGTGCTGCTGCTGGTGGACGCCGTGGAAGGCCCCATGCCGCAGACGCGCTTCGTCACCCAGAAGGCCCTGGAACGCGGCCTGTGCCCGATCGTCGTCATCAACAAGATCGACCGCCCCGGCGCGCGCCCGGACTGGGTGCTGGACCAGACCTTCGACCTGTTCGACCGGCTCGGCGCCAGCGACGAACAACTCGATTTCCCGGTGATGTACGCCTCCGGCCTGCAGGGCTTTGCCAGCCAGGACCAGGATGCCCGCGACGGCGACATGACAGCGCTGTTCCAGCTCATCGTGGACAACGTACCGGCACCGGACGTCGACACCGACGGCCCGTTCCAGATGCAGATCAGCTCACTCGACTACAGTAGCTACGTCGGCGTCATCGGCATCGGCCGCATCAACCGCGGCCGCATCAAGAGCAACTCGCCGGTGACCGTCGTGGACCACGCCGGCAAACAGCGCAACGCGCGCATGCTGCAGATCTTCGGTTTCCTGGGCCTGGAACGCGTGGAAGTGCCGGAAGCACAGGCCGGTGACATCATCGCCTTCACCGGCGTCGATGCCCTGGGCATTTCCGATACACTGTGCGACCCCGCCCAGGTGGAAGCCCTGCCCGCGCTGAGCATCGACGAACCCACCGTGAGCATGACCTTCCAGGTCAACAACTCGCCGTTCGCCGGCAAGGAAGGCAAATTCGTCACCTCGCGCCAGATCCGCGAACGCCTGGAACGGGAACTGATACACAACGTTGCCCTGCGCGTCGAAGACGCCGACGACCCGGACAAATTCAAGGTTTCCGGCCGCGGTGAACTGCATCTCTCCATACTGATAGAAACCATGCGCCGCGAAGGCTACGAACTCGGCGTGTCACGCCCGGAAGTCATCCAGCGCGAAGTCGACGGCGAACTGCAGGAACCCTTCGAACAGCTCACCGTGGATGTCGAGGAACAACACCAGGGCACCGTCATGGAAAAACTCGGCGAACGCGGCGCCGACCTCAAGGACATGGTGCCCGACGGCCACGGCCGGGTACGCCTGGACTTCA
Source organism: Gammaproteobacteria bacterium (assembly GCA_011374975.1). GTDB lineage: Bacteria > Pseudomonadota > Gammaproteobacteria > DSM-19610 > DSM-19610 > Thiogranum. The sequence continues at coordinate 19,059 of DRNU01000112.1, read as the reverse complement.
TCGTACCGTCACGCGCACTGATCGGTTTCCGCACCGAATTCCTGACCGCCACCCAGGGTAGCGGCCTGCTCTACCACGTGTTCGACCACTACGCGCCGGTGAAAAAAGGCGACTTCGGCAAACGCGCCAACGGCGTACTGATTGCCAACGGCACCGGCAAGGTACTCGGCTTCGCCCTGTTCAACCTGCAGGAACGCGGCCGCATGTTCCTGTCCCCGGGCGAAGAGGTCTACCAGGGCATGCTGGTCGGCATCCACACGCGCAGCAACGACCTGGTCGTCAACCCGCTCAAGGCCAAACAGCTCACCAACGTGCGCGCCTCCGGCACCGACGAAGCCATCACCCTGACGCCGCCGATCCGCCTGACACTGGAACAGGCCCTGGAATTCATCGACGACGACGAACTGGTAGAAGTCACCCCGAAAAGCATCCGCCTGCGCAAAAAAATGCTGCTGGAACACGAACGCAAACGCGCCCTCCGCGCCAGCTAACAAAAAGTTCAAACAACAAGCCGCCCCCAGGCACCCAGTTTTTTGCGCCGGGTCGGTGGCCCCTTTCCTGCGCCTTGCGCCCCGCGCCTGAAGCCGGAAAGGGGCCACCGACCCAAACCACACACCCCACTCCACTCCTGAACCCGGCACCCGAATCCCCGAAAACCGGAATCAGAATGGAATCCGGCTCACAACCAGAGGCTACTCATCCCCCTCCTGGTCATATACCGCCATAATCGCCCGCAACTCATGCAGCAGACTGACCCGCTGCACACTGTCGAGAGACTGGTACTCAGGACGCGACTCCCCCGCCTGCAAGGCCCGGATATAAGCACTGACCTGCCTGCAACCCAGCGCACAGATACACTCGACCGCCTCCTCCACCGCACGACCAACCCCGCTCACAGCCCCTCCCGGCGACCGCCAGACCGCCCCCATTCAGTCTTCACGAACAAAGTTCCCCTGCAATTGGCGATTCTGCCGACTGGTTCACAGTTTCCCGGGGCCCCGGGGCCTAACCTGTGCAGCATCAGGGGGGGGACACCATATAATGCGTTCAGCGCTGCGTTACAAAACCGGTCTGTCACTGCTATTTCTCCTCCTGCAGGGAATACAGCCCGGCGTTTACGCACAAGGCCTGCCGGGCACCCCGCCACCCCGCCACAATCTCCCGCCGTCATACAACCCCGACACCCTGACAAACTACGACCAGTTCATCGCCAGCGTACCTCGCACCGAGGCACAAACCGCATCCGTCGCACTGGCCAGCATCACCATTGCCCTGCACCGGGCAAAACAAAGCGCCGAACAGACACTGTGCGGCGGGCGCTGGGCACCGCGCGGCGACCTGTTACGCCGCCAGGGGCCTACCCTCGCGTCAAACCCGCCGGCTGCGACGAAAACCGCTGCGTCATGGCGCTACAATGCCCTGCGACAGGCATCGCCACTTGCCTGCGACCAGATATCCCGTGCCGAGTTTTTCATGGAAATGAGTCGCCACCTGCCGGCCTGGATCCAGATCCGTCCCGCCGGACAACTCTCCGCCTACCGCCAGGGAAAAAACATCCTGCTGAACCCGCAAACCGTCGCCGTCAGATAGCGGCATCCTTCTTCTCCACCAGGTCTCTCAGCGTAACATCGTCCAGCTGGCTCTCCACCGCCTGTTGCACCGCCCGCATGGCCCGTTCCACTTCTGCCTGGTGCGGCAGGGTCTGCAACGTCAACAGCCGGTTCTCCCCGGCACTGCGCACCACTTCATACAATTCGCGCAGTGTAATAGTCTCGATATCGCGGCGCGGCAGGTAAGCCGGCGGCTCATCGGCGGTAAGCGACAGAAAACCGGATTTCACCATCAACTGCAATACATTGTGTATGGGCTGCATCGGTAACCCAAGATGATGTACCAGCTCATCGGCGGTCCAGGGATCACCCGCGCGCAGATGGCGTTCCGCAACCATAAACATGATCTGTAACGCCAGACGCTCACGCAGGCGGCTGCTGAGATGCAATTGCACCGGCTGTCGGGTCATGTATTGCGGGTACTGGACGAAGAACGCCACCTGCGCGCCCAGTAACAGGATCAGCCAGTTCAGGTACAGCCAGATCAGCAGCAGGATCAAGATGGCAAAACCGGAGTAGATCGCCGCGTACTTGGAGGATGACGCAATGAATGCCGCAAACGCCCAGCCGCTGGATTGCCACAGCACACCTGCCACCAGTCCGCCAACAACGGCCGGAAACAGTCGCACCCGCGTATTTGGTATGAACATGTAGATAAACGTGAATGCCGCGATCACCAGCAGATAAGGCAACAGCCTGGTGGTGGCAACAATCAGGTAACCGAACGGCTCCACTGTCATGAGTTGCTGCACCAGCGAATGGTTCAACGCCGTAGCCGTGACACCCAGTGCCGTAAACACCAGCACAGGCCCGATTAGAATCACGCTGAGATAGTTCGAAAACCGCTGCGCAATGCCGCGCAGATGCTCTACCTGCCACACGTAGTTAAACGTAGACTCGACTTTTTGTATAAGAGAAACAACGGTATAGAACAACAGCGCCAGGCCCAGCGAGCCCAGCACACCAACTCTTATGTTCTCCACGAAACTGATGATATTGGCTGATAACTCTTCGCCTTTCGGACCCAGCGGCGCGAGAAAATTCAGTAACAGGGGTTCAATCTGGTTATGCACACCGAAACCTTTCAACACCGAAAAGCTGACTGCGAGTAACGGCACAATCGATAACAGCGTGGTATAGACCAGGCTCATCGCGCGCAGATTGAGTTCACCTTTCAGCAACTGTCGAACCACCACGACAAACAGGCGCACCGGAATGATAATCCAGCGCCGCAACCCCTGGATGTTACGAAGATCATCGGACCATAACTGCGTTAACAGACGTTCATACCACTGCAACAGCGAATAGCTCATAGCACGATGACCTTTGGTAATTGTTGTACATATACAACGATTGTGATGACTATTTGAAGTTATTCAAACAAATCTTCACTTTTTTTTAAAAAAGTTTTTGCCTCGACAAGACGCGGATACAAGTCATTCCAACACACTGAAACAACACGCTTCATCTTTACCCTGTTTGTCACAGCCAACACGAAACACTGCTATTTACCTGTAAAATCGAACTGAACAAAAAATCTCCTGCTAACTCATAACACTGCGGGTTTCACTTCATACTATCATCCGCCTTCAAAGTTACACTCCAATCATAGAGCGAAATATTATCTAGGTGTTGTAATTTGTTCTTTTTTCATTAAAGTTTTAAATGCAAACGCCGTAACGTTACGCGAAACGTAAATCTGAAGGAGGTTTTCCTCATGGCAGCACGCAAGAAATCAAGCAAACGCAAGACTACCGCCAAGAAGAAGAAGGTGGTAGCCAAGAAGAGAAAAGTAACGGCGAAGAAGAAAGTCGCCAAGAAAAAGGTCACCCGGAAAAAAGCCGCCAAGAAGAAGGCTGCAAAGAAAAAGGCCGGTAAGAAAAAGGCCGCCAAGAAACGCGTAGCCAAGAAGAAGGCTACGAAGAAAAAAGCCGCCAAGAAGAAGGCCGGCAAGAAACGCGCAGCAAAGAAAAAGGCGACCAAGAAAAAGGCCGCAAAGAAAAAGGCCGGTAAGAAAAAGGCCGCCAAGAAACGCGTAGCCAAGAAGAAGGCTACGAAGAAAAAAGCCGCCAAGAAGAAGGCCGGCAAGAAGCGCGCTGCAAAGAAAAAAGCACGCCGCTAACAGCTAAACGCTGTGAAAAAGGCCTGCATAAGCAGGCCTTTTTTTATGCGCACAACAAAATTTCCTTGTTTTATAACAACAACTTGGATACAACTATAACCCCGCAGGCAGCAAAACCCACAGACGGATACACCCCCCCTTGAACACTCCGCTCGTCAGCATAGTCCTGCCCTACCGCGATGCCGCCGCTACCCTCGACGCCTGCCTGCGCTCTGTATTCGCACAGCGTTTTACTGATTTCGAGCTGCTGGCAATCAACGACCACTCCACTGACGACTCCTTGCAGCGGGTCAATACGTACCGGCAACAGGACCCGCGCCTGCGTTGCCTGAACTCACCGCGCAAGGGACTGGTGGCGGCGCTGAATTTCGGATTGCATGAAGCTCGCGGCACTTTCATCGCCCGCATGGACGCCGACGACCTGATGCGCCCGGAGCGCCTGCAGCAACAGGTCGCGGCGCTGCAGCAACACAGCGACTGGGCGCTGGTCGCAAGCCAGGTGAAATTGTTTCCGGAACACAGCATCCAGGCCGGCTATCGTGAATATATCCGCTGGCAGAACCAGTGCCTGACAGCAGAGGATATTGCCGCCGATATTTACCGTGAATCGCCTTTCGCGCACCCTTCCGTGATGTTCCGCAAGACCGATGTACTGCAACTGGGGGCTTACCGGGAAGGCGATTTCGCGGAGGACTACGACCTGTGGCTACGCATGTTCCAGGCCGGCCTGCGTATGGCCAAACTGCCACAGGTCCTGCTCGACTGGCGCGACTCGCCCGACCGCCTGTCACGTGTCGACCCACGTTGCTCACAGCAGGCCTTCGACCGTCTGCGCGCGCATTACCTGGCCAAAGACCCGCGCCTGCAGTCCTGCTTCGTCATCTGGGGGGCCGGGCGTAAAACACGCCTGCGTTGTCGCCCGTTGCTGGAACAGGGCCTGCAACCGGTTGCCTGGATCGATATCGACCCCGCCAAGATCGGCAATACTCTGCAGGGCGTACCCGTGGTCGCCCCGGACTGGTTGCTGCACCGGCAACCTGCTCCACTGGTACTGGTCTATGTGCGTAACCACGGTGCCTACCAGGACATCGCGGCATTCCTGGAATCCGCCGCCTACCGACACGGCCACAACTTCCTGTTTGTCGGGTAAATCCCTGATCCCGCAATAATTTGTTAAAGGTCTGAGTGCTTGAGCCGACATTTGTCTATTATAAGTACGTCAGGAACAGCGAATGACCGGGGCCTGTGACAACAAACCGACCATTCTGGTAGTCGACGACTCGCGACTGATGCGCGTCGCTGCACGCAAAATACTCAAAAACGACTTCGAAATCCTCGAAGCCGAGGACGGCGAGGTTGCCTGGGAGACATTGCAGGACAACCGTCATATCACCCTGGTGATGTCAGATCTTTCCATGCCCAACCTCGACGGCCTGGGACTGCTGAAGAGAATCCGCTGCGCCGAACAGGACGACCTGAAAGACCTGCCGGTCATTATCGTCACCGGGGCCGAAGATGACGATGGCAGCAAAACAACCGCACTGGCTGCCGGCGCCAGCGACTTCATCACCAAACCCTTCGAGTCCGTGCAACTGCTGGCGCGCGCCCAGGCGCAGGTACGGCAACAACGCACCCGGCAGGCCTTGCAGGACAGCGAATCCAGCAAGCAACAACTGGAACAACAAATCAAGGTCGACCCGCTGACCAGTCTTGCCAACCAGCAGGCCTTCGCCGATAAACTGGAAGAGAACCTGTCCTACGCCATCCGCCACGACAGTGCACTGGCCGTACTGCTGGTGCAGATCGACAAATACAAGATCCTGTTCCTGCGGCGCGGCAAGCAGACCGCGGAATCGATACTGTGCCGGGTTGCCGGGATTCTGCAGGAGGGACGGCGCCGCGAGGATACCGTCGCCCGCATTGGCCTGGACAGCTTCGGCGTCCTGTTGCCCTCTGCCAACCCGGAAGGTGCCGCCCGTATCGCCAGACAGCTGCACGCCGTCATCGGGCAGGCCAACCTGGGCAACGACACCGACACCATCAGCGTGAGCATCGCGGCTTCCAGCCCGGCCATCCATTCCGACCTGACCCCGGAACAAATACTGCTCGACGCCCGGGAAAAACTGAAACTGGCGCTGGCCGCCGGTGGCAACTGCGTACAGCCCACGGAAGCCGCGCCGGCGAAAGATAAACCGGTAGCGGAAGAAACACCGCAACCCGCCGCGGAGCAGGCCAGGGCAACAGCAGAACCCGCCGATGTACAGCGCGCCCTGCAGGCCCTGGCCAACGGTCTGCGCCCGGAAACAGGCTGCGATGACCTGGTGCAGGCCATACTGCCGTTGCTGGAGGCCTGGAATCAGAGCCACGACAATCGATACAGTGCCCTGCTCCGGCAACTGGAGGCCGCCCTGCGGCCCGAGCAAACCGGGCGCTACGCCGACACAGCCACTCTGTAGCAGGCCGGCATAGCTGAATACCAGGCTGTGCGACCAGACACCTTGATGGATGCGGGCCTGGTCATACAACGCAGGGACTACTTCTTGCGATAGCCCGCCGGGCGAATTGCAACCCGGCACCGCACCCGTGTGCAACACACACCATCAGCACGATACAGGCCGTACTCGAACCAGGGCGTGCTGCGCCCCTTGCGCTCCAGGTCGGCACGGATCTTCTCCCGGATGTCCTCATCAAAATCAAAACGCAGCTCGAGGTCGGTATCACCCGGCAGCTCGAATTCCAGGTGCAGCGAACGCGTCCATACCGAGTACCCGGGAAACTGTTTGGCGCAGGCAAGTGCCGCCACCGGGTCGGCGACCGCCGCCTGGTAACCGCCAAACATCGAGTCACCCATGTTCCTGGAAAAAACCGTCAGCGGCAGACGCAGGCAGACATGACTCCAGTCATCCTCCAGCCGCACCACTTTCACCCGCATCAACCAGAACGGCGGATACCACTCGATACGGTGCCGGGTGGAGAGAAAGCGCGCGCGACGCAGCAGCTTGAGAATATTCATGGCCATTCTGGATTGGATAGCAGGTTGTGAAGTACTATATCGCCCTTGTTAGTCGCCACCGGGGCCGGATAGTTCTGCATCATGCCATCATTTGATACTGTTTCCGAAGTCGATCTGCACGAAGTCTCCAACGCTGTGGACCAGACCAACCGCGAAGTCGGCAACCGTTACGATTTCAAGGGCTCCTGCGCCAAAGTCGAGCAGGCCGATGCGGTGCTCACACTGCACGCCGACAGCGAGTTCCAGCTGCAGCAGGTCAGGGACATCCTGCACCTGAAACTGGCCAAACGCGGCATCGACCTGGGTTCACTGGAAGCGGGCAAGGTGGAATCCACCCTCAACCAGACCCGCCAGACCATCACCGTGCAACAGGGCATCCCCCAGGACACCGCCCGTAAAATCGTCAAGCTGGTCAAAGAGGCCAAACTCAGGGTCCAGGTCAGCATCCAGGGCGACAAGGTGCGCGTGAGTGGCAAAAAACGCGACGATCTGCAGAATGTCATCACCCTGCTGAAAGACGCAGACATCGGTCTGCCACTGCAATACATCAATTTCCGCGACTGAGTTAAGCGCCAATACCTTGACCCTGCCCATGAAATGACGATTTTTCATCGCCTGCGCCATGCAAAATGTGGCCTAACCGGATAGAATACGCGCCTTTAGTAACCGGCCAGCAGCATTCCCGGCCCCTCACATGACAACGGCACCCGTTTTGACCCTGAATCGAAAAAGCCAGTACTCCTACGACGAACTCCTGCAATGCGGTCACGGCGAACTGTTCGGGCCGGGCAACGCCCGCCTGCCGCTGCCGCCGATGCTGATGTTTGACCGCATCACGCACATCAGCGACGAGGGTGGCGAGCACGGCAAGGGGCAGATCATCGCCGAGCTCGACGTCAACCCGGAGCTGTGGTTTTTCAAGTGCCATTTTGAGTCCGACCCGGTCATGCCCGGTTGTCTCGGTCTCGATGCGCTGTGGCAGCTGATCGGTTTCCACCTCGGCTGGCTGGGCGGTCCCGGGCGTGGCCGGGCGCTGGGTTCGGGCGAAGTTAAATTCAGCGGCCAGGTAACACCGGATATCAAGCTGGTGACCTACCGGGTCGACCTCAAACGTGTCATCCAGCGCAAGCTGTACATGGGTATCGGTGATGCCGTCATGGAAGCCGACGGCAAGGAAATCTACCATGCCAAAAGCCTGCGGGTTGGCCTGTTCACATCAACAGAAGACTTTTAGGAACGATCAGTATGCGTCGCGTAGTAGTCACCGGGCTGGGCATTACTTCCAGTATCGGCATCAATCAGCAACAGGTTCTTGAATCCCTGCAACAGGGCAAATCCGGTATCGAGTTTTGCCCCAAGTACAAGGAGCTGGGATTCCGCAGTCATATCCACGGAGCGGTCGATGTCGACATCGAGAAACTGATCGACCGCAAGCTGCGGCGTTTCATGGGCGGCAGCGCGGCCTATAACTATATCGCCATGCAGGAAGCTATCCAGGATTCCGGCCTGAGTGAAGAACATATCTCCAACCCGCGCACCGGCCTGATCGCCGGTTCCGGCGGCACCTCGACGGAAAATGTCACCCTGGCCGTCGACCTGCTGCGCGAAAAAGGCGCCAGGAAAGTCGGCCCGTTCATGGTGCCGCGCACCATGGGCAGCACCAACTCCGCCTGCCTGTCCACCGCCTACAAGATCAAGGGCGTGAACTATTCCATCAGCTCCGCCTGCTCCACCAGCGCGCATTGCATCGGCAACGCCTCCGAGCTGATCCAGATGGGCAAGCAGGACATCGTGTTCGCCGGTGGCGGCGAAGAACTGCACTGGAGCCTGACCCTGTTGTTCGATGCCATGGGCGCCCTGTCATCCAAGTATAACGACAGTCCCGAAACCGCTTCCCGCGCCTACGACGTCAGCCGCGACGGCTTTGTCATCGCCGGCGGTGGCGGCATGCTGGTGATGGAAGAACTGGAACATGCCAAAGCGCGTGGCGCGAAGATCTACGCCGAACTGGTAGGCTACGGCGCCACCTCGGACGGCTACGATATGGTGCAGCCGTCCGGTGAAGGCGCGGTGCGTTGCATGCAGCAGGCCATGGCCACGGCGGATACACCGATCGACTATATCAATGCGCACGGCACCAGCACCCCGGTAGGTGACACGCGTGAGCTGGAAGCCATCCAGACCGTGTTCCCCGACCAGGTACCGCCCATCAGCTCGACCAAGTCACTGACCGGTCATTCGCTGGGCGCCGCCGGCGTGCAGGAAGCCATCTACTGCCTGCTGATGATGCAGAACGATTTTATCTGCGCCTCGGCCAACATCACCGACCTGGACCCGGCAGCGGAGCACATGCCGATCGTGCGCAAGCGCAAGGACAGTGCCGGCCTGAACACGGTGATGTCGAACAGCTTTGGTTTCGGTGGCACCAACGCCTCGCTGATTTTCAAACGCTACGCGCCCTGAGACGCGGCGACTTCCTGCCACAGGCGGTCGAGCCGCTGCGGTGACACCTTGACCGAGGTGCCCAGTGTCTGTGCGAACAGAGACACCCGCAGCTCCTCGATCAGCCAGCGGAATTCATCGAGTTGCGGGCCGCTCCAGCCCTTGTTCAACGCCGCTTCATAACGTTGCCGGTAAGCCCGCGCCACGGCCGACTGGGTGCGCTCCCGCGCGCTGTTACCGGCCAGGCTGTCCAGCCGCTGCAAGGCAGCGCGCAGGTAACGCGGCAGGTGCGGCAGCCAGCACAGCGGCGTAGCGCTGACAAACCCGGCATAAACCAGTTGCTGCGCCTGTTCATCGATTTCGGCGCTGGCCGCCAACAGCTGCGGTGATACCCCGCCCTTCAGGCGCCGCCTGAGTTCCTGGTAGGCCTGCAGGGTTTCAAAACTGTAACGCCCGATAGCGGCGGCCTGTTCCACCAGTTGGCGCCTGCCCGCCTCCAGGTTGCGCCGGAAACTTTCCTCATCGCGCACCAGTTCGCTTTCATCACCCAGAAATACCGCCTGTAATACGGCCTGCTCCAGGTCCGCCAGCAACACATCGGCAGCAGCCACGGTGCTGAACCACAGGCTCTGCTTATCCAGTTGCGGCATCGTGCGGCGAACCTCGCGCACCAGGCGCCCGGCCTGTTTGCGGTACAGCGCCAGCAAGCCCTCACGGTGTGCCGCCAGCGCCTGCGCCTGGCGATCGAACAGGCGCAGTTCAATGGCCTTGTCAGCCACCGCCAGTGCCGGGTAAGCGCGCAATGTCATGCCACTGTGTTCAAGCTCGACGTATTCCGGCAGGCTGCCAAAATCCCAGTCCTGGATGTCCTTGCGCTCGTAGCGTGCATCCGACACCCGCCTGAAACCCTGCTGCGAACGATCCGCATGGCGCGCCTGGAGCTGTTGCAGGTCACGCCCGGCATCGATCTTTTTACCCTGCTCATCGAGTATTTCAAAACAGGCGAACAGGTGCGGCGGCAACAGCTCCGGACGCCAGGCATCCGCCGGCACCGTCACACCGCTCATGCGCTGCACCTGCTCCGCCAGTACGGCGGTCAGTTCGCCGGCATCCGGCTGCATGGCCGCGATACAGGCACTGGCATACTCCGGCACCGGCACAAAATGGCGCCGCAACTGTTTCGGCAACGACTTGAGCAACAGGGTCACCTTCTCATGCAACAGGCCCGGCACCAGCCGGTCGAAATCACTGTCCTGCACCTGGTTCAGCGCCGCCAGCGGCAGTTGCACACACAGGCCGTCATTCTCCGCACCCGGCGCAAAGCAGTAACGCACGGGCAGGTGCAGGCCGCGCACATCCAGGTGATCGGGGAACTGTTCACCGGTCACGTCCCCGGCATCGTGCTGCATAATGCTGTCACGCTGTAACTGCAACACATCAGCCTGTGACTTGCCCGTCTGTTTCCACCAGCGCTGGAAACCCGCTGTATCGACAATGCCGTCCGGCACACGCTCCGCAAAAAAATCGATCAACAACTGTTCATCAACCAGCACATCACGGCGCCGCGCCCTGGACTCCAGCTGATCGAGTTCATCCAGCAGTTGCCGGTTATGTGTCACGAAGCCGGCCTGCAGGCGCCATTCACCCCCCACCAGCGCATGACGAATAAACAGTTCACGCGCCGTTACCGGGTCGATGGGCCCGTAGTTCACCTTGCGCCGCAGCACCAGCGGCAGGCCGTACAGGGTAACGCGCTCGAACGCCACCACCTGGCCGCGCTTTTTCTCCCAGTGCGGCTCGGAATAACTGCGCTTGAGCAGGTGCCCGGCCAGCGGTTCCACCCATGCGGGGTCGATCGCCGCAGCGGTGCGTAAATAACGCTGGCCGGTTTCCACCAGCTCGGCGGCAACCAGCCATTTGGGCTTCTTGCGCACCAGCGCGGAACCGGGGAACAACCTGAACTTGAGATTGCGCGCGCCCAGGTATTCACCGGCGTCGGACTGAAAAGCGATATTGCCGAGCAGGCCGGTCAGTAGCGCACAGTGGATCGCGCGGTAGTCGGCCGGCGCGTCATTACATGACAGGCCCATGCTCTTGACCTGCGCCAGCAACTGCCGGTGCACATCCACCCATTCACGCATGCGCATGTATGACAGGAAATGCTCACGGCACCACTTGCGTAATTTATTCTGCGACAGGTGGCGCACCTGTTCGCGGTAGCTCTGCCACAGCTTGTAGTAGGACAGGAAATCCGATTTCTCATCACGGAACAGGGCGTGTTTGGCATCCGCGGCCTGCGCCTGATCCATGGGACGCTCGCGCGGATCGATCACTTCCAGCGCAGCCACGATCACCAGCACTTCCGTCAGGCTGCGCTCCGCCTCGGCCGCCAGCAGCATGCGCGCCAGGCGCGGGTCGACCGGCAGGCGCGCCAGGTGTTTACCCAGCGGGGTAATCTGCTGCTGTTCATCCACCGCACCGAGTTCATGCAAGAGCTTGTAACCGTCGCGCACAAAACGCGCGTCGGGCGGGTCGACGAATGGAAACGCCTCGATATCGCCCAGACCCAGCGACGCCATCTTCAGGATCACCGCCGCCAGGCTGGTGCGCTGTATTTCCGGTTCGGTAAATTCTGCACGCCCCAGGTAATCCGCCTCGTCATACAGACGTATACAGATACCGGCCGCCACGCGCCCGCAGCGCCCGGCGCGCTGGTTGGCCGAGGCCTGCGCAATCGCCTCGATCGGCAACCGCTGTACCTTGGTGCGGTAACTGTAACGGCTGATGCGCGCCAGGCCGGTATCCACCACGTAACGGATACCGGGCACAGTCAACGACGTCTCGGCCACATTGGTCGCCAGCACGATGCGCCGGCCGCGGTGATTTTTAAACACCTCACTCTGCCGGGCGGTCGACAGCCGTGCATACAGGGGCAGGATTTCCGTCTGCGGCGGATGGTGCTTGCGCAACAGTTCGGCGGTATCGCGGATGGCGCGCTCGCCCGGCAGGAACACCAGCACATCGCCCGGTCCTTCCGCCGCCAGTTCATCGACCGCATCCAGTATCGCCTGCCCGCGGCCGCGGTCTTTCTGGTCTTCATCTTCTCCCGCCAGCGGACGGTAACGCACCTCCACCGGGTACGTGCGCCCCGACACTTCGATAATCGGTGCATCCCCGAAATGCGTGGCAAAGCGCTGCGGGTCGATAGTGGCCGAGGTAATAATAATCTTCAGGTCGGGGCGCCGCGGCAACAGGCGTTGCAGGTAACCCAGCAGGAAATCGATGTTCAGGCTGCGCTCGTGCGCCTCGTCGATGATCAGCGTGTCGTATTCACGCAGCTCCGGGTCTGACTGGATTTCAGCCAGCAGGATACCGTCGGTCATGACCTTGATATAGCCGGCCTGCCCCACCTGGTCGTGGAAGCGTATCTTGTAACCGACCTCTTCACCGGGCGTGCAGTGCAATTCCTCGGCAATACGCGCCGCCAGACTGCGTGCGGCGATACGGCGTGGCTGGGTATGCCCGATCCGCCCGCGCAGGCCGCGCCCCAGCTCCAGGCAGATTTTCGGCAGCTGGGTGGTCTTGCCGGAACCGGTTTCCCCACACAACACTACCACCTGTTGCGCACGCAATGTGGCCAGGATCGTTGCGCGCTGTTCCACCACCGGCAAAACCTGCGGATAATCCGGCTGCGGCGCCGCCACCCGCCGCTGCTCGACCTGCTGCAACGACTGCTCGATCTCCGCCTGCAGCTTGTGCAAGCCGCGATCGACCGGCTGACCGCGCGCAACACGCCGCCGCAGCACGCCCAGCTGCCGTGTCAGCGCCGGAATATCCCGTGCCCGACATGCATCTATAGACTGAAGCAGGTGCTCCAGTTTTGCGTCGTCACTGCGACGCCCGGCATTGTCCATGATAGAAACCGCGGGCCTGTACAGAAAAAGGCGTTATTGTACACTGCATACTTGCACTGGCAGGAGCGGAACACCCGGCAGGGATTCAGTGTCCAACGTATAGACTGTAGCAAAGCGTAAGGAGTACTTGTGAACCGCTGTAGACGGTGGTGGAGTACCCGCAATGACGCACACACAAAAGAGATGCCCATGAAACCTGACACCCGTCGTCGTCGCATCCTGCAATGGCTCAGTGCCGGTACTGTAATGGCCGGCCTGTCGCGGACCAGCCGTGCCGAACCCATAGACCGTGACCTGTTCGATGACCCGGTACACAAGCTGGTCTACCAGTTCAACAAGGCCGAACCCGAGTACATGGAACATATCCTGTTCTCGGTCGGCGCCATGTTGCGCAAATACGGCGACGATATTCACCTGGTGGTGACCGCCATCGGCCCGGGGCTGCATATTCTCGCCAAAGAACCGGAGCGGCCGGTACCGCATATCATTCGCCAGCGCGTTTCCAGCCTCGCCGCCTACGGGGTGTCGTTCCACGCCTGCGGCAATACCATGAAAGCACTGGGCTGGGAGAAGGACGATATGCTCGAGTTTGCCGAAATCGTCGAGGTCGGTGCCGACGACCTGATGCAGCTGCAGGAAAAAGGCTACAGCTATATCAGCTGGTAAGCTCCCGGCCTGAAAAGGACAAAAAATCACTTTTTTGTCCTTTTTTCTTGACTTTCCCGAAAACCCTGCGAGACTTGCCCGAATCGAGCAACACCCGGACGGGGAGTGCCCGTGGCGCAAGGTTCGTTCAGCCGCAAACAGACAGCCGCTATCACAGGGCTCAGCAGCCGCCAGCTAAGCTACTGGCGCAAAACCGGCATGGTAGTTCCCCGAAACTACACAGCGGGTGGTCACGCACGCTATTCCTTTACCGATCTCATTGCCCTGCGGGCCGCACGCCGGCTGCTCGATGCCGGGGTCTCCGTGCAACGTATCCGCAAGTGCCTGCAATCCCTCACACGTTTTCTCCCCACCGCGGACTGCCCGCTGGTGGAGCTGTCGCTGGTCGTCACCGGCGATGTCGTACTGGTATTTCATGGCGAGCACGCTTTCGACGCGCTTACCGGCCAGGAATGGGTTTTTCCGATCGCCGAACTGGCTACGGAAATTGAGAAAATTCAGCAGCAACACCCCGAACAGGCGGATCTGTTTGCTGCTGATAACAATAATCTGAAGGAGTACGCCTGACCTAATAACAGCAATACAGGCATGGTGATGAAGCGGCGAAGCCCTTCATCTTTGTCGATATCCGCCACAGCACCAGCACGGCGCGACATGGAGACAGAGTATGAACACCATTGCTATTGCCAACCAGAAGGGCGGCTGTGGAAAAACTACCACCGCCATCAACCTGGCTGCGGAACTGGGAAGACGGGACGAGAAAGTACTGCTGATTGATATGGATCCTCAGGGCCACGCCACACTGGGGCTCGGGATCGACAACCGGGAACTGCCCGGACTGTATGAAGTGTTCAGCGATGAGGCATTGTTTTATGACGTTGTATTGCCCGGTGCGGCTCCTGGCATCGACCTGCTGCCCGCCAACATCACCCTGGCCATGGTGGAACCACTGCTCACCGGCCAGCCCGGACGCGAACGCCAGTTGCTGGAACAGATCGAGGCATCGGGCCGGCGCTACGGGTATATCCTGATCGACTGTCCGCCATCACTTGGACTGCTGTCGATCAATGCACTGCGCGCAGCCAACCAGGTACTGGCACCGGTCGAAGCCAGCGTGTTTGCCCTGGACGGCCTGCGGCAACTGCACGACATCGTCAGTCTGCTGCGCGGGAAATACCGGCAGGAGCTGCCTATCCGGGTAGTGCCTACCATGTTCGACCCGCATACCCGCCTGGCACAGACACTGCTCCGGCAAATTCACGAACAACTGCCGGTAGAACTCAGCGGTGTGCGGATTCGCCACACGGTGCGCGCACGCGAGGCGGCCTGGTTTGGCAAAACCCTGCTCGATTATGCACCCGATTGCACTGCGGCCGCCGACTACCGGCGACTCGCGGATGAACTACTGACGGCGACAGGACGGGCCTCAGTCACGCATCTGGAAGATGACTCCGAAATGCCCCATGACCCAGACAGTGAGGATGATGCCATGCACCAGAGCAACGAAAAAACACAGCGCCAGATGGTGGTACTGACCTTCGATGATATCGACTGCCAGCGCCTGCAGGTGGCGGGGGACTTCAACAACTGGGTGCCTGACCAGGACGTGGAAACACGCAACGTCAACGGCCACCTGCAGAAAGTATTCACCGCGGAACCCGGCGTCTACGAGTACCGCATCATCGTCGATGGCAAGTGGCAACAGGACCCCACTAACCCGGCCGAAATCCCGAGTGAACTCGGCGGCGTCAATTCGCTGTTACAGATACCGGTGCATCACTGATGGTCAGTCAGCTCAGCCCCGCCTGGCAGCGCAAAACCGCTTGCTCCGATCACCTGGCAAAGATCAGTACCCGTTTCCTCAGCGCCACACCCGGAACCGGGCAGCACCAGGATCTTTGCCGGGTGATTCCTTTTCTGCTGCACACACCGGAGCTGAGCTGGGTCACCCACGACCTGTGCAAACTGCTCACCGAGCGCGGGCACAACAGTACGCTGTGCCACCTTGAAGATAGCGATGCACAGGCGAACATGCTGGCCGACGCACTGCGCAAGCAGCACAGCGGCTGCGAATTCTGCCTGCTGCCCATCACTTCACCAACGACCCTGCTGGCGCAGCATCTCGACCATGTCGTTTTACTGGTACCGGCCAGCCTGGACGCGGTACTGGCTGCCTACCAGCACATCAAGCTGCTTGCGCAAGAACCGCATACACCGGAGATCGGTATCGTGCTGGTCGGACCGCGCGATCAGCATGCCGCCTGGCGCTATTTCCGCAAGCTGGCGGTCGGTACCCTGCGCTACCTGGACATTCCCTTGCTGAACCTCGGCTTCCTCCCTGAGCAGGTCACGCCGCAACACGGGCCCGACGATCATCACCGCAGCAATTTCCTGACACGCATCAGCGAACGCCTGCTGCGCAGCGAGTTCTACAGTACTCAGCAACTGCAACAGGCGGAACAGGGGTCGGCATGAAACTGCGCATACAGTCCACACAGATTGTCGACCATGAAGAACTGCGCACCCTGCTGATCGACAGCCTGGACCAGCTGGTGGGCGACAATGCACAGATCCTGGAACCCAAGCTGCCCTGGGAAGGACACCCGATCCTGGTTGCCGATGCCCGGCAGCGCCCGGTACTGATCAGCTTCGATCCCGATAACGCCCAGGCCGCCCTGCTGGGCGGTTTGCAGGCGGCCGAACAGATCAGCAGTGCGCTGACCTGGATCAATCAGGTCTACGACGCACTGCACAACCAACAGCACCCGCCGCGGCTGGTGGTTATCAGCCGGCAACCACCACCCGGCGCAGACAGCATCCTCGCTGCCTGCGCGTGCCTGAAACTGTTCAGCTACAAGGTGTTACAGGTCAACGGTGAAACGGGCCTGTGGCTGGAAGCTGTCGACGAACGGCAGGCTGAACCGGACACCGGTACCGTACAAGCTGCACCGCAACCGGCACCCGCCATTGTGCCGGATACACAGCCGGTCCGGGCAGCAGACACCCTGCCCTCACTCAGTGACGAGGAAAAGCTCTACTTCCGGCAACTTTAGATTCAGGCCGCCAGCGAGATAACCAGTTCTTCACGGCGCCGGTCCAGCACAGCCTGCAACTGCCGGGTATCCGAGCCTACCTGCTCGAACCAGTCCAGCACCGGCAGATTGAGACGCGCCAGCATCGCCATCACCGCATCGATACGCGCGGGAATGGCATCAAGACAGGCCTTGCGACTGCGCGCGTCCATGGCTTCCAGCGCCTTGTGCAGTTCCGACAGGCCGAAGGCGATGTGGTCCAGCTCATCCTGCAACGGCACGCGCAGGGATTCACGGGTGCCGGGATCGGCGAGCGGAACCACCTGTTCCACGGCCTGCGAGCCCAGCGCCTCGATCACCAGATACAGGTCGGTCAAAAAATCGACCCAGTCAAGCTGCCGGAAATGGGCGTGTAACTGTTCGAGTGCCTGCGCATTGATAAGTGGTGCCGGGTCGACACCGAATTCCTGCATCCACTGCCGCTGGATATCGACGTGGCGTTGTTCATCGCCCACCTGTTTGAGCAGGCCGGCCCTGGCAGTTGCATCGGGAGCAAACGTCACGCGTTCTGCGCAGGCTTCCATGATGAACTGATCGACCTGGGTATAGAGCACCAGCAAGTGCCCCATGGCACTGGCATATTCGCCAGCTTCAGCGTTAGGGATTTTCATTTGCATGCCTCCTGATTTAGAAAAAACAGGGAGGGCAAAGCTTACACTGCCCCGCCGTACAGGCGGGGCATGCGTGACAGTAACCGGATCGGTGCTGGCTCAGCCGGTTGTTGAATACAGCGACGCAACCAGCAGCGCCCAACCAATCGAAACAATAAATAATGCAGTAACTCTTCCACGCAATTGTGATGCCGGTATCATCATTAAGCTCCTTGTGTAATTAAACGCACATTCTTTGTGCAGTCCTGCCATCCAGACAGTGTGACCGGAAATACCTCTTCCAAGTTCCGGTCATATTTTTCTACCGTATCCTCTAAATGGGTGCAATCAGAGTTTGCCCGGGCCGGCAAATTGTGTCTGGTTTTGGCGACAGTCCGCCAATCAGTTGACGCTTTTGACCGGTATTTGTGCCAGCGCGGCCCAGTACAGGCTGACATCCGCGACAGAAAAACAACAGGCAACCACCCGCTCAAAACGGGCCTCATAAGCCCGCATAACCGCTACAGCAATGGCTACGGCCTGTGACTTCGGATACCCATAAACACCGGTACTGATGGCCGGGAAACTGATGCTGTGTACCCCGTGCGCCAGCGCCAGCTCAAAGCTGTTGCGGTAGCAGCTTTCCAGCAGCGCCGCCTCAGCGTGTTGCCCACCCCGCCAGACAGGGCCGACAGTATGTATGACCCAGCGCGCCGCCAGCCCGAAACCCGGCGTAATACGCGCTTCGCCGGTCGGGCAACCACCGAGCCCGCGGCAATATTCCAGTAATTCCGGCCCGGCCGCCTGGTGGATGGCACCGTCGACACCGCCACCCCCCAGCAGGCTGCTGTTGGCCGCATTGACGATGGCATCGACCTCCAGCCGGGTTAATATCCTGCTGCATCACTTCGATCATGCGTGGCGCCTCCCCGTTTGGCACAGCTTATGCAAGGTTATTTATGGGTCCATCAATGATCTCGATCGGAAACCGGGATCAAAGGAGTTTGACAATGAAACCGATTCCATTACAACTGGTTACGGTTTGCCTGGATAACGGCCAGCAGGGTGTGTTCGTCGGTGTGCCGCTGGTGGACGAACAACTGCCCCCTGACGCCGGGCAGGTCGAGGATATCTGGTTCTCCGACATCCAGGAAGTGCCTTCCGGGATGGAACTGATCGAACTGATACGGCTGATCCAGTCACAGCTGTGTCGCTGCAAGGCCGGGGCCGGCATCCAGTAACACGCCGTTCACTTTCAGCTGTTTTTCGGATCAGGTCACTCGCGACAAATGCGGGAAATCCCGCAGCCGCTCAACTACAATAATTGCCTGGTCCAGAAGGAGTGATTACATGCCGTCGAACGAAGATATGCCGCAATGGGACGTTGCCCTTGCCGCACTGGCTAAAGAAGCTTTCCACACCAAAAACGCACCGCTCATACTTGACGATTTTCATGACCTTGCCCGCGAACACGCCATTCGCCTGGACGACATCATGGAGACCCTGTTCCAGCTCGTCATCCACGGCGAATGGAAATACACCGACCGCTCCGGTAACCAACAACACATCGATCAGTCGACACTGGACAGCCTGTACGTGAAACGCCGCCT
>DRNU01000111.1 GCA_011374975.1 Gammaproteobacteria bacterium | reverse complement strand
TTTCCTGCAAACCGTGGCGCAATACCTCCCACAACGGAGTGCCATTCCACTCCGTGTTACCGGCAGCATAGAGGCTGCGTTCCAGTTCGCGTATCTGTGACTGGCCATTTTCCAGACGTGCAGCCAGGGCACCGAGACTGCGCGGTGGGTCGTCGGGCCAGTGGGCCTCGGCAAGCTTCATCAGCACCTGGCTGGCAGCTTGCCAATCGTTTTCTGCACAGACCTGCTGCAGTGCTTTCATGGCGCTTTTCCGGCTTGGCGCTGCAGTTTTTTTGTCCGTGGTTGCCATGTTTTGCCGATGTTGCTTCGTGCGTCGAACCAATGCAGAGAGCAACAGAGCCAGCACGATCAGCGCACCGCCACCGATGATCCAGCGTCTGGGTGGCTGTGCGGTTTCATGGGTGCTGGTTGCTGGCAAGTCAGTGCCGTTGCCGGTTGCGGCCTTTGCCGCCGGTTGTGCGGGTGGTGGCGGGGGTGCTGCTGGCGCCTTGTTCACAGTGCCGGGCGCACCGGGCTGGACCTTGAATTGCCAGGCGGGCAGGGTTGCGGTGGCAGGCCTGTCCCCGTGTGTGTTCCACCACTTCAAGGTAACCGGCGGGATGTCCAGCGTACCCGGCGCACTGGGGATGTAGGTGAAGGTCTGGTTGCGCACGCCATAGATGGTTTCACCGTCGGTGCGGTTCTCCTGCTCCGAGTTCTCCGGGTAGATGCGGGTGTTGGGCGGCGCAGCGAGTTTCAGTTCGGGGATCTGTGAACCAGACAGTCCCTTGGCCTGAAGGGTAAGAGTGCGCGTGACGGGTTCGCCTGCCTTGAACTGTGGCGGGGTTTCCGTCCAGCTGTCGGTTAGAATCAGTGCCTCGGCCGGCAGCCAGGGGTTGCTCGCTGTTACAGGGCGCGGTTTGATGGTTATCTCAATGGTACGCCCGCGGGCGCTGACCGGTTTGCCGGGGTTGGCGAACGGACTGTCAAACAGGCCGCCGCCAAGGCGGTTGCGGAAAAAGGGATCATTGGCGAAGGGGCTGTTGGCGAAAAATTCATCCATCAGCCCTTGCGGGCGGTGTCCCCCCTGCTGCTGCGGCATGGCAATGCGGCCACGGAAGCGGGCCGGTGGAATCGACAGTACACCACTCTTTTCGGCAGAGATGACATAGTTGCGCTCGATGACGTGATACTCGTGACCGTTGCGTATGGTGTTATAACGTTTCTCTTCACCGAGGCGTTCAATCACCGCATTTTCGGGCGCCGGTGCATCCAGTTTGCCATCCTGGAGACGGTCGTCGTAGTAGAGTCGCACGCTGTAAGGAATCTGCTGCTGTACGTAGACCGACTCACCACCGGTGTCGACTTCGCTCTCGATAAAGACGTGTCGGCCGGTTTGCGCGGTAGGTTGTTGCGATGCCTCATCCACCTCGATCGTCATGGGGCGGGTGTGCTGCCCGTCCACCTCTATCGGCGGAATGCGCAGCTTACCAAGGTGACGGGGTTGCAGCTGCACATGCCATCGTGTCTTGTCACTGCGCTGCCCATTGAAGATGCTCACCTGCGTACTGGTACTGCTGCCCAGTATATCGAAATCCTTTTCCAGCGGCGCCAGATCCGGCGATGCACCAGAGGGCAATCCGTCCACCTCGATGGTCAGCGTAAAGAGATCATCGATATAGACCTTGTCGCGGTCGAGGCTCGCATGCACGGCGGCCATTGCAGGAAGCGCCACCAGCAGCAACAGCAGGGCCGTAAAGCAACTGAGCCAAAGTCGAGTAATTCTGGTATGTAGAAGCATTACATGTTCTCCGAAAGGGGTTGCCGTTTTACCAGGGCTGCGCACTGTCGCTACGCTGCTCCCGTTGCTGATACTGATACAGGAACTTGCGCCGCAGCAGGCCGCCAGGGTCATCGGGGATGCGCCGCAGCCATTGTTCGGCGGCCATCTGTTCCTCGGTGCTGAGCTTCTCGGCGCGGGCCGGGCGTCCTTTCCGTTCCTTTGCCTGTGGAAGCGTTTGCCGGGGTGCCGAGGCTTGCTCTGCATTTTCCGCCGGCTTTTCCTCCGCCGCGCGAGCGGCCTGCTGCTGTTCCCTTGATGCATCCCTGGCCTGTTTGTCTTCCAGTGCCCTGGCGGCATCGGCGAAGGCATTTTTTCCAGTGTTTTCCTTTTCCGGCGATTTGCCCGGTTTGCCTTGCTGGTCCTTCTCGGACGGCTTGTCCGATTCAGACGCTTTATCCTCTGCAGACTTTTCACCAGATTTGTCTTGTTCCGACGACTCGCCGGATTGGGATGACGGATTCTGTTTGTCTTGTTCAGACGGCTCGCCCGACTGGGACTGCTGATCCTGGTTAGACGACTTGCCGTTCCGGGACTGCTTGTCCTGTTGCGACTGGTTGCCTTGCTGGTCGTCCCGTTTATTGCCTTCTTTGTTACCCTTTTGATGCTTCGACTGATCCTGCTTTTCCTGCTGCTTTTTCTGGCGCAGCAACTTTTCCACCGTGGCCTTGTTGGCGTGCGCATCTTCCATGTCCGGCGCGGTCTTCAGTGCCGCGTCGTAGGCGGCGATGGCCTCCTGGTAACGCCCGAGCTTTGCCAGCGCATTGCCGCGATTGTAGTCGGCGGTGGCGCCGCCGGCCTGTGAATAGGCCTCCAAGGCCTGCTCATAGTTGCCGCGCCGGTATTCGGCGCCGCCACGCAGCAGGGGGTCTTCGGCGAGCTGGCTGGCG
>DRNU01000110.1 GCA_011374975.1 Gammaproteobacteria bacterium | reverse complement strand
CTGAAGAACTACTGCGCAAGGCTATCTCCCGCCTGACTCTGGCTGCGGACGGTGTGGATGCCACGCTGGACCGGCAGTTGCTCGAATTGCGCAATTCCATTCGTGACCATGCCAGCAGCACCCGGCTGCAAGCCTGTATTGACGATCTGTCGCGTACACTGACAAAGCTGGACGAGACCCGTGCCAACCACAAGCCCGAAGCCAGGCCAGGGCCAGGGCCGCAGCCCGGACCCGAACCCGAACCCGAACCCGGAGCGGTATCAGAAGCCGGAGCGGTATCAGAAGCCGGAACAAAAACCGGTCTGTTCAGGCGCCTGTTCGGCATGCAGGACAGTGCACCGTCGGAAACCGGCCATGCAGCAGACAGCGAGCACCACACGCTGGACACGGTGCGAGAAATTCTCATCCGCCTGCTGGAACGCCTTGCCTTGCCGCCTGAACTGGTTGAGCGTGTGGAATCGATTCGCACCGATATCGAGGCGATACGCGAAGGCGACAGCTGGGACCAGGTGCTGGAGCAGATTGCCGATCTTATCCAGTCAATCCGCTTGCAGACCCAGCAGGAGAAACGGGGGATCGAGGAATTCCTGGTGCAGCTTGGCGAGCGCCTGCAGGAAGTCGGGCGGCAGATGCAGGGCAGCGAACAGTATTACGACGAATTGCATGAGGCGGGAACGCAACTGGACAGCGATGTCGCCCGCGAGATGACCGGTATCGGCAAAAGTGTCAGCAGTGCCACCGATCTCGGCCAGTTGCAGCAGGCGGTACAGGCGCACATTGAAGCGGTGCTGACCCGTATGGAAACCTACCGTTCGACCGAGCAGGAACGTTATGCGCAGGCCAAGTCGCAGATTGCGACCATGAATGAACGTCTGCAGGAGCTGGAAGGTGAAACCGAGGAACTGCGCTCACGCGTCAAGCAGGAGCGCAACCAGGCCATGGTCGATGCACTGACCGGGATTCCCAACCGGCTGGCCTACGAGGAGCGCCTGCAGCAGGAAGTGGCGCGCTGGAAACGTTTCGCCACGCCGCTGGTGCTGGTGGTGTGGGATATCGACCTCTTCAAGCGGATCAATGACAGCTTCGGCCATCGTGCCGGTGACAAGGTGCTGCGCACCATTGCGCGCAGTCTGGATTCAGGCATACGCGAAACCGATTTCGTGGCGCGTTATGGTGGCGAGGAATTCGTGCAATTGATGACGGGTTCATCACTGGAAGAATGCCTGGGGGTCACTGACAAGCTGCGCGAGACAATCAAAAACACCGGTTTCCATTTCCGCGACCAGGCAGTCGTTATTACCGCCTCCTGCGGGTTGGCCGAGTTCCGTGACGGCGACAGTGTCGAGCAGTGGTTCGAGCGCGCTGACAAGGCGCTGTACAAGGCCAAGCAGGAAGGGCGGAATCGCTGCGAGCTTGCAACATAGTGCTCATCTGAAAAGAAGAACTATAGAGGCTTCCTTAATTTTCCTCCTTAACCTCATCGGCAATCAGGATGCCGTTGACCAGCAGGCCTTCGACTTCCACATGCAGGTCATTACGTAATACCAGGCCGGCCGGTTCGAACGTAGCGCCGGTGGCATCGACTGGCTGACCGGAGACCTTGAAGTCACTGTTGTCATTGAACTCGGTAACGAAGCCCTCGATACTGGCTTCACCTTCGTCCGAGCCGATACCCTCGCCTTCCAGTTCAATGCTTGTGGCATTGATTTCCGCCGGACTGGCGGTAACCAGCGTACCCTTCACCTCGATGAACTGGGCATCGGTGACGCGGCCGCCCGGCAGGTCGCTGAGATCGGTACCGGCCAGGATGTTTATGGTGATGCCGTTCATGATGAAGCTTTGACCGACGCCGGCATCCGTGCCTGTGACAGGCGTGCCTTTTATTTCGACTTCACTGCTGCCCAGGTTAAGATCATCGGTTTTCTCGATATAGCTGGCAACCAGTGTACTTGAGTTGTCAAACAGGCCGCTGACCTCGATGATGTCGCCGTCAGCCAGGGTGGCGAAGCTGAAGCCCGGTGCGTTGTCGTTGTCAAACGTTGTGTTGGCAACATCCGCTACTACATTCACATCAAATACTGTAAACGACAAAGTCGTTCCGCCGGGACTGGCGACAAGATTACTGACCGGTCCTGTTATTTCATTGTCATAGATGACCTCTGAAGCAACGCCAACAGTGCCGTCATCATTGCCGGTCAGAGTGACCACCATGCCAATGCGCAGGTCAGCCTGGCTCAGGCCCGGACTGCTGACGTCATTGACAGTGAAAGAAGCATTGTCGATGTCGTATTCAACACCATTGACAAAAATACTGCCAAACTGGGTGATGGTTCCGCTGATAGTTTTCCCGGTCCCGCCGATGCCGGAAAGTGTGGTACCACCACCTCCGCCACCGCATCCGGCGAGCGTGATAATTACGGCAATCAGACCGGTCAAAATACTTCTGTAGACCACGGTCATGACGGGTCCTCCTTATCTTGTGGGCTTTCGTAGTAATAAATGCCAAGGCTTACATATTTGCCCTGTTCGGAATCCTGTTCTGTATCGGCCTCGTTTTCGGTTAACCAGGCGTCGAGTTCTTCCAGCAAGGCCTGCGCCTTTTCCGCGGAGAGCTTCTGGAAGGCGGGCAGGGCACTGATGTTGACGCGCAGGTTGGAGACCTTGCGCTGGTAGCGCAGCGCGTTTTCGTCGCTGACCAGGTTGTGATCGATCGTCGCGATGAGCTCGGCGGCGTCGGTGCCGAGGATGCGCAGTTTTTCCGAGGCGTCATTGCCCGGGACATAGGCGTGCTGGACCAGGCGCACGCGGTCGTTGTCTTTTTCAATACTGGCGGCGACGCCGAGTACCGCCAGCATCGACTGGGTGGTGACATCGCCGCTGTATTTTTTCACCAGCGCGGAGAAAGAAGCGGTCTCACCTTCAACGGGGAGTTCGGCGGGCTGGCCCTCTGCGTCGTGGAATTCCGGGTCGTTTACCCAGCCGGAGATAACGCGCACGGCACGGTTATAACGTTGCTCGGTTTCGCCGGCGTCGGACTGTTGCAGTTCGTGCAGTCGCTTGGCTTCCTTGCGTGTCAGCCCGGTGAGTGCCGAGACGCGCGACATGGACTGTTTCTTTTTCTCGGGCGCAAACTCGTCGAAGGCCACGTCTACATAGACTTTCTTGGCCAGCTCCGCGAAGCTGCCGTAGGCAATGCCATTGCGTAACAGGATCCTGACCAGGGGCCTGAGTAATGTCAGTACAGCTGCCGACAGCGTTTGCTGAATTGTTTCGGACATATTTGGGACTATATTCCCAATACAGAATATGTCAAGAGAATGACGTCATAGTTTACGGGATTTTTCATGGTATCGCTCTGGCAAGAAGTTTAACAACTGTATTTCCTAAATAATATATCCCGCTTGAAAAATAGGGCCTGCTCTAATAATATCCCTGGAATGCCCTGTTTAAGCCATTTTTGCTTCACCGTAGTGGTATAGAGAGCGTAAATCAGCTATTTACCGGACAATGTATACTCTAAAAATAGAGGGAGCTATAAATAAGGCCTATGTCTGAGCTGCGACAGAAAAAATTTGCCCGCACCCGGCTGGCACTGGCCACGGCGCTATCCAACGCGCTGGTTGAACAGCCACTGAACGAGATTTCGGTCAAGGCGCTGTGTCGCGAAGCCGAGGTGTCGGAAGCCACCTTCTTTAATTACTTCCCCGGCAAGCAGGACCTGATGGGCTACCTGGCGCAGCTCTGGCTACTGGAGCTGGGCTGGCAGGCTGCTGCCGCGGCGAAGGCCGGACCGGGCCTGCCGGCGATCCAGCAGTTGTTTGCACACACCGCACGCAGCTGTGTGCGGCGACCGGGCCTGATGCGCGAACTGATCGCCTGGCTGGTGCACGGGGGGGCGCCCGATACCCTGCAGGCGCCGTCGGCCTTTGAGCGCAAACTGGCATTCCCCGAGCTGGACGGTATCGAAACGACCCCGCTCAAGGGTGTCGATGCGCTGATTGTGCCGCAGCTGGAAGCGGCCATCATGACCGGCGACCTGCCAGACAACACCCTGCTCCCGACCTTGCTGTCATTGTTGCTGGCCATCCTGTTCGGAGTTCCACTGACATTATTGTCGAGCCATCCCGGCAAAATTGCCGATCTCTACCAGCAACAACTGAAGCTGGTGTGGTCAGGCGTGCGCGCGGCTGCGACCGGGCGCTAGCCAGTGCTGTCGTTACGCCATATCGGCCCGGGTATCGTGCTCGCAGCAACCGGGCTGGGTGCCGGCGACCTGATCGCCGCGTCGGTGGCCGGTGCCCGGTTTGGTTACGCCCTGCTGTGGGCCGCCCTGCTGGGTGCGATTCTCAAGTTCACGCTCAATGAAGGCCTGGCACGCTGGCAGCTGGTGACCGGTACCACCCTGCTGGAAGGCTGGAAGCGCCGCCTGCCGAAAGTGGTGTCCTGGTATTTCATCGCCTACCTGCTGCTGTGGACATTTGTGGTGGCCGGGGCGCTGATGGCGGCCTGCGGGCTTGCCGTGCATGCCCTGTTCCCCGCGATCGAGGTAAAAACGGCAGGGGCTGCACAGTCCTTGCTGGCCGCCGGGCTGGTTTTGTTCGGTCGTTACCGCTGGCTGGAACAATTGATGAAGGTGTTCATTCTTCTCATGTTTGCGCTGGTGCTGTACTGCGCCTGGAAAGTCTTTCCCGGCTGGGGCGCCCTGCTGGCGGGCATGCTGGTACCCACCATTCCGGAAGGTTCAGTGTGGTTTCTGCTTGGCGTGGTTGGTGGCGTGGGTGGCAGCGTGACGCTACTGAGCTATGGTTACTGGATCGCGGAACGTGGCTGGAACCAGCCATCGAACCTCGGCATGGTACGCCTCGACCTCCTGGTCGCCTATGGCATGACAGCGGTGTTCGCGGTGGCGGTGATGCTGGTATCAGCCGGCGTGGAGCCGGAAGTGATGCAGGGTGCGGATATGGTGCTGTCCGTGGCGAACCACCTTGGCAGCGTGGTGGGGGAGACCGGCAAATGGTTTTTCCTGGTGGGCTTCTGGGCAGCGGTATTCAGCTCCATGCTTGGTGTATGGCAGGGTGTGCCCTACCTGTTCTGTGATTTTATGCGCAGCTCAGACGCTACGAACAGGCCGGTGTGTACGACAAAAGGCATGCGCGACCCCTTGTACCGCGCCTACCTGCTGGGTATGAGCCTGCTGCCGATGGTGCTGTTGTCATTCAACAAACCGGTGTGGCTGGTGGTGGCCTATGCGGTTGTGGGGTCTTTGTTCATGCCCCTGCTGGCGGCCTTGCTGCTATATATGAATAACCGGACCGGCTGGATGCGTGATTTTACCAACAGCTGGGCATCGAACGCGGCGCTGTTGCTGGCACTGGGATTGTTCACCACCTTGCTGACCAACAAATTGATGAAGGCACTGTCATGACATCGGGACAAGCAAACACGCCGCGTTATCTGAAAACGCTGCCGGATGATGTCTGCCTGCTACAGCGTTCCCTGTACACCATGCGCTGGAGCGATATGGATGCTTTCGGTCATGTCAACAACGCCATGTACTTCACTTACTTCGAGCAGGCGCGCGTTGACTGGCTGGACGCGATCGGTGTCACGCACGGGCTGGTGTTGGCCAATATTTCCTGCACCTTCATCCGGCCGCTGAAATACCCGGCAGAGCTGGAGGTCCGTTTGTATGCAGGGCCGCCCGGACGCAGCAGTCTGAATACCTACTACGAACTCCGTGACCGGCCGGATGCCGGACAACTCTGTGCGCTGGGGCATGGCACCATCGTCTGGTATGACCATGCGGCCGGTCGTTCACAGCCGATACCGGAGACGGTGCTGCGGCATCTGAAAAGCTGAAGCCACTTTCGACCCGGTCGCACCCATGCCGTAAATAGGCGGCATTCAAGTGTTTGTCGTGCGCGTAAACGGCGCGACATAATGGCGCATGAGCCGTGCCGACCCGCCTAATTCCTTTGCCGAGACACATTCCAGGGCCAGGCAGTTGCAGGCAGCCGGTCACCTGGTAGAGGCTATCAACCTGCAGCTTAACCTGATCAGAAGAGCCAGGCACAAGGGCGTGGTTGCAGCGGAATATTACCATTCACTGGGCGTAATGTTTTTTGCCGCCCGTGATTTCCCGAATGCGGCAGCGGCATTTGCCTGTGTACAACGCATGGACCCGGGTTTTCACGCGGTGGCGATGAACCTTGGCTTGAGCCTGGTACGCTGCCGTCGCGGCGCCTGTTTCACGTTATGCGCGATCATGGTTCGCACACGGCGCTCATGCTGGCCGGGATGTGGGGTGGTGTAGCCCGGGTGTTGCCGCCACTGAGTGGTCTCCTGGAAGATTTCACCTTTGACCCGCTGACAGAGGGGCGTACGGCAGACCAGTGCTTCCTTGAGCGTATCGTGTGGCCTTTGATCAGGAAGGACTGCCTCATCCACGACAGTATCTACCGGAATTTCAATGCGCGCGATTTTCCACCGGGATCAGATCTTCCGGCCGGCCGGCATGTCGGGGATAACGACTTTGCGTTCAGGCGATTTAGCGGGCATTAAAATGACTCCCGCCCAGGAAGAGTGTCGGGTCGACATCTTCGGCCAACTGCAGTTCGCCGTTATTCAGCGCCAGCGAAAGCTTGCGGTAGGCTTCTGCCAGCGCGTCATCAGGCAGTGCGTACACGGCATTGGCAAATTCCCGGGCAACGTCACCGTGAGGAAAGCCTATATTCCTGCCAATTTAAGTCAACGGAATGCCTGACTGATATATGCAGCAGGTGGCGTAGTCAGGATCCTGCAAGGTATTGCAGTGTGCCTGTGGGCGCGTGCTTTGAGACTGTCGTACAATACTGCGCATGGATTTGATCGATACCCATTGCCATATTGATATCGAAGCTTTCGATGCGGATCGCGAGCAGGTATTAGCGCGTGCGTCCGGTCAGGGCGTGCGGCAACTGATCGTGCCTGCCATCGATGCCGCACGCTGGGAAAAATTGATCGGGTTGTGTGCTACCCGTCCTGAATTATTCCCGGCGCTGGGTCTACACCCCGTGTTTCTCGATGCACACAGCAACGAAGACATCGCCGCGCTGGAACACGCCGTCGCAACATACCGGCCGCTGGCCGTGGGTGAAATCGGCCTGGATTACTTTATGCGGGAGCTGGACAGGGATCGGCAACAGGCATTGTTCGAAGCCCAGCTCGAAGTTGCGCGCAACGCACACCTGCCCGTGATCCTGCATGTACGCAAGGCGCACGACGAGGTACTGGCTACGCTGCGGCGTATCCCTGTGCAGGGAGGAACGGCACATGCTTTCAACGGCAGCCTGCAACAGGCGCAGCAGTATATCGATATGGGGTTCAAGCTGGGTTTCGGCGGCATGCTTACATACCCGCGCTCAACCCACCTGCGGCAGCTTGCCCGTGAGCTTCCGGTCGATGCTATCGTGCTGGAAACCGATGCGCCGGATATGACGGGCGCCGCCCACCATGGTGAGCGCAACAGCCCGGAGTACCTGCCGGATTGCCTGCACGCGCTGTCCGGGGTTCGCGATGAAGCACCCGAGGTGCTTGCGCAACAGACCACGGACAACGCGCGAGCAGTGTTTGCGCTCGACGCAGGGGCGCAGCCGCATGAGTAATGACGCACGCTTCACCGGCATCGAGCGTTTATACGGCAAACAGGCAGCCCGGCATATCCGCACCATGCACGTCTGCGTTATCGGCCTGGGCGGGGTCGGTTCCTGGGCGGTCGAGGCGCTGGCCCGCAGTGGCGTGGGGCGCCTGACGCTGATCGATTACGATGAAATCTGTGTGAGCAACATCAACCGGCAGGTGCATGCGCTGGGCAGCAGCGCAGGTCAGAAAAAAAGCATCGCCATGCAGCAGCGCGTCAAGGACATCAACCCGGATTGCCGGTGCTCACTGATCGATGATTTCATCACCGACAAAAACCTGTTCGAGCACCTGCCGGTGACGGCGGGTTTTGATTATGTGGTCGATGCTATCGACAGTATCAAGTTCAAGGCTGCGCTGATCTACTACTGCAAGCGCAACAAAATACCGGTGATTGCCACTGGTGCGGCGGGTGGTCTGACCGACCCGACACAGATTATGGTCAAGGACCTTAGTCGTACCTTTAATGACCCGCTGGCCGCCAAGGTGCGTGCCCAGCTACGTGCGCAACACGGTTTTACGCGCAACCTGAAACGTTACTTTGGTGTCGAGTGTGTATTCTCCGCCCAGCAGCAGGTCTATCCTGATACAGAAGGCGAGGTGGGTCATCGCAAGCCGGGTATTCACGGCGTGCACCTGGATTGCAGCATGGGCTACGGCTCGGCCAGCTTTGTCACGGCCAGCATGGGTTTCGTGGCCGTGGCGCGGCTGATCGAAAAACACCTGCGCAAATGTGCGCGTGCTACTGCAGGCGGGTCTTCCTGAAACGCTCCTTGAAGCGTTGCAGTAACGACGCCACCTGCTGCGGATGCGCAGGATCGGTTGCATGTGCGATGCCCAGTGACTGCTTCGCCTTGCTCCAGAGCGGGCTGTCAGCGGCAAAGGCCGACGGGCCGAGCGGGTCCGCGCCCAGTGTGCCGACCAGGCCCTTGAGGTAATCCTTGCTTTCGACCTGTACCAGCCGCTGGCGGGCGCGTTGCAGGCGTTCCCTGATGCCGAGGTGTTCCGCTTCGTCTGCATAGTCCGTGTCATCCAGGAACTGCTGCAGGTTGGCGATGTTCTGCTGCCACAGGGCGATGTCACGCAGTTGCTTGATCTGCAGGCGTTCGCGGTACCAGCTGGATTGCAGCAGGTTGTCGCGTGTAAACATGGCGCGGAACGCAGGGCTGTGTGCATCCATATCCTGGTATTCGCCGTTGGCCATAATGTGTAGCAGCGCCTGTAACGGCGGGCAGGCATCCTCGAAGCTGCCGTCATCGATATAGCGCTGCGCAACACGCTGCTGCGCTTCGACAATGTTGTTGATGCCATCGACGAACACATCCAGGTCCTGGACTTCAGGCTTGAGGATCTCCTCGGTGAACACCGCGTGCGGGTTATCGAAAATCTTGCCGAGGAAACCGTGCACAAAATGTTCTGTGATGCGGTAACCGAGACGGCTGGCGAGCACCCGTTCACCCTGGTGGTCGAAATCCTCCAGCGGTTCCAGGTAGCCGTGTTTGATCAGGTAATCGGGATCACGTTCCTCGGGCTCGATGCGTGCCCAGATTTCCGGGATCAGCAGACTGATGTCGTGGTCGACGCGCACATACGGGCCGACATAACCGGCGGAACTGGAGAAGCCGGCGTAACCGGTGAGGATGAAAGACACCAGGGCATTGTTCAGGTCTGCGGTGGTGCGCAGTGCGTTGAACGGACCCTTGGTCAGCGCGCCCTCGCTGCCGGCGCCGGTGGTGGACGGCGACTTGCCGGTCAGGCTGCAGATAAAGTCCATGAATAGTTCCGGCAGCTCCTGGTAATGGATCGGGTTGTATACCGCCAGGGAACGGATGCCGGGTTCGGGCGGGTTGTTGCGGCGGCCGGCCAGTACCGCGTCGACCGGGTGGCATACCGGGTCTGCAACACCCAGCTTGCGGTGCAGGCGGGTACTCATTTCGGCAATGTAGGTGCGTACCGGGTTGACCAGGTCGGGGCGGACCTGCAGGTAACGCGGATTCTTTGAAGGTGCGCCGTCTACAATGCGCGGGTGCGCGGATGACACTACGAAGCTATCGCCGTTTTCATAGGCGGACTTGAGCAGCATCTGCATGGGCGGTGTGAACTGGTGGAAGGTGTGTACATCCTCGACCAGGCGCGCCAGCTTGTCACCGTGTATCGGTTCGTAGTTGGCGAGGAAATTGTCCGGCTTCGCCATGTCTTTTTCAGTCTGCTTGTCGAAACCGGGGATCACCGCATCGTCGGGTCGCTGGAACAGGCGGTATTCACAGTTCTTCACCAGCTTCACGCTGTGGATACGGTCCTGGGCCGGCCCGCAGTCAGCGATGCAGCTCGCCGGCACCACAACAGAGGCGCTGATGTCGTCTTCCATCTGCACCTTCTCGGTAGCGATGTAATCCTGCCTCAGTTTGAAAGTGCGCCACTTGCCGTCGCGGTCGAAGCCGACGCGCAGGTAAGAAGCGACAATATTGCGCTCATCCAGTTTCAGTTCGTGCGCCGGTGCACCATCGACCTCATCGACCGACAGACGTTCGCGCCAGCGGTCGCCCCACTCGGTGCGGTAAAAGCGCTTGATGAGAAACACCAGCGCCAGGA
Organism: Gammaproteobacteria bacterium; assembly: GCA_011374975.1. Classification (GTDB taxonomy): domain Bacteria; phylum Pseudomonadota; class Gammaproteobacteria; order DSM-19610; family DSM-19610; genus Thiogranum. The sequence continues at coordinate 2,702 of DRNU01000110.1, read as the reverse complement.
TGCGCGGCGAGATGGAGGCCAGCCAGGTGTTGAACTCATCGGTGTAGTTGGAGGTTGGCGTGAGCAGCTTGATCACCGAGCCGAGACTGCGTTCGGGGCTGAGCGGCTTGCGTGTCGGGTCGCGGTCTTCATCCTCGAAGCCGGGCTTGAAGCGTTGCGTGTAATCCTGGTCAAAGATTTCCTGTACCTGGTCCAGGTCCTTCTGCAGGTCATCCACGAACAGCGGGCGATAGATCACCGCATCGTTGAGTGACTTGGAGATCTCCGACTTGCCGCCACCCGACACGGTCGAGGGCTTGTGGCAGAAGGTGCCTTCCGGGTTCATGCCCACCAGGCGCCAGGACGGTGCGCCCGGGTGTTTTTTCATTTCAATCTTGTAGCCGCTGGGCTGTATATAGGTCTTGCCCGGGCACAGGCGAATGGTTTGCTGCTGGTCATCTTTCATCCAGCTGATAGTCTGGGCGTTGAGATCCATGCGCACCTTTTGCGGCACATAGATAATCTCGGGATAGTTTTTGTCGATGGCGTAACCTTCCGGCTGCAGGTCCATCACATCGCCATAGCGCTGCACCATATCGGCGAAAGAATAGCCGGGCTTGTGCGTGCGGCTGTCCACGCCGTACTCCTCACCGTGGTTGCGGCGCGGGAATGCCAGTGCGCCGCCGGCGTGTTCTTCCTCGGCCATGCCGAACAGGTTAGCGGAAAAACTGATCTGGGTTTTGACTTCTTTCTTGCAGTAACCGAAATAGTTATCGGCCAGCATGGTGACGATCACGCCGGAGGCATCGCGCGCAGTCAGCTTGAAAGCCTGGCCGTCGTTGTAGAGTTCTTCCGAGTTCTTCCAGCACATGCCTTCCCGGCGTTGCCGTTCACTGGCGTATTCCCAGTGCGGCAGGCCGAGTTCCTGCTTGGTGAGGCCGACCAGGTGCGGGGCAAGGATTACGCAGCCGGTATGCCCGGTCCAGTGATCGACATCCAGCGCCGCATCGAACTCGGCAAGATAGGGGTTGCCGCCGTTGCCGAAAATACTCTCCACGAAATCCAGGTTGCTGACCAGGTTGCCCGGTGCGAAGAAATGGATCTCCATGGATTTTTCCGCATCCTTGCCCGGTACTTCCGGACACACGATGGGGCGCAGCAGCAGCGAAACAAACATGCGCGCTGCTTCCGGTAAATGCGAGGTAAAGGGTATGGCGAGCAGGTCCTGTGGCGGATTGAGTGCGTGCTCCAGCATGCGTGCGAAGGTCTGCTTCGGCACTGCCTTCTTGTCGCCGGGAATCGGCAGGCCGCCCTCGGCGATATGGAACGAGCCCTTGGTGGTGCGCCGGTCACTGGCGGGGTTGTGCAGCACGCCCTGTTTGACGCGGTAACTGGAAACAATGTCGGAATGGAATTCGTCTTTGCCCATCGGCAGCGACAACTCGCGCGCCACGCCGTGGCGGTCGAGGATCAGCGTCTGGGTCGGCAGTACCGGTATCCGGTCTTCTTCCAGGTCTTCGAGATACTGGTTGAGAAAGTCCTGGATGCGCTGGTCCACCCAGCAGTGATAGTCCACCAGCAGGCGATTCTTCTCGCGGTAACTTTTCAGCAGGTCGCTGGAGATATCGAAAAAGCGCGCATCTTCTTCAGGCACGCAGGTCGGCTGCCCGGAGGATGCCAGTTTCAGGTTGATATAGAGTTGCAGTTTGCGGCGCTCGTCGTCCGGATCGCCGGGTGCCTTGTTCAGGCCAAGGACGTGTGCAAAATCCATATACTTCTCCGTGTTCATTGTTATGCCCGTGCCGATCAACCTGTACCGGTGCGGGGAGGGTATCTTAGCGAATCATGGGTTAGATAACAGGGCAGTTAGGCGATATGTCTGGAGTGGCTCATCAGATTATCTTTATAGACCATTGTTTTTGCGTAATAACGCAAAAGCGCGGCAATCTTATTTCCGGGCAGCAGTCGGGATCTTGCTTCTTTACCGGAGGATACTGTTGCAGACAGGATTGACTCACATCGCCCAAGGGCGATGTTCGGGGCTGCGCCCTGTCGGCGCTGTGCGCCGCCATCCAAAATGCATTCGCATTTTGTCGAACGAACAGGATCTCATCGGCCATCGGGCGCGCCATACAAACAAAAGAACCCGCACAAGGCGGGTTCTTTTGTTTGTATGGCGCGCCCGACAGGATTCGAACCTGTGACCCCCGCCTTCGGAGGGCGGTACTCTATCCAGCTGAGCTACGGGCGCTTTCGGGGCGAATGATACAGCTAACCGGATACTGCGTACCAGCCCGCAGCCGTTGATCTGTCGAGACGACGAGGGAATCAGGTTTTTTCGTCGAACAGGGTGCCGAGCATCTCGTCGGCTGCCTTGAGCACCTGGGTGGAGGCCTGTACCTGGAGAGTGTCCTGGCGCAACCCGATCAGGGGTTCGACCAGGCTGGCGGGGCTGCTGTCGTTGAACTGGCCTGCGCTGGCGATTTCCGCGGCGTGACCGCGGGCGCTGTTGAGGCCGCGTTGTATGCCCTGCATGGCTTGAGAGAGTGCGCCGTCTATCTTCATGGTGTTTACCTACGCGATAACGTCGAGCAGTTCGCCGACCGGTTCGGCCGTGCTGCTGTTGGCCTGGAACTGGGCGGCGGGTGTTCTGCCGGGTTCGTTACCGGCGCTGCTGCGCTCGCCGGTTTCACTGCTGCCTTCAGTGCTTTCAGAGCGCTCTG
>DRNU01000109.1 GCA_011374975.1 Gammaproteobacteria bacterium | reverse complement strand
CTGCAATTTCTCCGCCAGCGGCCGGAACTGCAAGGCATAAAACATTTCCAGGTAACGTTGTGTTTCAGCCCGTTCCATGTCGGTGACATAGTGCCAGAACCCATAGACCCTCGACAGGGTCATCAGCCGTTCTGCATAGCGCTTCCAGGTATAGCGTTCCTCGACTCTCGCCAGCGACCCGCGCGAGATACGCTGCCATTCCTGCGGGTCTTCAGCGCAGTGCGCAAAGAACTGAACCAGGCGTTCCGCTGCGCGCTTGCCTGCGTTGGGGTCGATATGAAAACCGGAGACATTGTCCTCGATGATTTCCATCGGTCCGCCGAAACAGGTGGCGAAGGTCGGTAAGCCGGTGCTCATTGCTTCGATAACCGTCAGGCCGAACGCTTCAAACAGGGCGGGTTGCACGAAGGCACCCCTGAGGTCGGCCACCACCCGGTACAGCTCGCCGGTCATGCTTTTTTCCAGGTGTTTACCCAGCCAGCGCACCTGGCCATCCAGCTGGTACTCGTCCATCAGGCGGTGCATGCGCTCGATCTCGTTGCGTTCTTCCGCATCGCCGGAACGCTGGGGATCGACATGGCCGGAAACAATCAGCAAATTGGTCATTTCCCGCAGTTTCGGGTTGCCGCCGTACCACTCGACCAGGCCGGTCAGGTTCTTGATATGGTCCATGCGCGCCATGCTGAACAGCAAAGGCCTGTCCCTGTCCTGCAGCACGCCGCGAACGTCAAACGCGGTCTGCTTGCCGAAAATCAGTTCATCAATTTCATCATGCAGGTGACTCAGGCGCCGCTCCGTATCGTCGGCAGGGAAGTACACGTCGGCATCGGCGCCGGGCGAGACAATATTGAACTTGGGATCGAACACGTCGATACCGTGTACCACACGGTACAGGCCGGGCATGGTAAAGGCCGTATGTGCCTCGTACTGTCCCACACCGTCGCTGGTGCCGGCGATCTCCTGGTAAGTCGAAGTGATAATGAAATCCGCGGTATTCATGGCGATCAGGTCAGCTGTGAACTGTGCGGAGAAATGATACTGCTCATCATTGTCTTTCCAGTAGAGATCCGAGTAGAGGTACTTGGTTTTTTCCAGTGCGTGAGCGATATTGCACTGGGTCACCTTGAGCCGTTGCGAAACAAGCGTCGCTACCAGGTTGCCATCGGAATAGTTGCCAATGATGAGGTCCGGGCGCCCGCCCAGTTCCGCCAGTAACTCACGCTCTGCATCAAACGAATAGCGTTCCAGGTAAGGCCAGATCTCGAAACGTGAAATCCACTGCGGTACCACTTCACCGTTTTCGTTATGGAAGGGAACGCGCAGGATGCGCGCATCGTGGGTTCCCGCGATAGATTCGATACGCTGGTCGCAGGTGGTCCCCTCGGCTTCCGGGATCAGGCGTGTCACCACCACGATTTGTGGATCGATATCCAGCCCCTGCTCATGCAGGCGCTGACGCATCTCGCGTTCCAGCGCCCTGACCTGGTCAAGGATATACACCACCTGGCCACCGGTATCCGGTCGGCCCAGTACGCCCGCCTGGCCGAACCAGCCGTGCGGAGACAGGATGGCGATGGAAAAGATCATCGGGATACGCGCGAGGAACTTTTCCAGGTTGCCCGGTGACGGTGCCTCAAGGATATCCAGCAGAAGTTTCATGCTCTCCACCATGACACACCGGGTGCGGCCCCAGCCCGGTTCGAATCCCAGCCCCCGTAACTGGTGCCCGACTTCGTCCCAGGTGGCTTCTGCAGACTGTGTCTCCAGGTAATCACGCGCTGCCCGCAAGGCGCTGCGCATGCCCTGAACGTCATCGATATCCTCGTTAAGCATCAGCTGCTGGCCGCGGTACTGGTGCACGCGCAGGAACTCCAGCAGTTGACGGTCGCCTTTGCCCAGATCCTCGAACAGCTGACCGGATAAACGACGATTCAGAAACTCCACGCCACGCCCTATGGAGTGCGCCTCCTTCAGTTTCGGGAACTCTCTGGAAAACGGGCCCAGGTCCAGTTCCAGCACCTGGCGGGTATCATGCCTGCCCATGCCGTTGACCAGGCGCTCCCTGGCCTCCAGGTAAGAGGAGACATCCAGTTCCTCCACATCCAGGGTGTCCAGCTGGAAACGGATATAACTCCAGCGTGCCACGCGGGTGCGCAGCGCCAGGTAACAATAGGTATTGTCCAGCGCGCCTTCCTGGGCCCAGCCGATCATCTGCTGCATTGGCGTATTCAACAGGCACTGGCCGTCCGGTTCGGCACACAACTCGCTGAACATGGATTGCAGTTCGCTGCGTAACAGAAACGGCTGACCTCGCTCACGAAAGCGGTGAATCACCCGATGGGCACACTGTCGCTTCTGTTTCAGGTAGGTCTGCAACTTTTCCAGAAAACCGCCATTCAATCTCATACCAGATTCCAGTCCTTGCAAAACTGTTGATAAAAAGTCATATCGGATACCGTGGCGCCGCGCACACCGACGATGGAAGATGCAAAGTCCTGTGCGCGCTGCAGCATCAGTTGCATGGACCAGTCATGCAGCAGGCCCAGTATCAATACGCTGGCAAAGGCATCGCCGGCGCCCACGGTGTCGACAACGTCGGTTGACCGGTCCGGTGCCACGGAGAGGGTTTCCCCTTCTGCCGTGTATGCCTGCGCACCCCTGTCGCCGAGTGTGACAAGCAGCCACTCCAGGGCATAGTCCTGCAGCAGGACCCTGGCCCGTTGCTCCGGTTCATCCAGGTCGGGGAGCAATAACGCGAGTTCATCCTCGTTCATCTTGGCCCAGCGTGCGCGCCGCAGCAAAGACAATACGTCATCCCGG
>DRNU01000108.1 GCA_011374975.1 Gammaproteobacteria bacterium | reverse complement strand
TGCGCCGCCTGTCGCTGCACCAACCGTTGAACCCGTACCCGTCGCTGTTCCTGGGGGCCACCGATCTCAGCCCGCTGGATGTGACACGTCTCTATATCAATTTCGCCAGCGGTGGTTTTATGGTGCCGTTGCGCAGCATCCGCGCTGTACAGGATGCCGACGGTGTGCCCTTGCAGCGCTACCCGCTCAAGGTGGAGCGGGTGATCGAACCTGGCCCGGCTTTCCTCATCAACCGTGCCTTGCAGATGGTGGTCGAGACCGGCACCGGCCGGTCGCTGAACCGGCGATTTTCCCCTCAGCTGGGACTGGCGGGCAAGACCGGCACCACCAACGACCTGCGTGACAGCTGGTACGCCGGCTACGACGGTGAAAAACTGGGTGTGATCTGGATGGGACGCGATGATAACCAGCCGATGGGGCTGACCGGCGCCAGCGGCGCCATGCAGGTCTGGGCCGACCTGTTCGCGACTGCCGGCACGGTCGCCATGCAGCCGCCCAAACCGGATGACGTGGTCTGGCACGGGGTGGATATGGACAGCGCCGGGCTGGCCGACAGCGGCTGCGACAATACCGTACAATTGCCCTTTATAGAAACAGGCTCGATGCCCGAAGCGGCGCCCTGCGCACGCGGTCAGGCACCGGGCTGGTTACCGGACTGGATGCAATGAAACGTATTCTCTATCTGCCAATACTGGTGCTGGTCGCCTCCTGTACCAGCGCGCCGCAACGGGGTTTGCCGCCGGTGGTCGATGGCAGCGGGAAGGTGGTGGTGCCCGCCGGCGAACCGTCCGGACCCGCACCCGTGCCGGAAGGGCGGGTCGAGGTCGCACCGCAGGCGCCAACCGGTGGCGCCGTGGTGGCCTTGCTGGAACGTGCCGACAGCCACCGCCAGGCCGGCGATATCGACGCCGAGGCCGCCACGATTGAACGTGCGCTACGCATCGATCCGCGTAATGCCGCGCTCTGGCAGCGACTGGCAACAGCGCGCCTGGCGCAGGGACAGCCGCAGCAGGCTGAACAACTGGCCCTTAAATCCAACGCCCTGTCCGGGGGCGATATCCGCCTGCAGGCTGCCAACTGGCGGCTGGTGGCACGTGCCCGCTGGTCGTTGAACGACAGTGCCGGCGCCCGTGCAGCCGAACAAAAGGCCCGCAGCCTGGCCGGCAGAATTTAACTGCCGGCCGGCGGCCGGGTGTTACAATGCCGCGGGTATAGCTGGCGAAATTCCACCGACAAACAAAGATAACGGCACCGTGGGCGTATATTCAGTCGACAAATTGATCTCCGAGGCGCGCCGCCTGGCGGCCGAGTTCCGGCGTACCACGGGCAAGCCGCTGCCGGGCGTGAGTGGCGAGATCGCCGAGCACGACGCCGCGCGCCTGCTGGACCTCAAACTCTGTGACGAGCGCTCCGGTGGTTATGACGCCATCGGCCAGGGTTCGCGTGACGGCAAACGCATCCAGATCAAGGGCCGGGTCATTTTCGACGAGGAAAAATCCGGCCAGCGTGTCGGCCAGCTGAAGCTGGAGCAGGACTGGGACAGTGTGTTGCTGGTGATCATGGACGAGAGCTATGAACCGGTGGAAATGTACGAGGCCGAACGTGAGGATATCCGCGACGCCATGGACGAGGCCGGCAAGAGCGCACGCAAGAAACGCGGTGCCATGAGCGTGGCACGCTTCAAGATCATCTCGCAGCTGGTGTGGACACGCGAGGACGGCGCAATCGATGACGAGCTCTGGGACAACCGGACCGGCCCTTGAACTCCCGTACTGACTCCCCCTTCGACAGTGAGCTGCAGGCCGCTGCCTGCCTGGGCAGCGACGGCGCGCTGGCCGGCGAGGTGCCGGGCTTCGCCGCGCGTCCGCAGCAACAGCAGATGGCGCAGGCCGTTGAGCGGGTGCTGGCGCAACAGGGCGAGACACTGATTGTCGAGGCCGGCACCGGGACCGGCAAGACCTTTGCCTACCTGGTGCCGGCCCTGTTGTCCGGGCAGAAAGTGATCATCTCTACCGGTACCCGGCACCTGCAGGACCAGCTGTTCCACCGCGACCTGCCGACTGTGCGCTCGGCGCTGGCGGCACCGGTGAACGCTGCGCTGCTGAAAGGCCGTGCCAACTATCTCTGTCACCATCGCCTGGAAACTACCCGTAGCGAGGGGCGACTGACTTCGCGCCAGCAGGTCAGCCAGCTGGAAAATATTGCTGACTGGTCGGGTCGTACCCGCAGCGGCGATATTGCCGAACTGACCGGTATCCCCGAGGACTCGCCGATCTGGCCGCGTGTGACATCCAGTGCCGATAACTGCCTCGGCCAGCAATGTGAATGGTTCAGCAAGTGCCATGTCATCCAGGCGCGACGCGCCGCCCAGGAGGCTGACCTGGTGGTGATCAACCACCACCTGCTGTGCGCCGACCTGGCGCTGAAGGAAGAAGGTTTCGGCGAACTGCTGCCCGGTGCCGATGTGTTCATCATCGACGAGGCGCACCAGCTGCCGGAGACCGCCGCACGCTTTTTCGGCATGACGCTGTCCAGTCGCCAGTTACAGGAACTGGCGCAGGACAGTATCGACGAGTACCTGCGCGAGACCGCGCAGCTGGAAGGCCTGCCGGATATTGCCCGTGAGCTTGAGCACGCCACCCGGGAGGTGCGCCTGACCATGGGCAGGGGCGAGCAGCGCTCGCCCTGGTCACAAATGGCCGGCAAGCGCGACCTGCAGGACAAGCTCGTGCTGCTGCGTGAAGCACTGGCGGCGCTGGTCAATGCGCTGGAACCCCAGGCTGAACACAGCCGCGGGCTGGACAATTGCTACCAGCGTGCGCTCAGGTTGCAGGGGTTGCTGGTGCAGACTACCGAGCAGCCGCCCGAGAACCACGTGCACTGGTTCGAGACCTGGCGCCAGTCATTTCGTATCAACCTGACCCCGCTGGATGTCGCTGATATCTTCAGTACCCATCGCCATGAGTTGCCGAGCCGCTGGATCTTTACCTCGGCCACACTGTCGGTGAACGGCAGTTTCACACACTTCTCACACCGGCTGGGACTGGAAGAGGCCGAGACGCTGCAACTCGACAGCCCTTTCGATTTTCAGAACAATGCACTGTTTTATGTGCCCGAGGGTATGCCGGAGCCGAGCGACCCTGTCTACACCGAACGCATGCTGGATCATGCCGAGCAGATTATCCAGGCCGCGCGCGGCCGCAGTTTCCTGCTGTTCACCAGTTACCGTGCACTCAATATCGCCCGTGAGCGCCTGCAAACAAGCTGTGATTTCCCGCTGCTGGTGCAGGGCAGCGCGCCGCGCAGCGAGTTGCTGGAGCGTTTCCGCGAACTGGGCAACGCGGTACTGCTTGGCACCAGCAGTTTCTGGGAAGGCGTGGACGTGCGCGGCGAAGCGCTGTCCTGTGTCATCATCGACAAGCTGCCGTTCGCCTCGCCCGGCGACCCGGTCTGGCAGGCGCGCATCGATGCCCTGAAAGAGAAGGGCGGCAACCCGTTCATGGATGAGCAGCTGCCGCATGCGGTGATTACTCTCAAGCAGGGCGTGGGACGCCTCATCCGCGACGTCAATGACCGTGGCGTGCTGGTCATCTGCGACCCGCGCCTGCTCAGCAAGCGCTACGGCCGTGTTTTCCTCAACAGCCTGCCGGATATGAAACGCACGCGTAATCCCGATGACGTGGTGGCCTTTTTCCAGGCCAGCGATGTCGCCGCCCTGTCATGAGCCGCATACTCGCCATTGAGGCCGCCACTGAGGCCTGTTCTGTTGCATTGATTATTGGTGATGAGGTGCGGGAGCGCTTTGAAATAGCCCCGCGCCGGCATGTAGCCCTGCTGCTGCCGTTCGTGGAAACACTGCTGGCCGAAGCCGGTACAGGCCTCACGCAACTGGATGCCATCGCCTTCGGGCGCGGTCCCGGTTCCTTTACCGGCCTGCGCATCGCCGCTGGTATGACGCAAGGCATGGCGTTTGGTGCCGATCTGCCGGTCATCCCGGTCTCCACGCTGGCGGCACTGGCGCAGGGCGCGGTGCACGAACAGGGGGGCACGCAGGTACTGGCGGCACTCGACGCGCGCATGCAGGAAGTTTACTGGGGAGCGTTCATCGCTGACAGTGATGGCCTGGTGCAGGCACAGGGTGAAGAGCGGGTCTGTGTACCTGCACAGGTTGATGTGCCGCAGCCGGGCGACTGGATCGGTACGGGCAGCGGCTGGGACACCTACGGTGAAGTACTGGCAGCGCGTTGCGCACTGGCAGAGCCGGCCATCCGCTATAACCGCCAGCCGCATGCCGCTGACGTGGCGCGACTCGCGGCCGGGATGTTCGCGCAGGGCGGGGCGCTGCCCCCGGAACAGGCCATCCCTGTCTACCTGCGCGATAATGTTGCCGACAAACCCAAACCCAGAGCCTGACATGCCGAACGATGTGTTGCAGAAAGTCGTGGATATCATTAAAGCCGACCCCCACGGTGGTGTCAGTCTTAACCTGTATGCCCTGATCAGTACCCTGAAAATGGAAAACAGCGGTTACATGTATATGCTGCGCAAGTTGCGTGACCTGTCACCGGAGCATCGCCGCATCGCCTATGATCTGATGGAATTGATGGCAGAGAACGGTAACCAGGGCGAAGCCTGGGAGACTGCGCTGCAGACGATAGACGAAGCCATCCGCCACGCGTAGATTGGGCCCGCGCAAAAACAGAAACATTGCAATTCATCAGGATTCCCCTGCAATGCCTTGCAGATACTGCCCCTGAGTTTTATGGTCATGCCACTATGAAAACACCCGAATTACTGGCCCCGGCAGGTACCCTGCGCAACCTGCGCTACGCCATCGCCTACGGTGCCGATGCGGTCTACGCCGGCATGCCGCGTTACAGCCTGCGCGTGCGCAACAACGATTTCAGCAAGCTGGAAAACCTGGCCACCGGCATCGAGGCGGTGCATGCCCGTGGCAAGGCTTTCTTCATGGCCACCAACGTGTTGCCGCACAACAGCAAAATAAAGACTTTTATGGCGGACATGGAGCCGGTTATCGAACTGGGCCCGGATGCGCTCATCATGGCCGACCCCGGCCTGATCATGCTGGTGCGCGAACGCTGGCCGGAACTGGATATCCATCTGTCCGTGCAGGCCAACACCATGAACTATGCCAGCGTGAAGTTCTGGCAGCAGCTGGGTATCAAACGCATCATCCTGTCGCGTGAGCTGTCGCTGGACCAGGTCGAGGAGATTCGCAACGAATGTCCCGATATCGAACTGGAAGTGTTCGTGCACGGTGCGCTGTGCATCGCCTACTCGGGACGTTGCCTGCTGTCGGGTTACTTCAACCACCGCGATGCCAACCAGGGCACCTGCACCAACGCCTGTCGCTGGGATTACAAGGTGAAAGATGCAACGCAGGATATCAGCGGCGATGTCAGGCCTGCCGAAGTCAAACTGATCGAGGAAGCCAATCGTCCCGGCGAACTGATGCCGATCGAAGAAGACGAACACGGCACCTACATCATGAACTCCAGGGACCTGCGCGCCGTGGAACATGTCGAACGCCTGGTCAGGATCGGTGTCAACAGCCTGAAGATAGAAGGGCGCACCAAGTCACACTATTACACGGCGCGCACCGCACAGGTATACCGCAAGGCCATCGACGATGCCGTCGCGGGCCGCCCTTTCGATCCCGGACTGCTCGGCAAGCTGGAAAACCTGGCCAGCCGCGGTTATACCGACGGTTTCCTGCAACGCCACCACGAACATGAGACCCAGAACTATCTGAGTAACCATTCGCACAGCGATCAGCAGCGTTTCGTGGGTGAACTGGTAGCTTACGACAGGACTACCGGCATGGCCGAAGTTGATGTAAAAAACAGATTCTCGGTCGGCGATGAACTGGAACTCATTCATCCCGGTGGTAACCGCAGTTTCCGGCTCGAACAGATGCATGACCGGGATGGCCGGCCCGCCCGTGTTGCGCCAGGCAGTGGTCATAGAATGTGGATTCCTTTGCCGGAAGGCGAATACGAAATGGGACTGTTGTCCTGCAAGGTGTAACTACACATTTGCCTGGTGTAAAATTTCGCAAAATTTAGTCGGTTAACTTTACAAAAATATTTGTGGCCTTTTGCTGTTGAGGCCGTAACAGATTGTAATATCGGGTTATTCTTTTTCAGGCATAGAAGTTGCCCTGGAGATGTTGTGGATAGCAGCGAGTGCTGCCGCTATTCCGCGATTTTCACAATTAAGGAGGATTGAGATGAAAAACGTTTTGATGAGCATATTTTGCGCCGCTATTGTGTCGGTTCCTCTGCTGGGTGTATCCGCCACTTTCAATATAGGCAGTATGACAATTACCAGCGGTGAATTCGATATGGACACATCGGATGGTTCAGGGCTCAGTCCGTTCACGGTTATTGGCCCGAACACTAATCTGGTGGGTGGGTATATCGGTAATGGAGGAGTGGGACGGCCACCCACCTCACCGGATCCAGAACGCATTGCAGGTGCACAGTTCAGCGGATTTCCTATTAATGTCTACACTGCTGAATCCAACCTCGGTGGTGCTCAACCGGCAGGCAGTATTGCTGGCGGTCCAGTCCCGAGCGGGGTGCTGGATGATGTATCAGGTACGATTACAATGGATCTGAGTAGCTGGTTTTTCAACTGGAATGGTAATGATATGCATACAGGGACCGGAAAGTCCGATGGTGTCACTTCTGCATTCGCTACAGGTGTCTGGGATCCTGTTTCCGGGGAATATTCCCTGTCCTGGCAGACATTGACCGGTATAGGTTCAAATCCTGATTTTGTCAGTGTTATTTCCTTGCGTGGTGTAGCTTCACCGGTACCCGTCCCGGCAGCCATCTTTCTTTTCCTTTCCGGTCTGCTGGGTCTGATTGGGGTGTCAAACCCGGGAAAATCGTAATTAGCTCTCCTGAACTTGCCCCGGGAAGACAGGGGTTAGCGGGTACGGTTTGCGTATCCGCAGGCCGGGGTGTTGCCCGAAATTCGATACAGGCCTTAAAATCAGGTGTAGGCTGTGGCTGGCAAGGCGCCAGGGCGGCTTAAATACTTTTACTTGAGAGAAGAAGCGATGAAACACCTGATTATTATCCTGATCGGAATCATGTTCGTGACGCAGGCAGCCGCGGAAGGTGGCAAGGTACGCGTTTGGAACATCAACAAGGACCTCGACAGCGCCTACAAAGTGGTTTACGAAAGCCTCGAGAACAACCGGTTCTTCGTGGTATTTGAACCGGACATCCAGGCTAATCTGAGCAATTTCGCAGAACGCTGGGGCGATGACTATAACCGCAACAAGCTGGAAGGTATCCGTGCCATGGTGTTCTGCAATGGCTGGTACGCCAATGCTGTCAGCAATGCCGATCCGGAGATGCTGGCCCTGTGTCCGTTGCACATTACCCTGATCCAGAAAGACGGTGCGACCCGCGTGCTGTTCGTGCGCCCGACTGCTGTAGCGGAAGGCAGCAAGGCCATGTCCGTGGCAAAAGACCTGGAAGCGGGTGTGGCCAAGGCGCTGGACGAGGCGGTTGCCGAGTTGAGCCACTGACTGCAAATCTCGGTAAAGAGGACCGGAAAAGAGGGCAGATTTATTTATATCCGAGCTGATGATGAAACCCGGTAGCAGGGAGGCGCAACGGGTACGCCAGATGGGCGATATGCTGGCGACGCGGGGGCGGGTTGAAGAGGCCGTAACCCACTACGAACGTGCGTTGTCGCTTGACCCGGATGATGTTCCTGCCCATAACAACCTTGGCCTGATGTTGTCGAAGCTGGGCAGGTTGAACGAGGCTGTAACCCACTACGAACATGCGTTGTCGCTTAGCCCGGATGATGCGCCGGCCCATTACAATCTGGGCAACCTGTTCAAGATGCAGGGCCGTATAGACGAGGCCATAGCCCACTATGAACGTGTGCTGTCGCTGGCCCCAGAGAATACAGCGACCCATAACAACATGGGCCTTGCACTGGCGGCACAGGGCCGTATAGACGAGGCCATAGTCCACTATGAACGCGCCTTGTCGCTTAATCCGGACAATGCGCTGGCTCACAACAACATGGGCATGGCGCTGGCGGCGCAGGACCGGACAGATGAGGCTATAGTCCACTATGAACGCGCTTTGTCGCTTAACCCGAATGATTCCATGGCCCACAATAATCTGGCCAATGCATTCA
>DRNU01000107.1 GCA_011374975.1 Gammaproteobacteria bacterium | reverse complement strand
TGCAGCCTGGGTCAGGCCCGTGCAGCCAGGCATCATCAACGCGTTCGGCAACCACTCAAAAACACCCACTGTGTTGTGTACCGCAGTTAGGGCCGGACTTGCGCCCGCTCCAGCTTACACAACTGTTACTGCCTGTAAAAGCAGATGCCCTTCCCGCCAATCCGGGAAGGGCTTCTGCGAACTGCTAACCGACTGCTAGTGCAGCGAATAGACCGCTATATCGTGATGCAGCGGATCGAACTGGTAGATCTTCAGACGGATGCTGGGTTCAAAGTTGTAGTCAATCTCAACCTTGTGCAGACCCGGAGTACCGTCAGCCATGACCGGCGGGGTCATGATACCGCCCCATGGACCACCGGCATTCGGCCAGGCGTGGTTACGACCGAAAGTGAAGAAGCAACCTGAACCAAACTGCGGTTCGCCGTTGATGTGATCCAGCGGGCGCGGTGTGGGCTGCAGGAACTCTTCCGCACCACCGCGGTTGATCGGGAACACATTTTCCTCTCCTGCCACCACATTGGCCGGATTATCGTAGGGGTCGCCATTTGCGGGGCTGCCCGGCGGAATATCCGGATGCGGGCCGACCAGGGTAGTCGGATCGGTGAACTGGAAGTGGTTCTCCCAGCCGCGCGAGCCGCCGAAGTCGACGTTCATGTAGCCGTGCGGGAAGTGGTCGCCATTGAGCAGGGTGACCTTGTACTTGTAGGGACGGATCGTCCAGTCATGGGCGCTGCCGTTGCCGACACCCTTGTAGCTGGCCGGCCCCAGTTTACTGCCTTCACCCGTCAGACCCTGGCGGCTGCCATAGATCGTGTTGTTGACATACAGCAGGGTCAGGGTCGCATCGGGATCAGCTTCTACACCGGTCGGCAGTTTGGTGCGGTCGGTCCAGTCGAGGAAAGCTTCGCGCAGATCGGCGGCAACCTGCTGCAGGTTATCCCGCTTTATCCAGCCCCGCCTGTGCCTGTCATGACTGTGGCCGTCAGTCTCATCACCGTTTTCCAGTGACTTGAAGAGGTTCCACATGCGCTTGGCCGGGGAAAGGTCACCGATCTGGGCGATGGCATAAGCCCGGTCAGCCGGATCGTTCACCGGATCGCAATCAGGATCCTTTGCGCCGCCTTCACAGAATGCAGACTTCTCCCACTCGGGCAGTGTCCAGCCGTTCGGGCCGGCCGTCTTCAGCGCATTTTCCACGACCTGCACGCGTGGCGGGTGAATGCGCCAGCCCCAGGTATAGGTCAGGTTGAAGTACTTGCCCTTGTTTTCCTTGATCTTGATAGTGTACTCCGTGCCCTCGTGCAGCATCGGGAAGTAACTCTTGTCCATGGAGGCATGGAACGGTCCGCGCATGTCTTCGCCGGTCATCGGGTTAACGATGCGGTTGAAGTTCATGGTCATGGGTGAGAAGTCTTCTATTCCGCGGTTCAGCACCTTGATGTGATAGGTAACCGTGTAGGGTACTTCCTGCACCGCACTGGGATCGATAAACCCGACATCCGACTCAATGTGCTGGTTGAAATAGATCATGTTGACATCGACATTGCCGCCAATGACATTGCCGTCATCATCAAGGATCGGCTCAACCGCCCGGACCTTCTTGGGGCCGTTATAGTGCAGCATCGGGAAGCCGCTGTAGGCACGCCGGATCTTGTTACCTTCCAGGATATCGATACCACGCTGGATCAGCTTCGGATGCAAAGCACGTCCGCGCTTCGCCGCTCTCTCGATCTTGTCGATAATCCTGTCGAGGTCGTCTTCCGGGTTGGTCGGATCGATAGCCTTCGTCAATACCGGGCCGTCATGCAGATTATAGGGATTGTCCGGTGTCGACGGCAGTGTGTTGGGCATTTCACGTCCACTGAGATCCCGCATGTTCTCGTAAACCGTCATGAGGAAGTTACTGCCAGGCGGTTCATCGAACGGGTTCTGTGGCGGGAAATGACCTTCCGGCGTTTCCACAAAGGTGGTTATGCCGTCTTCAGAGGTTGTCTGGATAGAGGGCCCCGGGTGCGGTTGCGCACAGGGATGCCCCATAACCGCCTCAACCGGCATACCCATCACATTGGACAGGAACGGATCGACAACAGTTTCGCAGGAGCCGACATCCAGTGCCGCTGCACTCATGCTCGTCCCGGCCGCCAGCACGCCTAACGCGGCTGCCAACCGTGCTTTTTTAACAAATGGTCTTTTGTGCTTCATTGATTTTTCACCTCCTCCCCGGCTTCACAATACAGACAGATTCGTGAAACTGAAGATATTATGTGTAGTATCACCTCGTGTGTTTCCTTGTCGGGCCGCGCATCAAACACTATGCATGTCCACAAGGAACGGCTTGTGCTGTTTGCCGGTACTGAGTCGACCAACGGCTTCCGCGATAAACAGCGGTTGCAACCGGCTCGGCTTGTTCAGCCAGCGGCCGGTCTGTTCGTTACCGATCCAGGACAGCGCATACAGGCTGCCACGTGCATTGAAGGATGCGAGAATTTCCCGGACATCCTCCGGCGCACCGGTCAGAAACTGCCAGTCAGCCCCGTTTTCTTCGGCCAGCTTCGCGAGGGCCTCCGGGGTATCGTGGTGAGGATCCGTGGTGATCGTGTACATTTTCACGTGTGAACCGACACGGGCCTGGATCATTTCACGCACCTTGACCAGGTTATCCAGCACCGGGTAGTACTTCTCCCCTTTCACTGAGGTGAAACTGATCAGCACCAGCTGATCTGCGAGCAACTCTTCATAGAACCAGGCTTTCTTCTTGAACTGGTCCTGCACCAGCACCTGCGGGAAACGGCTGGAATTCTTGCCGTTTTTGGCCCGCGGGCAGTTCTTGAAGGCCGGGTTATCATCAACAGCACCTGGGGCGACTGCAGCGGTCGCGGCTAGCGGTACAGCTGCGGCGGCGCCTGCCAGGAACGTTCTTCTTGTCGTCTTTTTCATCTTGGACTCCTTGGAATTCCGATATGTTGTCACTGACTCGAAGCCTGGCGCCTAGCGGTGCCAGCCGCCGCCGTGATCATCATCACCGCCGTTCGGAACAATGTCCCAACGTAACATCATGGCATTGTCTTCATGCACATTGTTGTGGCAGTGGATGGGGAAACGGCCGAGGAAGTCGTCGAAGCGGTAGAAGGCCTTGCAGGTGTCGTTCGGGCCCAGCACTGCGACGTCTTTTCTCGAACGCAACACACCGGTAGGCGGCCTGCCGTTCCATTCCAGTACCTGGAATTCCTCGAAGTGCACATGTACCGGGTGAGCCCAGGAGCTGCCGGCGTTGCGGAATGTCCAGATTTCCGCGGTGCCCTGTTTGACGGATGCCGAGATCTTGGTCGGGTCCATGAATTCATGGTTGACCGTCCACAGGCCCATGTCGTGGTCGAACACCCATTCGCGTTCAGCAACCACTTCATTGAGATTGATACGCGGCAATTCGCGCAGGAAGTCCGGGATAGTACTGTTGTCCGGGCCTTCCAGTTCCTTGATGCGGAACTGCATGACCTTCATGCGATCCGGGCCTTCCAGGCGTCGGCCGGTCGGACCCTGGCCATTGATCTGCTCCATGATATTCAGCATCTCGATGGTCTGGCCGGGACGGTAACGCGAGAAGTCGATAATGACATCGTGGCGGTTGGCCGGCCCCATCACCAGGCTGGTCGCACTGACCGGTTCTTCCAGCAGGTTGCCGTCGGTGCTGATAACGAACATCTCGGAGTTGTCGCTCAGGATCAGCTCGTAGAGACGCGACGGACCGCCGTCATAGATGCGGAAACGGTATTTACGCGGCTCGACTTCAAGATACGGCATGACTTTGCGGTTGACGGTGATCAGGTCACCCAGGTGGCCATCGGTATCGAACACGTTGTAGGCCGGGTTGCCCGCCTGGTCGAAACGCACGTCGTGCAGGATGAATGACAGGTCATACTTGCCGTAAGTGCCTGGCAGATGCAGCGCATGGGGATTGGGATCGTTCTCGTCGCCCGAATCCAGGTCGTCATAGAAGGTCGCCATCGCTGACAGGCCGGCATAGACGTTAGTTGCCGTGAAATCGAGCATGTGGTCGTGGTACCACAGACTGCCCAGCGCCTCGCGCGGGTCATTGCGCGCATACATCATGGCGTAGTGGTGATCCCAGAACTCGCCGGGGCCGGCAAAATCTTCCGGGTAACCATCACTTTCAGAAGCGGTATGGGCGTTGTGCAGGTGAAGAGTCGTATAAGGCAGGCCAATGGGCATCAGCGCATTCTCGGTTGCCGGCAGGTCGTTGTAGCGACGCACGAACACCGGCTCACCGTAGCGGGCCACCAGGGTTTCACCCGGTGTGGCACCGTTGAACATCCAGGCCAGCGAGCCAAACCCCAGCGGGTTCAGGGCGGACAGATCCTGGTGATAGTTCCACAGCCCCTCGGTCATGTGCTGCACGTAGTGCTTGGCCGGACGGAATTCGTCAAAGCGCTGGTGCCGGTTGGGATCCGGCGGCGGAGCCAGTGTGGCCGGGTCTACCGGTGACATTGCCGGCGGAATATACACCGGTTCAATGTAAGGCCGGACCGGCGGGCTATCGGGCTCCGTCAACGGGCTGCGTATGCCTGCCGGGCGGCATAGCTGCGCCTGTGCTGCGCGCGGTATGGCCGCTCCGCCAAAAATTGCGGGTGTGCTGGCAACCGCCATTGCACCTGCCTTGAGTACGTCTCTTCTTTTCGCCATTATTCCCTCCAACTCCCAAGAGATAGGATTAGCAGAGATTCAGGCTGTGCTGCGAACTTCCTCCAACCCGCGACAGACGACAGCAAAATATGTTCGCCTGTGCAGTGGTTCCCCGATTTACAGTTCCAGACAGCCAAAACCCCTGATTTATTATGATTTTTCATTCGCTTACGGAAAAATCACCTGTTTCGGAAGCGGTATGAACAACGCTTTGCTTCCGTAAAGTGCCCCGTTCAACCCCCAGGGCCCATACATTCTGTATTATTGTTAGGGTTTATACGTATTGCAAGTATCATTTATCACGTATATTGAATATATTTGACCACTAGGTGATGCGAGTCACAGGGTAATTATTCATATCTATTCAATGTAATGGGTTTATAGTAAAAATATGGATTCAAAGGGCTCGGCGACCTGATACCTGAAGAAGTCGCCAGTTCAAGTTCACGTGTTAACAGTACTTCCAGACCGCAGGATTAGGGGATTTATGCCCTGTTATTGCAGCAATATTCCGGCGCAAACAGCGCCGCGCCTGAACAGGGCGGCCCGGCTATGAGAACCGTGCCTGTACAACTTATCAACCTGCTTCTGGCCCTCGTGATATCCCCCGCGTGCCTGGGTATGGACTGCTCGCTGGCAGTGGTTGCCAACAGCTCGGCCGGCACAGACGTGCTCAGCCCCCAGGAGGTGCGCCGTATTTACCTGGGAGCGCCTTACAGCAGCCGGGACGGCACCCTGTATCCGTTGCAGAACAACTCGAACCCGATACTTCAGGAGGTCTTCCTGCAGAAAATCCTGTTCATGTCCCGCAACGCCTACAAGCGTATCCTCGCCAGCCGGCTGGAACAGGAAGGCTTCACTGAACCCCCGGTCTATGATGACCAGGAACAACTGCTGCGCCGGCTGAAGACAGATAACAGGGCCATCACCTACCTCCTGGAATCCAGCCTGCCCACCGACGGGAGCCTGAAAATCCTCCTGTCTCAACCCTGTGAAATCATGTGAAACAGGATGCCCCTGGAACTTGACGCCCCGGGCGGGGTCACACGAAGATTCCGGGAAAGATGGAACGCGGCCCGCGTCACTGATGCACTGCCACCTGACACGGCACGGAGAACGCCTTGGACTTGAGTATTTTCAACCGCCAGGTCCACAGCCTTGCCGGTAAAATGCTACTCACCATACTGGCAGTCCATGCCCTGCTGATCCCCCTGATATTCACATCATGGATCAGCGTCATCAAATCAAACTACGAAGACCATTTCGTCGACCAGGTGCGCAGCGACGCACAATGGCTTACCGCCTTCCTCAGAGGGATCCCCGACAAATCCGATGTCCGGGAACTGGTCGATGACCTTGTACTGGGCGGGTTCCGCCAGTCGATACTGGTCTATGACCTCAACTATGCCATTATCGCCGGCGCAGGATTTCAGCCTGACCTTCCGTTTAACCGTGCCAGGGAGGATTTCTACTTCGGCCAGCACGATGATGCCCGGTACTGGATTTCCGCCCCGCTGTACGACAGGAACAACGTCCTGTTTGGATCCATGCAACTGGCTTACGATGAAACCCCGGTCAAAAACGAAATCCATGCACTGTACCGCCGCGGCATCGCTTTTGCCGGCGCCTACCTCTGGCTGGTTATCGTCAGCGTCGCCATCCTGGGCAACCGTCTGAGCCGGTCACTGCGACGCGTCAGCACCGCCGCACACCGGGTCGCCTCCGGGGACTACAACATACGCTTCCAGCCTGAAGACAACACGACGGAAATCATTTCACTGTCGGAAGACCTGGAACGCATGCGCAGCGAACTGGTCAACCGCGGCCACAAACTGGCAGAACGCGAAATGCGCATTCGCGCCGTTGTCGACCACGTAGCGGACGGGGTTCTTACGCTTGACGGGGACGGCCGGGTAATTGCAGCAAACCCTGCGGCACTGCGCATATTCAACACCTCCGTGGAAGACATCACCGGAACAGTATTTGCTGACTGGCTGGCCAACATACACGGCATTTATGATCTTGAACGTCTTTCCGGACAGGGCCCTGTAGAATCGCTGGTCTGCACCGGGGACGGCAGTTTCCTGCCCGTGGAGCTGGCACTCAGCCAGTTGCAACAGCAGCAACAGAATCTCTACCTGGTAGTGGCACGCGACATCAGCGAACGCAAGCGTATTGAAGAGGAACGCAAACACCAGCACGATGAACTGGCGCACATGCACCGTCTCAGCAGCCTGGGTGAAATGGCTGCCGGGCTGGCACACGAACTCAACCAGCCCCTGGCCGCCATTAACCTGTACATACAGGGCTGCCTCAAACGCCTGACAGAAAACGCCGACCAGCTGGATGAAATTCGCGCCGCCATGAACTCCGCCAGCCTGCAGGCACAGCGCGCCGGTGACATTGTTGCCCAGATCCGGGGGTTTGTCCGCAAGGCGGACCTGGATCGCCATCTCGTCGATATCAACCAGCTGATACGCGATACGTTACACCTGTTCGATGCGGACCCCGCCATGCACCGGACACACCTGAAACTGGAACTGGCCGACGACCTGCCACAGTGGCAGGTCGACCCCCTGCAAATACAACAGGTACTGGTCAATCTGGTCAGCAACGCCAACAATGCCATGACTGACGATGCCACACCTGAACGCCTGATTATCATCCGCACAGAGCGCGAAGGTGATACCGTTATTATTAGCGTGGAAGACCGGGGTGAAGGTATCCCCGCCGGCCTCGCCGAGCGAATCTTCGAGCCGTTCGTCACCCGCCGCAGCAACGGTCTCGGCCTGGGCCTTTCCATCAGCCGCTCGATCGTCGAAGAGCACGGCGGCGTCCTGTGCTGCCATGCGCGTCCTGCCGGCGGCACCGTTTTCAGTTTTGCACTGTCGCCGGACGACCAGGGCTGAGCATGCCAGTGCGGATTGCCCTGAATTTCCGGTACAATCCTGATATACCGCTATACTCTCTGTAAACAGCACCCAGGATCACCGGTGAGCAGCGTAAAACCCATTCTCCCCTACATTGAACCGACTATTCGCAGCCTTGCCGGCGGCCTGATCATCATTATGGGCATCCTGCTTGGCGCACAGTACGAAGTGGCGGCGATCTGGCTGGGGGTGCTGTTTTTTGTCGGGTTCAACCTGTTCCAGTCCGGTTTCACCAACTGGTGCCTGATGGAAAAGATTCTTACCCGCCTGAACTTCCGCAGTGAGCTCTGCGAAATAAAAATGCTCAGCGAGGAGCTGCAACGTTCCGCGCAGCAGCAGGCCAATTACCTGGACACACTGGCCCTGCTCAATGAGGCGGTCATCGAACTGACCCGGGACGGGTTCATCATCAATGCCTCGGATGGCTGGGCCAAACTGATCGGGTATCCGTCCAACAAGGCGTCCCTCAACGAGCCACTCGCCAATTATGTTGTAAGCAGTGACCGTCCCCTGCTTGCCAACCTGCTGACCGAACTGAACGAAGGTCAACGCAAGGTCCATGGCATCAACTTCCGTCTGCTGGGTGATGGCGGCACCGAGCGCAGGGGACGCTGGGTGAGTGGCAACTTCATGCTGGCAAAGCATGGTGATAACCCGCCATTCATCAAGGGCGTATTGTGCAATATCAGCGAGCGCAAACGCGTCGAGGATGAACGCAAAAAACACCAGGAAGAACTTTCACATGTGCACCGCCTGAGCAGCCTGGGTGAAATGGCCGCCGGGCTGGCGCACGAACTCAACCAGCCGCTCGCGGCGATTAACCTGTACATGCAAGGCTGCCTCAGACGCCTGGAGGAAAACCCCGCACAACTGGACGAGATCCGCGCCGCCATGGAATCCGCCAGCCTGCAGGCACAGCGCGCCGGTGACATCATCTCCCAGATACGCAGCTTTGTCCGCAATGCCCCGATGGATTGCCAGCCTGTCGACCTCAACCGGCTGATCCGCGATACCATTCACCTGTTCGACGCCGATCCCACCATGTCAAGAACACGCCTGAAGCTGGAACTGGCAGAGAATTTGCCACTGCGCAATATCGACCGCCTGCGCATAGAACAGGTACTGGTCAACCTGATCAACAACGCCAACGATGCCATGCGGGACAGCCCGTCCGAAGCCCGGGAAATCACTATTCGTACACGGCAGGAATCGGGGATCGTCACTGTCAGCATCGAGGATCGCGGCAAGGGTATTCCGGAGGATATCGCCGACCGGATATTCGAACCGTTTGTCACCCACAGCAACTGCGGGCTGGGACTGGGTCTGTCCATCAGCCGCTCGATTATCGAGGAACATGGCGGCACCCTGTACTGTCATACACGTACAAATGGAGGCACTGCCTTCAGCTTCACCCTCCCCGACACCCTGCCAGGAACAACTTCATGACTCAAAATCAGACTGTCTTTGTCATTGACGATGACCCTGCCGTGCGCGACTCCCTGCGCTGGCTGATCGAAAGTCTGCAGCACCCGGTCGAGACCTTTGAATCGGCACAGGACTTCCTGGACAACTATGCATCCGACAGGTCCGGTTGCCTGCTGCTCGATGTGCGGCTACCCGGCATGAGCGGGCTGCAACTGCAAAGCAAGCTGAAGGAGATGCAGGTGGATATCCCGGTGATCATTATTACCGGGCACGGTGACGTGCCGATGGCAGTCCGCGCCTTGCAGGCAGGTGCCATGCACTTCCTGGAAAAGCCTTTCCGCGACCAGGAGCTGCTGGACAGCGTACAGGAGGCGCTGGAACTGGATCAGCGCAAACGCGGCCACCAGGCTCTCAGGCAGTCAATCCTTGACCACATAGAAAAACTGACACCGCGTGAATACGAGATCATGAAAGATATTGTGCGCGGGAACACCAATAAAGCAATCGGCGCAAAACATGGTATCAGCGTAAAAACCGTGGAAGTGCACCGCACCCGGGTCATGAGCAAAATGGAGGCGGACTCGCTGCCCGAACTGGTCAGAATGGTGCTGACCGTTGAACCGGACGAGTCCTGAAATACAGGACTATCGCCCACATTGCCGGCCCGGCCTGCGGCACAGCTCCTGGCCAGGCACCCCGGCCTATTCGGTTTTTGTCCAGGTGCCCGACAATTTATCCCCGACCATTGATCCGGCATCAGAAAATGTCAGCGTGTTTCCGTCTATCTTGCCTTTTGTCCCGCCGACCATAGGAACACTGATCATTACACTGTCACCCTCCACCGAATATTCTCCACCTGCCGCGCCCCGGTCAGTCCCTGGCCATACGTGATTTAATCCTGCCGGGCAGGAACCGGGTGCGGCATACACTTTGCGGCATAATAGTTATTTATCACACTCCACTGGAACGTCCCGTAAGACTGCGCATACCCCGTAGAACTCAGAACAACCACACACAGGGAGAAAACAATCAGGATAATGTTGAGCTCGTACTGATAGGCCAGACAGGAAACAACATGCAGCAGCAAGGTAATTGTAGCTGCAACCGTTAAGCCGATTTGCATCCTGTACTCTGCGCGCAGTTTGACAAGCCTTGCCCCGACATCCGGCCTTTCCAGCCTGAGCCAGTCCGCCCAGATAAAGAGCAACGATGTATATATACCCTTGTTCTGTGCCTGGGTACCGTCGGGTACCGGACAGGAATCGTTCATGTCTGTTTCCTTGGCAAGAAGATCCCGCATATTTTCCGGCAAACTTCCGTTTTCCGTACTGATTTCGGTTCTCAGGATGTGAAACTGGCCGGGAAATAATTTCTCGATTAGCGGCCGAAGAATATCGCCCAGCGGATTAATTAGGTGGCCAGCGACGTACGAATATCCGAACAACATTGTGACAAAGAAGAAAGAGGAGTTTAAGAGTTTGGTCGAACCGCCAAATGGAGCGACCGTTATATTCACAATATCATACCCCATTGCAACAGACGCCCCGATAATTGCGGCTGTACCCGGTATAACCCGCGCGATTACGTCATAAAAAAACTGTGGGACAATCTTTGCAACTTCCATGTGTCACCCCGTCGGAAAAGTGGCATGTCAGAATATATGAGTTTCCCGTACGCCCCGCACCACCCTGCCTCGATTCGCATTTTTACGAACCTACGCCTGAACTCCGTACTTTTCAAGTAAACAGCTGCGTCGACCTGACGCACGACCAGGAAATTCCGCGACCTATTCCCTGGCCGAAATTTGATACATTCCCGAGAACGATCTGCGAAACATCTACAGACTGGCTGAATTAAAATAACGCAAATTGCATCGTCGGGAAGTCACCGGATCGCGTGCGGTTGTCAAAACCGGGTTGCGCCAGTGCTCCGACGCTGTCGTCTTCCGTAGGGTTTAAAAGGCCAAGCAGAAAATAGCGGTTAATATATGTTTTTTGAAATTCATTCTTGTTAGCTCCTCATATATTAAGCAAGTAAAAACAAACATTGATGTAATATTTAAGAAACCTCTGATTAATTCGTCATTCCGGCGGATGCCCGAATCCAATACGCTGGTTTATCTGGATTCTGGCATGCGCCGGAATGACGGATAAGGAATTAATCAGACCGCCCTTAATATAAAATATTAGCTTATGACAAGGAAAGTCACATACATATAACATTGTATATCCGGCGAATTCCGCACCACACCATGTTGATGTGCTCTTTAATAATACTTGTGAACCTGCGCTCGAACCCCATACTTTTCAAGCTGCTAGCTGCGTCAGTCCGGTACATGGCAAGATAATCCTGTCGAATCTGCTCGTGCATACATCTCACTTTACGAGCCATCCCTCCTTGCGGACAGCCTAT
>DRNU01000106.1 GCA_011374975.1 Gammaproteobacteria bacterium | reverse complement strand
GGCTGCGCGGCAAGCCGGTGCTGGCAACGCTCGGCGACGGCAGCGCCATACTGACCGGCCTGCTGCTGGGCCTGTCACTGCCGCCACTGGCGCCGTGGTGGATTCCGCTGGTCGGCGCGCTGTTCGCCATCGTGGTGGCCAAACAGCTGTACGGCGGACTGGGCTATAACCCCTTCAACCCCGCCATGGTCGGTTTCGTGGTGCTGATCATTTCCTTTCCCCTGCAAATGACGCTGTGGCCGCCACCGCAGGGTATCGAGGGCGAGTTCCTGTCGTTCATGGACACCTTGCGGCTGGTCTTCGGCGAGACATTACCGGCCGGTATGACCCTGGACAGCGTCACCATGGCCACGCCGCTGGACAACGCCAAGACGCTTTCCGGGCTGAACTACACGTGGAGCGAGATCCTTGCCGGCCCGCTGTACGGCAGCTTCGCCGGGCACGGCTGGGAGTGGATCAACGCCGCCTTCCTGCTCGGCGGCCTGTGGCTGTGGTACCGGCGCGCCATCCACTGGCAGATCCCGGTCAGCATGCTGGGCGCGTTGTTCATAGTCTCGTTACTGTTTTACATCGCCGACGCCGACAGCTTCGGCTCGCCACTGTTCCACCTGTTCAACGGCGCCACCATGCTGGGCGCCTTCTTCATCGCCACCGACCCGGTGTCGGCGGCCACCACGTCGCGCGGCCGTCTTTACTACGGTGCCGGTATCGGCATCCTCGTCTTTATCATCCGCACCTGGGGCGGCTTCCCGGAAGGTGTCGCTTTTGCCGTGCTGCTGATGAACATGGCCGCGCCCACCATCGACTACCTGACACCGTCGCGTGTATTCGGCCACAAGCAGGCGGAACAGGACGAAGCATGAACTACCGGCCGGTGTTCATCTCCACGCTGTTCCTGTTCCTGTTCGCCGTGATCGGTACCGGGCTGGTGGCCTATACCTTTGAAAGCACCGCCGACCGCATTGCCAGTAACCAGCGCCACGCCCTGCTGAAAAGCCTGCACCAGCTGATCCCGCCGGAACGGCACGACAACGATATATTCACCGACACGCTGTACGTGCAGAACCGCGAATTGCTGGGCAGCAAGCAACCGGTGCCGATTTACCGGGCACGCAAGAACGGCTGGCCGGTAGCGGCAGTCCTGGCGCCGGTGGCGCCGGACGGCTACAACGGCAATATCCACCTGCTGGTGGCCATCAACCTGGACGGCACACTGGCCGGGGTGCGCGTGGTGCAGCACCGCGAGACACCCGGGCTCGGTGACGGCATCGAGGCGGACCGCTCGGACTGGATCCTGGGGTTTACCGGTAAATCACTGAGCAACCCGGCGGGAGACGGCTGGCGCGTCAAGCGTGACGGCGGCGTATTCGACCAGTTCACCGGCGCCACGATTACCCCGCGCGCTGTCGTGAAAGCGGTGCGCAATGCTCTGGTATACTTCAACGCACACAAACAGCAAATTTTCGCCCCCCCACCGCAAGAGGATGCGAAGGATTCATGACCCGCTTGAGCAACATCGTCCGCGACGGCTTCTGGAGCAACAATGTCGGCCTGGTGCAGGTACTCGGGCTGTGCCCGCTGCTGGCGGTCACCGGCACCTTCATCAACGGCCTGGGGCTGGGGCTGGCCACATTGATTACACTGGTCGCCTCCAACGTGGTGGTGTCGATGATCCGCAAGCTGGTGCGGCCGGAAGTGCGCATCCCGGTCTTCGTGCTGGTCATCGCCTCTATCGTCACCATTATCGAGCTGTCCATGAGCGCCTGGTTCTATGACCTGTACAAGGTGCTCGGCATCTTTATCCCGCTGATCGTCACCAACTGCTCCATCATCGGCCGTGCCGAGGCCTTTGCCTCGCGAAATACCGTGGGGCGCTCCTTCCTGGACGGTTTCAGCATGGGCATGGGGTTCCTGCTGGTACTGGTGACATTGGGCACATTGCGCGAAGTCATCGGCCACGGCACCCTGTTTGCGCAGGCGCACCTGATGTTCGGCGAAGGCGCGCACAACCTGACCATCCACTTTGTCGACAGCTATCACGGCTTCCTGCTCGCGGTACTGCCGCCCGGCGCCTTTATCGGCCTGGGCCTGCTCATCGCGCTGAAAAACAGCATCGACAAACGCAGCGAGAAGAAAACCGCCCAGGCGACCCTGTCCGCCATCCCGGTCGTGGATGCCACACACTAGACCGTCCGGCGACAACGGGATGAACAAACAGAAGCGGATCGAGATCTTCACCCGCCTGCGCAACGAAAACCCGCACCCGACCACCGAACTCAATTACAGCAACCCGTTCCAGCTGCTGGTCGCCGTGACACTGTCGGCCCAGTCCACCGATGTCGGCGTCAACAAGGCGACAAAGGCGTTATTCAAAAAGGTCAAAACGCCGCAGGCGATGCTGAAACTGGGCGAAGACGGCCTGAAAGAGCACATCAAAACCATCGGCCTGTACAACAACAAGGCAAAGAACATCATCGCCGCCTGCCGCATCCTGGTGGAGAAACACGGCGGGAAAGTACCGGATGACCGTGAGTCACTGGAAGCCCTGCCCGGCGTCGGGCGCAAGACCGCCAACGTGATCCTCAATACCGCCTTCGGCCAGCCCACTATCGCTGTCGATACACATATCTTCCGGGTTTCCAACCGCACCGGTATCGCGCCGGGCAAGAATGTCGTGGAAGTGGAGCGCAAGCTGATGAAATTCGTGCCGGAGGAATTCATGCAGGATGCCCACCACTGGCTGATCCTGCACGGGCGTTACACCTGCATCGCGCGCACCCCGCGCTGCGGCAGCTGTATTATCGAAGACCTGTGCGAATACCGTCACAAGACAGAAAACTGACGCCAATCGGCGACAGTCTAAACTTGCACGAACATGGCGTTAACAGGTAGCCTTCGCGTCTGAATTAACGGGATTCAGCATGCTGTTTGGACAAGATCGTGATCAGTTGCGCGGCATGTACATCAAGACGTGGGCCGCGCACCGCAACAACAGGCCGCTGGAACCCTTGCAGGTACAGATTGCCGCGGTTATCGAACAGCACCCGGAATATCACCCGCTGCTGGAAAACGCGGACCTGGCCATGGGACGGGAGTACCTGCCGGAATCCGGGGAAACCAACCCGTTCCTGCACATGGGCATGCATCTCGCCATCCGGGAACAGGTCGGCACTGACCGGCCGGCCGGTATCCGGGCGCTGTATCAGCAATCACTGATGCATACGCCGGACACCCACCGGCTGGAACATAAATTAATGGACTGCCTGGCGGAAATGATCTGGCAGGCGCAGCGCGATGGCGTGGCACCGGATGAAGCACGCTATCTCGCCTGTATTAAAAACCTTGCTGAGGATGGCTGAATTGCACAATCTCCCCCGATGCATAGCTGAATCTCACCCCTGTTTCATTTCCGGGCCGGTGAGACGCGGAAACTTTTCTCAACCCGGCGGGTCTACTTGCTGTCACTCATGATGATTGGCGGCTGGAAATGCCGGTTTTTCGCGGTACCCGGTACCGCACATCACTACCCAGAGCCTTAAGGAGGCCCAACCAATGTCCAACAAAACCACTATGAAACCCATCGCCGTAGCCCTCGGTGCCGTTTTCGTTGCCTCGCTGGCCGGCACATCTATCGCCAACGCAGCAGAAAATCCGTTTGGCATGACCGAGCTCTCCAACGGCTACATGGTCGCTGAATCCAAAGAAGGCAAGTGCGGCGGCATGGACAAGTCCAAGAAAGAAGGCAAGTGCGGCGGTGCCGACAAGTCCAAGAAAGAAGGCAAGTGCGGCGGTGCCGACAAGTCCAAGATGGAAGGCAAGTGCGGCGGTGCCGACAAGTCCAAAATGAAGAAAGAAGGCAAGTGCGGCGAAGGCAAGTGTGGCGGCAAAAAATAAGCCGTTACAGCCATGAATGAGTCATCCTATCCCGTTCATGGTGCCGGACTCGGGCTGCGACGGACCCTTATGGGTCCGCTCGCGGACCGGCCACCGGCCCAGGTTGGCTTCTACGAAATCGCGCCGGAAAACTGGATCGGGATGGGCGGCGTATGGGGCAAGCGACTGCGCGCCTTCACCGAGCAATACCCTTTTATCTGCCACGGACTGTCACTGTCCATCGGCAGCCCGTCACCACTCGACGAAACCTTTCTCCAGCGCCTGAAACGTTTTCTCGACCAGCACGGTATCAAGGGCTATTCGGAACACCTGAGCTATTGCAGCGACGACGGTCATCTCTACGACCTGATGCCGATCCCCTTCACCGAAGAGGCCGTGCACTACGTGGCGGAACGCATTCGCCGCACCCAGGACATCCTGGAGCGCCGCATTGCGATGGAAAACGTGTCTTACTACGCGGCGCCCGGCAAACAGATGGAAGAAATCGATTTCATCAACGCCGTTTTGCAGGAGGCCGACTGCGACCTGCTGCTCGATGTCAACAACATCTACGTCAACAGCATCAATCACCATTACGATGCCGAACAGTTTCTGACTGCATTGCCCGCTGACCGGGCAATGTATTTTCACGTTGCCGGACACTACAACGAGGCCGATGACCTGATTGTCGACACCCACGGTGCCGATATCATCGACCCGGTCTGGGAACTGCTGGAGAAGGCCTACGCACACTGCGGCGTAGCACCTACACTGCTTGAGCGCGACTTCAATATCCCGCCGCTGCCGGAACTGCTCGGCGAAGTCGACCGGATCGTCGCGCTGCAGGACAAATGGACACAACAACAGGATACCCGCAATGCCGGACACAGCTAGGCCGGCCTTCATACAGCGGCAGTACGAGTTCGCCGCGCACATTCGCAACCCCGACCGGAACCCCGCGCCGGCCGGTATCGAAGACCGCCGCATGGGGATTTACCGGGAGCTGTTCTACAACAACGTGGAAAGTTTCCTGGCCAACGGCTTCCCGGTACTGCACGAACTCATGGACGACAGCGACTGGCATGCACTGGCCCGGGATTTTTTCGCCTCCCACCACAGTCATTCACCCCTGTTCATGGAAATACCGCGTGAGTTCCTGAACTACCTGGAACAGGAGCGCGGCGAACGCGCCGGTGATTTTCCGTTCCTGTACGAGCTGGCACACTACGAATGGGTAGAACTGGCACTGTCGATCGCCGAGAACGACGACGACCTCGCGGCAGCAACGCAAGGCGACCTGCTGGACGGACAACCGGTGCTGTCACCCCTGGCCTGGCCGCTGAACTACCGTTACCCGGTACATCGCATCGGACCGGACTTCATACCCGCCCCGGCGGATGAACAAAATACCTATCTGCTGGTCTACCGGGGCAGTGACGATGAAGTCGGCTTCATCGAACTGAACCCGGTCAGCGCACGCCTGTTCGCACTGCTGCAGGAAACGCCTGCACCGAGTGGCCGCCAGGCGCTGCGACAGATTGCCGAAGAACTGCAACATCCCGACCCGGATGTCGTCATCGCCGGCGGCGCACACATCCTGGACGAATGGCGGCAACGCGGCATAGTGCTGGGTACACAGATCAATAATCAATAAGGGGCTCTTCGATGTATCCACTGGTCAGACTGCAAGAACTGCTCGACAAAACCCGTAGCCTGGATTTCCTGGCACCGCTGGCGCTGCGCGTGTACCTGGTACCCGTGTTCTGGATCGCCGGCAATAACAAGCTGAATGACATGGACAGCATTGTCGAATGGTTCGGCAACCCGGACTGGGGACTGGGGCTGCCGTTACCGGAATTTCTCGCCTGGGCCGCAACGCTGACCGAGGTCGGCGGCGCTGTCATGCTCGCTATTGGTTTCGCGGTGCGCTGGGTATCCATACCCCTGATGGCAACCATGGTCGTGGCGGCCGTTTCAGTACACTGGCAGAATGGCTGGCAGGCTGTCGTCGATCCACTGAGTCCGTACCCGCCGGCTGATGTCGACCTTGCCATGGAACGCCTGGAGGCGGCGCGCAACCTGTTACAGGAACACGGCAACTACGACTGGCTGACCGGCAGCGGCAGTTTCATCATTTCCAATAACGGCATCGAATGGGCCGCCACCTATTTCATCATGCTGCTGGTGCTGTTCTTTACAGGCTCCGGACGTTACTTCAGCATGGACTACTGGATCCGGCGCGCTTTCATGCGCAACTAGGCCCCGGGCTTACCAGTCCGGCGCGTTGAGCAGCGGCTGCGCAGTGCCGGTCGGCGGCACCGGCGGGAGTTCCCCGGCCGCGGCTTCCGAATCCAGCAGGTGTCCCCAGTCGGTACGCTGCTTCATCTGCTCCTGGCGCTGCGGTGAGACAAAGGCATTGCCGGCACGTATCTCCCAGCCGCCGCCCAGTGCCTTGTAGGTAGCAATCAGGCCGCGCACCACGTCGCCACGCACCGAGGTATGGGTATCCTGGGTCGCCAGCAGGGTCTTCTGGGTATCCAGCACGCGCTGGTAATCCACCGCACCCTCACGATACTGCACCAGCGCCAGGTCCACGGAACGCTGCGCGGCTTTCACGCTGTCGCGCAGGAATCCGCTCTGGTCACGTGCGCCCATGTAAGCGCTGATACCGTCCTCGACTTCCCGCGCCGCCTGCAACACGGTATTGCTGTAGTTCACCAGCAAGGCTTCCAGGCGCGCATCCTGCACCCGCACCTGGTTTTTGAGACGGCCGTAGTTGAGCACCTGCCAGGACACGGCAGGCCCGAAGTTGTAACCCACGCTGTCGGATTTGAACAGGTCGCTGTTGCTGTTGGAACCGGTATCGCCGTTCAGCAGGCCGATGGAACCCAGCAGGGCAAAACGCGGGTAGAGGTCGGTTTTGGCAACACCGATCAGGGCGCTCTGGCTGGCCGCCTGCAACTCGGCACGACGGATATCCGGGCGCCGGCGCAGCAAATCAGCCGGTACACCGGTATTCAACTCGGCCAGCGGTTCGGGAATGCTGCCTTCCCCCTGCAGGATCTCCTGCAGGTCGCCCGGCGGCATGCCCATTAAAATACTGAGTGCATTGTGGGCCTGGCGGATCTGGCTTTCCAGCAGCGGGACCGTGGACTGGGTGGACTTCAGCAGACTCAGTGCCTGGGACGGGTCCAGTTCACTGACCGCGCCGTTGCGGTAGCGGATGTCGGCAATCTTGTAGCTGCGCTGCTGGGTAATGGTGTTGTCACGGGCGATCTTCAGGCGCTCTTCGAGCGTGCGCAACGCGACATAGACGCTGGCAACCTCGGCGGTCAGCGACACCAGCGCGTTATCGTAGTCGGCGATCGAGGCGCCCAGGTTGGCGCTGGCGGATTCGACGCCGCGCCGGTAACGGCCCCAGAAGTCCAGCTCCCAGGCTGCGTCCAGGCCCACGTTGGACTGGATATAGCTCCGGTCGGCAAAAGATGAATTAAAATTGGGTGAATTCTTGCTCAGGCTGACCTTGGTCAGCCCGCCGTTGACCTGCTGGTCCTGCGGGTACTGCTGGCCGATCGCGATACCCAATTGCGCACGCGCCTCGAAAATACGCAGGCCGGCGACCTGCAGGGGCAGGTTCTGCCGGTATGACGTTTCGATCAGCCGGTCCAGCACCGGGTCATTGAAGGACGACCACCATTTTTCCGGGTCCTGCGTCATCGACAGGGCGTGGCTCTGTTCAATCCAGGTTTCCGACAGATCCGCTTCGGGTGTTTCGAAGTCGGGACCCAGCGTGGTACAGGCGCTGGAGGCAAGCACACCGGCGGCGAGCAGCCCGCGCACCAGAATTGTGGTTGAATTCACGTGATTTTCCTCTGTGTTCCGGAGCCCCGGGGGTGTTTAACGACCCGCGAAATATACACCATTCCCGCACTGAAGCCTAAGCAACTTCCGGCCTGCGCCGGCATGACGTAGACAGATGGTCAACGGATATAGGCCTCGGTGGCGTAACGCCGCATCATACGGTGGCTGTTGAAGACAGCCGCATTCCTGGCAATGGCGCCCTTCATGACAGCTACCCAGCCTGCACGGTCCTCGGCGTAGAACAGCGGCATCACCTTGTTTTCGAGCTTGTCGTAGAGCGAGACCGCATCGTCACCGTTATCGACTTTCTCACTGTCACCCACCGCCCAGCCGGTAATGCCTTCTATGCAGCCCTCGACCCACCAGCCATCCAGAACACTCAGGTTCGGCACACCGTTGATGGCCGCCTTCATGCCGCTGGTACCCGACGCCTCGAACGGGCGCAGCGGCGTATTGAGCCAGACATCCACCCCGCCCACCATGGTGCGGGCAATATCCAGGCCGTAATCGGGCAGGTAGGCAATCGCGATGTCGTCCGCCAGTTCGTGCATGTGCCGGTGCAGCAACTCGATCAGCTGCTTGCCACTTTCATCCTGCGGGTGGGCCTTGCCTGCCAGCACGACCTGGAGCGGCCAGCGCCGCGCCAGCGCTTTCAGCCGCGCCAGGTCGGAAAACAGCAGATCGGGACGCTTGTAGGCGGTCATGCGCCGGGCAAAACCCAGGGTGAGCTTGTCGGGATCGAGCCGCACCGAAGTCAACATGCTGACCTTTTCCAGCAGCTGTTGCTTGCATTGCCGGTGTGCATTCAGGATCAGCTGATCGGGAATGCAGCAGTCTGCGCGCAGCAGTAATTCCGGTTCATGGCACCAGCCGGGGAAATGTGTATTGAACAATTCCCGGAAGCTGTCCCCCGCCCAGGTAAAGGGATGCACACCGTTGGTTACCGCGTGCACCCGGTAACCGGGGAACATGGTGCGGGAGACTTCAGCGTGGCGCTTGGCCACACCGTTTACGTATTCACTCAGATTCAGCGCCAGGCGCGTCATGTTGAGGCTGTCCTGGCCCGCCAGTTGTTTCAGCGTTGCCTTGTCGACCAGCGGGCCCATGATGCTGTCGACCAGTTCGTAGCTGAAACGGTCGTGCCCGGCTTCTACCGGCGTGTGGGTGGTGAAACAGCACAACTCGCGCACCCGCGGCAGATCATAGGGCGATTCACCGGGACGCAGGTCCTCTGCCGGGTAAGCATAACGACGCAGCAGTTCCAGCGACAGCAGCGCGGAATGGCCTTCATTCATGTGGTACTGGCGCAGCTTGAAATCGAGCGCCCGTAACAGCCGCATGCCACCGACCCCCAGCACCAGTTCCTGCTTGAAACGGTAGGCCTCGTCCCCGCCGTACAGGTGATAGCTGATAGCGCGGTCATCGGGGTGATTGTCGCCGAAGTCGGTATCCAGCAGGATCACCGGCTGACGGCCGTTCATGTGGCCTTCGAGCACATACAGCCAGCCGCCGACCCAGACCGTGCGTCCCTCGATGGTGAGCGCGACCCTGGCGGTGAGCGGCTCCGCCCACTGAGCAGGGTCCCAGTTGTGCGGGTGTTCGATCTGCCGGCCGTCCGCATTGATCTCCTGGCGGAAATAACCGTAATGACTGACCAGGGTCAGCGCCACCATGGGCAGCTCCAGGTCGGCCGCGGTACGAATCGTGTCACCGGCCAGTACGCCCAGGCCGCCGCTGTACGTCGCTATCTCGTTGTGCAGCGCGATCTCCATCGAGAAGTAGGCAACCCGTGGCTCGTGTGTGAATTCGTCATGCATCACTCTCACTCCTCATCAGAAATAACGTGACAGCCGCAGGGTGACATAGCTGTCGTCACGGAATACTGCAACCAGCCCGCTGTCGTTGTTCAGAAACCAGCGACTCTCCAGCTCCAGATTCCAGTGGTCGTCCAGCCGGCGTTCGACCTCCACCGACAGTTGCACCGCGCGGGTGTCACGGTCGACCACCACACCGGCCAGCAGTTCGGAATCCTGTACATCATTCAGCGTCAGGCGCGAACCGGCAAAAATATCGTCGTCAAACAATACCGGCGGCGCATCGCCCGGGTTACTGCTGCGGCCGTCCCAGGAATATTCCAGCAACAGGCCAAGGTCGGCGGTCGAGTCGACGATCTGGTACAGGGTGTATTCAAAACCACCGACCATGGCCAGGAAATGATCGCCGTGCTGCGCCCGCCACATGCCTTCGAACTTCCACAGCCAGCCTTCACGCGTCAGCTGGATATCGGTGCCGACCTGCTTGATCAAATCATAGAACGGGACCAGCCGTGTGCCGTTGTCATTCAGTAAAAAGCGCGGCTCACGGCCGGTGCCGTTGAAATACGACAGGCCAAAATCCCAGTCACCGAGATAGTGTGAGTACCGCAGGGCAATATCGACATGCTTCTGCTCGTCACTCGACTGGTACTTGGGGTCGCCATCGGTCACCAGCGGGAAACGCAGCCGCCCTTTCTTGCCGGGCAGGGTCTGTTCCCGGAACCAGGGCATCAGGAACACGCCGATCTCACCCCAGTCGCGCCGCGCGGTGAGATTGATCATCGGCTGCCCCAGCTTGTCCTCGCCATCGAGGTTTTCGATAAAATCGGT
The DNA here is from genome assembly GCA_011374975.1 of Gammaproteobacteria bacterium. GTDB lineage: Bacteria > Pseudomonadota > Gammaproteobacteria > DSM-19610 > DSM-19610 > Thiogranum. The sequence goes on along the minus strand of DRNU01000106.1, from coordinate 2,539 downwards.
CTGGTTGATGATATCCACCAGGTGGCGCGACTCGGCCACCCCCCAGAACACCCGGTTGATACCGGCCAGCAGCTCCCAGTCATTGTTGACCCGCGACCAGTACGCCTCGCGGATATCGCCGTGGGTACGCCGGCTGTCGCGGCTGTCCACACGCAGAAAGGGGATAAAACTGAACTGGTCGTCGCCGTTGTCCGCCAGCAGGGTAAACTCGGGTTGCAGGATCAGCGAGGACTGGACGCCGTTGAACTGGTCGTCGAACCGCGCATCCTCGACGAAACCGCGCAGTTCGGCACCGACAAAGCCGGAGAAGCGGGTATCGTAGGCCTGTACGGATAACGGCAACAGGGCCAGCAGGCAAATACAACCGTCGACATTCTTCCACCATCGCTTACGCACAAACACAATCCTTAGTTTACAAGTTTAATCCCTGACCTCGATATTACGCCATACCACCCAGCTTGCCAGTAGCGCGGCCAGTGCCGCCGCCACATACATCCAGCGCGCGCCGGCGCCTTCCCACAGGTAACCGGCGAGCAGACTGCCCACCGCACCGCCGGCGCCGAAACTCACACTGCTGTACAACGCCTGGCCGCGGCCCTGGTGGCGGCCGGTAAACAACTGGTGGGTAAGATGGATAGCCACCGCGTGGAACAGGCCGAAACTGGCGGCGTGCAGGGTCTGCGCGACGATCAGCAGCGACAGCTGGTCAACAAACAGGGCCACCATGCCCCAGCGCAGCGCGGTCAGCAAGGTGGCCGCCAGCAGCAGCCGGCGCACACCAAAGCGCGGCAGCCAGTGGTGCATTTTCAGGAAGATAATGATTTCAGCGACCACGCCGAGCGCCCACAGCTGACCGATGAGCGTTTTACTGTAACCGTGCTCCATCAGGTACAGGCTGTAGAAGGTGTAATAGGGGCCATGGCTGGCCTGTACCAGGAAACACACCAGCAACAGCGCCAGCACCTCCGGGCGTTTCAGCACCGCGCGTAGCGGTTGTGAATCAGACTCGCTGCGCACGGCGGCATGTTCCGGCACCAGCAGGCTGGCCAGCCAGATACCGGCGAACAGCACGATCAGCACCGTGGGCAGCAACCCGGCACCGGTGGTCTCGAACACCCGCCCCAGTACCGCTACCGCCACCACGAAACCGATCGACCCCCACAGGCGCACGGTGCTGTAACGGTGCGCTTCGTCACCCAGGTGGTTGAGCGTAGTGGCCTCGAACTGGGGCAGTGCGGCATTCCAGAAAAAGCTGAACAGTGTTATCACCAGCGCCAGCGCCCAGTAGCCGTGCACCAGGAACACGCCGGTAAAACTGAGGGTCGCCAGCAGGCAGGCGATCTGCACGATACGCATGCGGCGGCCGCTGTGGTCGGCAATCCACGCCCAGACGTTGGGCGCAATGATCTTGGTGGCCATGAGGATGGCGACCAGCTCGCCGATTTCCACCACGCTGAAATTGAGTGACTTGAGGTACAGGCCCCAGTAGGGAATCAGTGCGCCGAGCGAGGCGAAATAGAAGAAATAGAAGCCGGACAGGCGCCAGTAGTACATGGCCGCTGCTTACGCCGGTTGCGGGAAGCGGTCAGTCGGCATTCACGCCGGCAGGGATCACCGGGGTGGCGGATTTCACGTCCGCGTTCTGTGCGCGGTGGCGCAGGTAGTGGTCCATCAGCACGATGGCCAGCATGGCCTCGGCAATCGGCGTAGCACGGATACCGACGCAGGGGTCGTGACGGCCGGTGGTAATCACCTCGACCGGCTCGCCGTCGAGGTTCACCGAACGTCCCGGCAGGCGCAGGCTGGAGGTCGGTTTGAGCGCAATGCTGACCAGGATATCCTGCCCGGAGGAAATACCGCCCAGCACGCCGCCGGCGTGGTTGCTGAGGAAACCCTGCGGGGTGATTTCGTCGCGGTGCTCGGTGCCTTTCTGCGCCACACAGGCAAAGCCGGCACCGATCTCGACGCCCTTGACGGCGTTGATACTGACCATGGCGTGCGCGATATCCGCATCCAGGCGGTCGAAGATCGGCTCGCCCAGCCCGGGCGGCAGGCCGGAGGCCACCACGTTGACACGCGCGCCGACCGAATTGCCTTCTTTACGCAGCGCATCCATATAGTCTTCCAGCTCGGAGACGCGCGCCGGGTCCGGGCAGAAGAACGGGTTCTGTTCCACCGCGGACCAGTCTTTCAGCTCCAGCTCCAGCGGGCCGAGCTGCGCCAGGTAACCGCGGATCTCGATTCCGCACTGTTGTTTCAGGTACTTGCGGGCGATACCCCCCGCCGCCACGCGCATCGCGGTTTCGCGCGCCGAGGAGCGGCCGCCGCCGCGGTAGTCACGCAGGCCGTATTTCTGCTGGTAGGTGTAATCGGCGTGTCCGGGCCGGAAACGGTCCAGGATGGTGGAATAGTCTTTGGAGCGCTGATCGGTGTTATGAATAATCAGCGCAATCGGGGTGCCGGTGGTCTTGCCCTCAAACACCCCGGACAGGATCTGCACCTCGTCGGCCTCGCGGCGCTGGGTGGTGTGGCGCGATTT
>DRNU01000105.1 GCA_011374975.1 Gammaproteobacteria bacterium | reverse complement strand
CCGTTTTCCTTCACCGGCCAGCCCAACGCCATGGGCGGGCGCGAAGTCGGCGGTCTGTCCAACCAGCTGGCCGCGCACATGGAGATCGACAACCCCGAACACCGCGAGCGCGTGCAGCGTTTCTGGCAGTCACCGCGCATCCCCGCACAGGCCGGGCTGAAAGCGGTCGACCTGTTCCAGGCCATGGAGTCCGGGAAAGTAAAAGCCGTCTGGATCATGGCCACCAACCCGGCGGTCAGCCTGCCGGATACACAACGGGTGCGCGCCGCCCTGCGGCAGTGTGAGTTCGTGGTGGTGTCGGACTGCGTGGAGCATACCGACACCACGGCCTATGCCAACGTATTGCTACCCGCCCAGAGCTGGGGTGAAAAAGAGGGCATGGTCAGCAACTCCGAACGGCGCCTCTCGCGCCAGCGCGCTTTCCTGCCCACCCAGGGCGATGCCAAACCGGACTGGTGGATCATCAGCGAAACAGCACGCCGCATGGGTTACGAAGACGCGTTCGACTACCAGAGCGCGGCCGACGTGTGGCGTGAACACGCCGCCCTGTCAGGTTTCGAGAATAACGGCGAGCGTGATTTCGATGTCAGCGCGCTGGCCGACATCAGCGATGAAGACTACCAGTACCTGCCACCCGTGCAGTGGCCGGTCAGCCGCGCCGCGCCGCAGGGCAGTGCGCGCATGTTCAGCGACGGCCATTTTTTCACACCCAACGGCCGTGCACGTTTTGTTGCCGTGCAGGACCCGCAACCGGCGCATGCCGTCAGCGACGAATACCCGCTGGTGCTGAACAGCGGCCGGGTACGCGACCACTGGCACACCATGACCCGCACCGGGAAATCACCGCGCCTGTCCGGGCACATCGTGGAACCCTATGCCGAACTGCACCCGGACGATGCCGCGCAATACAGTATCGAAGACCACTCACTGGTCAGGCTGCGCAACGCATGGGGCACAATCGTCGTGCGCGCCCGGGTCGCCGATACACAATTGCGCGGCAGCGTGTTCGTGCCCATGCACTGGAACCTGCAGTTTTCCAGCGTGCCGAGCGTCGACTGCCTGGTCAGCCCCGCCACCGACCCGGTTTCCGGCCAGCCCGAGTTCAAGCACACCCCGGTGGCCATCGAACCCTGTCCTGTTGCCTGGTACGGCTTCATCCTGTCACGCCGCCGGCTGGAACTGAAAAATGCGGTGTACTGGTCCTGCGCCAAAGGGCAGGGCATGTGGCGCTACGAGATCGCCGGCGAACAGGCGCCGCAAGACTGGGCACGCTGCGCACGCAGCCTGCTGTGCAGCCACGAAGACGACGTGGACTGGCTGGAATACTTCGACACCGCCGCCAACCGCTACCGGGCGGCAAGACTGGTGGACAACCAGCTGGAAAGCTGCATCTTCATCGGCCCCGGTGTCGACCTGCCGTCCCGCGACTGGCTGTCAAAACTGTTCGAACAGGGCCCGCTCGACGATACCGCACGCACCAGCCTGCTCACCGGCAAGCCTGCAATCGGCCAGAAAGACGCCGGGCCTGTCGTGTGCGCCTGCTTCAGCGTCGGCATCAACACCCTGGTCGAAGCCATACAGGAACAGAACCTCACCAGCGTGGAGCAGATCGGTGAAGCCTTGCAGGCCGGGACCAACTGCGGCTCCTGCGTACCGGAACTCAAGGCGTTACTGGCGGGGCAGTCATGACTTTAAATCCTGAACCCATACTGCTGGACAACCTGTACTGGATAACACTGCTTGCAGTCATCGTGTCTTCGGCGTCAGGCGTGCTTAAAGCGGGGACCAAACAGTTCGACCTGTTTGGCGTCATCATAATCGCCATAGCCACTGGGCTTGGAGGCGGCTCGCTCCGGGACATGCTCCTGGACCGTGACGTATTCTGGATACGGGACCAGGTGTTTTTCATCGCTTCACTGGGCAGTGCTACAGTCATTTTTATTACCGCACGGATAATACGCGTCCCGTCCAGGTTCTTTCTGGTTGCCGATGCGGCAGGCCTGGCGGCTTTTGCTGTTGCAGGCACCCTGGCGTCACTTATGGTCGGGGCGCCCTGGCTGATTGCCAGCTTCATGGGAGTGATGACCGGAACCATGGGGGGTATCTTCCGTGACGTGCTTTGCAATGAACCGCCTGTTGTTTTTCACAGTCCGCTCTATGCCACGGTATCCTGGGCCGGTTCCCTGCTGTTTATAGGCCTGCTTCATTTTGGCCTGGATATCACGCTGGCCGGAATCGTCTCGGGGCTGGGTATTTTTGCTTCACGCCTGCTGGCCATATATTTCGGTATCAGCCTGCCAAGATTCCGCTTCAAGTCCTGAAGGCGCCGGCCTGCCGCGTCCGGGTGTCAGACCAGGTTTCGTTCATCAAGCGGGCTACGCACACCTCTCCCGCCTCGATTAAGCACGTGCGTATAGATCATCGTGGTCGACACATCAGCGTGGCCCAACAGCTCCTGCACGGTTCTTATGTCGTAACCTGCCTGCAGAAGATGCGTGGCAAACGAATGCCGCAGTGCATGGCAATTGACCTTTTTGGGCAATCCTGACTTGTCAGAAGATTTCTTCACCCATTTTTGCAGATTAT
>DRNU01000104.1 GCA_011374975.1 Gammaproteobacteria bacterium | reverse complement strand
TTGCCGGCATGCTGATCTTCGGCTTCCTGCTGATGGGCGCGGAAAGCCCTTCCAGCTTCAGCATCCTGGTGTTCTTCGGCCTGGCCCTGCTGTTCGGCATCATGATGACACTGCCTATCGGCGGCGCCGACATGCCGGTGGTCATTTCCCTGTATAACGCCCTCACCGGCCTGGCAGTGGCCTTTGAAGGCTTTGTGCTGGGCAACGCGGCCATGATCATCGCCGGTACCGTGGTCGGTTCGGCCGGCACCCTGCTCACCCAGTTAATGGCAAACGCCATGAACCGCCCCATCAGCAACGTGCTGTTTTCCGGCTTCGGCTCCGGCGCTACCACGGAGGCCGTACAGGGTGACGCCGGCGGCGTCATGAAAGAAATCGATGCCACCGATGCCGCCGTCATGATGGCCTACGCCGACAAAGTCATCATCGTGCCGGGCTACGGCATGGCCGTCGCACAGGCGCAGCACAAAGTATGGGAATTCGCCAAACTGCTGGAAGAGCGCGGCGTCACCGTCAAGTTCGCCATCCACCCGGTCGCCGGCCGCATGCCCGGCCACATGAACGTACTGCTGGCCGAAGCCGGCGTGCCCTATGACAAAATCTACGACCTGGAAGAAATCAACAACGAGTTCCCGCAGGCCGACGTAGCCCTGGTCATCGGCGCCAACGACGTGGTCAACCCGGTTGCCCGCACCAACCCCGACAGCCCGATCTACGGCATGCCTATCCTGGATGTGGACAAGGCACGCAACGTCATCGTCGTAAAACGCGGCAAGGGCAAGGGCTTCTCGGGCGTCGAGAACGCGCTGTTCTTCCTGGATAACACGCGCATGCTGTACGGCGACGGGCAGGATGTTGCCGGGAAGCTGATTGCAGAAGCCAAACAGCTCTAGGGGATCTCTACTTAAATATGTGGGAGCGGCTTTCCTGCGCCTTGCGCCCCGCGCCTGAAGCCGGAAAGGCATCCCCGGCCCGGCGCAAAAAGGCCTGACAGAAAACCTGGCCCAACCTGCGCCTACGCCAGGAACTTTCCACTGCGCAAACGCTGCGCCTCCATTTTCTCCAGCTCCCGCGCCCCGGAGATAACAATATTCGAATCGGGAACAAAATCCAGGTCCTCATCGAGACGCTCATAGGGCACTGAATTCAGAATAGCCTTCATGGCATTCAACCGCGCCAGGTGCTTGTCGTTGGAACGTATAATCTTCCAGGGCGCGTGTGTGGTATGCGTCTTCTTCAGCATTTCATATTTCACATTAGTGAAATCATCCCACCGTTCCTGCGCCTGCAAATCCACCTCACTCAACTTCCACTGGCGCAGCGGGTCCGACTTGCGCCGATCGAAACGCCGCTCCTGTTCTTCCTTGGTGACACTGAAATAGAGCTTGACCAGGAAAGTCCCCTGGCGCACCAGATCCTTTTCGAATCCACTCACACCGCGCATGAAATTCTTGTATTCCCTTTCACTGCAAAAGCCGAATACCGGCTCAACCATGGCCCGGTTGTACCAGCTGCGGTCGAACAGCACTACCTCGCCACCGCGCGGGAACTGCTGGATATACTTCTGGAAATACCACTGGGTTTTCTCGTGCTCGGTCGGTTTTCCAAGCGCCACCACACGGTAGTGCTTCTCGTTCATGTAACGCGTCACCCGGCGAATCGTGCCACCCTTGCCCGCGGCGTCACGCCCCTCGAACAGAATGATCATCCGGTTACCGCTTTTTTCCAGGTGTTGCTGCATCCTGATCAGCTCGGCCTGGAAAGGCTTGAGCTCTTCCTCGCGTAGAAAACGCTGCAGCGCTTTCTTCTTCATGGCCTTGAGGCTCAGGGGTGCCTGATCCGGTTCCGCCTCCAGCTCCTGTTCCAGTGCATCCAGTTCCTGTTCCAGCTCCAGCTTCAGTTCAGCCTGTCTGAGACGGTTACCGCGGGCGACAGCGAGCTGCTCGATATTATCGGGCACAGCTTCAAGCTGCGGGGTTTCTGAATCGGGCTGGTTTTCTATCATGCGGGCACCTGTACGAATGTCTATATCCCGGGCGCTACCCGACCGGGATGGTGGCTGAAAATCCTGATGAGCTTAGAAGTTTAGCACCAAGCTGCCGGTACGGCGTTGATGCAAATCATCCCCGGTCCGGATACAGCGTCGCGTGCCCCCTATGAATAGATTTCCGGGACGAAGGTCTGGTCCGACAACGGCGGCCGGACATAGCCGCGGCCCTCTTTTCGTTTCGGCAGCTCAATAGCTTCCGGCGTCAGGTCCTGGTACGGGATCAGGCTTATCAGGTGGGAAATACAATTGAGGCGGGCGAGCTTTTTAACATCCGATTTCACGACATACCAGGGCGCCTGTTTGATATCCGTGTAGGAGAACATCTGGTCCTTGGCCCTGGAATACTCGACCCAGCGCGAGCGTGACTCGATGTCGATAGGACTGAGTTTCCAGCGCTTGTGGGGTTCTTTCAGGCGGCTCTGGAAGCGGCGCTCCTGTTCCTCGTCGGATATGGAGAACCAGTATTTGATCAGGATGATGCCGGAACGCACCAGCATGCGTTCGAACTCGGGGCAGGAGCGCAGGAACTCCTCGTACTCTTCATCCGTGCAGAAACCCATGACCCGCTCCACGCCGGCCCGGTTGTACCAGCTGCGGTCAAACAGCACGATCTCACCTGCGGCGGGCAAGTGCTGGATATAGCGCTGGAAATACCACTGGGATTTTTCCCGCTCGGTGGGCGCAGGCAAAGCCACGATACGACACACGCGCGGGTTCAGGTGCTGGGTAATGCGCTTGATGACACCGCCCTTGCCGGCGGCATCGCGCCCTTCAAATATCGCTACCACCTTGAGGCCTTCCTGCCTGACCCATTCCTGGAGCTTCACCAGTTCCAGCTGCAACTTGAACAGGGCTGCCTCATATTCCTTGCGGGTCATTTTCTTTTTTTCAGACACGTCTCTCACCTCTGCCGACGGGCAATCCAATATCTGTACCGCACGATATACCCACCGTACACAGGTCAGCAAATATTTTTCTACTTCGGCCGGTCACTCCTACGCTGGCGTTGCTTCTGTATAAAGGCCTTGCGTTGCTCCGGCGACATGTTGCGCCATTTTTTGCGCAGTGCCGCACGCCGTTCCGGCGGCAACTGACGAAACCATTCGCGGCGCTTACGCAGCCGTTGCTGCTGTTCCGGCGTCAGTTCCCGGAAACGCTTGTGCCGCTTGCGCAGGGTCTCGCGCTGTTCGGGTGTCATCGACTGCCAGCGCCGGAAACGGTCACGCACGCGTTGTTTCTGCTCGGGCGTCATGGCCGACCAGCGTTCGACACCCTTGCGCAACTTCTGCTGGCGCTGCGGCGGCAACTTTTCCCAGCGCTCGTGGAACGGCTTCAGCACCTTGCGCTCTTGCGCACTCAGGTCCTCCCAGGCGATGGCATCATCCGCAACAGCCGGCGCAGACACAGACAGGCACGCCAGCACCATGACTATCAGCAGTTGTCTCACTCTACTCATCATTCTGTTCAGCCTCGCGCTGCGGCAGCTGCCATTGCGGGTCTGCGTAATCCATCGGGTCCTGCCATTCGCCCTGCGGATCCTCCCAGTCGGCCAGGAATTCCAGCAAGGCTGCCGGCAACACCTCATCGTCGTCTTCCCCGGCCTGTGCCGTAACGGCGCTGACAGCCAGCAGCAGGCCGGCCAGGCTAGCTACTGGGTTGGGTATCTTCCAGCCAGGCATAGAATTCCAGTTCTTCAAGCAGTTCCAGATCTTCAACCTGCGCCAGCGTATCGGCATCGACCGGCAGCATGTCGAAATCACCAGGCGCCAGGCTCCAGAACACCACGACCACCAGCAGCGCGGCGGCGGCGGCCAGCCCACCCAGCGGCCAGCCGGAGAAAGACTTCTGCCGGGCACCTTCCAGCGCACGCTTGCGCAGGGCCTGCAAGCGCGCCGCGGTCAGCGCATCCACGTCTTCCGCATGCTGCTCCAGCTGCTGTTTTACCTGTGCGGTGAACCTGTCATCCCGTTGCAGACTCATGGCCAGTGATCCTCCAGCATCTCACGCAAACGATGTACAGCTCTCGAGTAATGGGTCTTCACACTGCCCGCGCTGCAGCCCATGGCAAACGCCGTGGCGGCGACATCCAGCCCCTCCCAGCTGCGCAGCAGGAACGCCTGTTGCTGACGCACCGGCAGGTCCTGCAAGGCCGCCTGCAGGCGCTGCATGGCATCATCCTGCAACACGCGCTGCAGGGTGCCGGGGCGCTCGCCGTCCGGGGCATTCTGGATGGGGTCCGGCACATCGTCGCCATCGGTTTTATACCCCAGCCCCAGCCAGGCACGGAAGCGGTTGCGTACCCTGTTGCGCCGGTATCCATCGCGGATACGGCTTTGCAGGATACGGTAGAACAGCGGCGCCCACTCCTGCTCATCGCGGTCGGCATAGGATTTCACCAGGCCGAACATGGCATCCTGCACCAGGTCGAGCGCATCGTCACGGTTGCCCGTGGCCAGCTCCGCCATCCGGAACGCACGCCGTTCCACGCTGGCGAGAAAGCGGTCAAGGGCTTGCGTGCGATCCAGAATGGACTCCTTTGCTCAATACGGCCGTGCATGGAAGAGATTCTAGCCTCAGTGACGGTTCCTTGCATGTCGTTCAATGCGCCGACCCTTGCGATCCAGGTTATGGTTGATACGGTCACCGCGACGGTCCATACGGTGATTGATACGGTCACCCCTGCGGTCCAGGCGAGCATCGATGCGGTCGCCTTTACGGTCGAGGCGACTGGCGAGGCGGTCCCTGTCGTGTGCAGCGGCGCGGTCCGAGGCACGGTCCAGCCGGTTATCGATACGGTCGCCGCGACGATCCAGGTGATTTTCGATGCGATCACCGCGCCGGTCCAGGCGCTGTTCGATACGGTCGCCCTTGTGATCCAGGTAGCGGTTGGCCCGTTCACCGTGATTGTTACCGGCTACAGCCAGTGCGCTGCCCAGCAGCAGGGTGGTTGCAGTCAGCGCGGTCAGTAGTTTGTGATTGCTCATATCAGCGTCTCTCCTGTGAGTGAAAAAGTGCCTTTCACCCCTTTCAACGCACACCTGCGGCTGCGGTTGACAGCGATACCGAAACTTTTTTCGATCCTGTTACACTCTTGTTCCAGCCATCTTCAGCATCACGCACACACCAGGCATTTCATTGTTTAAACAGCTTATTTTTGAATCATCATGACGACGCCCGAGCTCATCCTGGAAATTGCCGTGCCTTCCCCGCTGCTGCGCAGTTTCGACTATCTGGCCCCGCGGGCCGGTCTGCACGAGACGCCCCGGCCCGGCAGCCGTGTGCTGGTGCCGTTCGGGCACCGCAAGGTCGTCGGTGTCCTGCTGGCCGTCCGCCGGCATTCCGATGTGCCTGCCGCCAAACTGAAACCCGCCCTGAAAATCCTGGACCGGGAGCCGGTACTGGATGCCAGTCTGATGGCGCTGCTGAACTGGACGGCACGCTATTACCACCACCCCATTGGCGAAACCCTGGCCACCGCCCTGCCGGCCCGGTTACGCAAACCCGGCAGTCTGCCGTCGCTGCAGGAACAGGTCTGGCGCCTGAGCGCGGCAGGCCGCCAGCCGGACAGACAACCGGCGCATGCACCGCGCCAGGCACAGGTGCTGGAACGCCTGGCACAGCAGCCGCAGGGGCTCGCACGCGAAGCGCTGCCGGTGCCGCTGGCGGTACTGAAAACCCTGCAGGACAAGGGCTGGATCGAGTGCGTCGAGGCAACCCCGGCAGCGGCCGCCGTCACCACAGTGGGCAACGGACACGCACTGACGGCACAGCAGCAAGTGGCGGTGGAGGCCGTGCAGGCCGGTTTCGGCAAATTTCAAACCTTTCTGCTGGAGGGCGTGACCGGCAGCGGCAAGACCGAGGTCTACCTGCGCCTGATTGAACCGCTGCTCGAACAACAGCAACAGGTACTGGTACTGGTGCCGGAAATCGGCCTCACGCCACAGCTCATTGAACGCTTCCGGCAGCGTTTTGCGGTGGACATCGCCGTGCTGCACTCCGGGCTCAACGACAGCCAGCGCCTGCGCGCCTGGCAGCGCGCCGCCAGCGGTGATGCGCGGCTGATTCTCGGCACCCGCTCGGCGATCTTCACGCCACTGAAGAACCCCGGCCTGATTATCGTCGACGAGGAACACGACAGCTCGCTCAAGCAACAGGAGGGCCTGCGCTACTCGGCGCGCGATCTGGCGATCTGGCGCGCGCGACAGCTGGATATCCCCATCCTGCTCGGCTCGGCGACCCCTTCGCTGGAAAGCCTGTACAACGTGCAACAGGGCCGCTATCGGCTGCTGGAGCTGCCGGAACGCGCCGGCAGTGCACTGGCGCCACGCATGCGCCTGCTCGACCTGCGCGGCCAGGGCATGCGCGACCTGCTCAGCGACACCCTGTTACAGGCGATGCGGGTGCACCTGGCCAACGACGGCCAGATCCTGCTGTTCCTCAACCGGCGTGGTTTCGCCCCGGTGCTGCTGTGCCACGCCTGTGGCTGGGTTGCCGAATGCCTGCGTTGCGATGCACGTATGACGCTGCACCAGCAGCGTGGCGAGCTGCGCTGCCACCACTGCGGCAGCCAGCGCCGCATCGATGCCTTCTGCCCGGCCTGCGGCAGCAGCGAACTGCTGGGCCTTGGCGAAGGCACGGAGCGCATCGAACAGGCCTTGCAGGAACATTTCCCCACCGTGCCGCTGCTACGCATCGACCGCGATACCACGCGCCTCAAGGGTGAACTGGAAGCAGCGCTGAACGATGCGGAAAGCGGCCGGGCGCGCATCCTGCTCGGCACCCAGATGCTGGCCAAGGGGCATCATTTCCCCGCCGTCACCCTGGCAGCCATCCTGGATGCCGACCAGGGCCTGTTCAGCGCCGATTTCCGCGCCAGCGAGCGGCTGGCGCAAATGATCATCCAGGTAGCGGGACGCGCCGGGCGCGCTGACCGCCCCGGCGAGGTGATGATCCAGACCCACCACCCGGAACATCCATTGCTGCGCCAGCTGGTGGAATCCGGCTACCCCGCCTTCGCCCGGGCGGCACTGGCGGAACGCGCGGAAACCCAGCTGCCCCCCTGCACCAGCATGGCGCTGTTACGTGCCGACGCCACCCAGGCGAATTACCCGCGCGACTTTCTCGAAGCCGCGCGCCAGCTGGTCGAACCTGACCTGAACGAACGCATACAGCTGTGGGGGCCGGTACCCGCCCCCATGGAGCGGCGCGCCGGCCGCTACCGCGCCCAGCTACTGGTACAAAGCAGCCAGCGCGCAGACCTGCAACAGCTGCTGCAGACCTGGATTCCACGCCTGGACAGCATCCCGGGCGCACGCCGGGTACGCTGGTCCATCGATGTCGACCCGGTGGACATGTACTAATGATGCTAGAAGCGGTAGTTGAGGCTCAGGTTCCAGTAGGTCACGTCGGAATCCATCAGCGTGCCGTCCGCCTGTATTGCCCAGTGTTGCGTGAAGTTCCAGCCCAGTGCGCCGCCCCAGGAGCCGCTGCTGTCTGAATTGCTGGAGGAGGTACCGGCCACATCCACGGAAACATCCGACCACACCACGCCATAACGCACTTTTACATACACGGTGTCGCCGATGCGGGCCGCAAGGTGCAGGGAACGGGTATCGATATCCCAGTCCCCCTTGACGCCGGCAACCTTCACGTCGCCATCGGAGACCGTAGTGGTAAACCCGGTCTCCGCCGAGATATAAAACGGCCCGTTGTTGAAGAATTCATAGCCAAGCAGGGCGCCGGCATTGGTCGCCTCGTCGAAACCACCGATATCGGCGTCCATGAGGCCCACCGAGGCCCCCAGGTAAAAGCCGCCGCCCGCCTGTGCAACGGCAGGCATAACCAGCACCAGAAATGCACCGCCCAGTGTGCGTATTGTCATGTATTTTTTCTCCACTGTTGAATACCCACCCGCAGCCCGGATAATAGGCGCCTTTCCAGCAGATCTGAAGTCATGAAACATCACCTATTACAATTACTGTCACAGGCGCTTGACGCACTGAAGTCCGAGGGCGTGCTGCCTGCAGACATGGCGACCGAAATCCAGCTGGAACGCACCCGCGACCGCAAGCACGGCGACTTCGCCAGTAACCTCGCCATGGTGCTGTGCAAACAGGCACGCAGCAAGCCGCGTGACCTGGCCGAAAAACTGGTAGCGGCGCTGCCTGGCTCCGACCAGGTCAGCAAGGTGGAAATCGCCGGCCCGGGCTTTATTAATTTTTATCTCAGTCCCGGTGCTTATCACAGCGGCGTGGCCCAGATCCTGGCACAGGGAGAAAGCTACGGCCGCAGCGATATCGGCCAGGGCAAAACGGTGCAGGTCGAGTTCGTCTCCGCCAATCCCACCGGGCCCCTGCACGTCGGCCACGGGCGCGGTGCAGCCTACGGCGCAACCGTGGCCGACCTGCTCGCCGCAGTCGGCTACAAAGTGCACCGTGAATATTACGTCAATGACGCCGGCCGGCAGATGGATATCCTCGCCACCAGCGTCTACCTGCGCTACCTCGACCTGTGCGGCGAAGAACTGGTGTTCCCGTCCAACGGCTACAAGGGTGACTATGTCTGGGACATCGGCGCCAGCCTGCACCGCAAACACGGTGACGCGCTGCGCCACAGCGCAGCCGAACTGTTCGACGGTGTGCCCGCGGACGAACCGGACGGCGGCGACAAGGAACTGCACATCGATGCGCTGATTCAACGCAGCCGCGAACTGCTCGGCGAGGAACACTACCGCGAGACCTTTGACCTGGGCCTCGACTCCATCCTGGAGAACATCCGCAACGACCTGGAAGGTTTCGGCGTGCACTACGACGAATGGTTCTCGGAACGTTCGCTGACCGAAAGCGGCGCGGTGGAACGCGCCATCCAGCGCTTGCAGGACAGTGGTCACCTGTACCGGGAGAAGGGTGCATTGTGGTTCCGCTCCACCGACTACGGCGACGAGAAGGACCGTGTCGTGGTACGCGAGAACGGCCAGACCACCTACTTCGCCTCTGACATCGCCTACCACATGAACAAGCTGGAGCGCGGCTATGAACGCGTTATCGATGTCTGGGGTGCGGATCACCACGGCTACGTGCCACGCGTCAAGGCGGCGCTGACCGCGCTCGGCGACAATGCCGACAAACTCGATGTACTGCTGGTTCAGTTCGCCATCCTGTACCGCGGTGGCGAGAAAGTACCGATGTCCACACGCTCCGGCGAATTCGTCACACTGCGCGAACTGCGCCACGAAGTCGGTAACGACGCGGCACGCTTCTTCTACGTGATGCGCAAATGCGAACAGCATATGGACTTCGACCTGGACCTCGCCAAGTCACAGTCCAGTGACAACCCGATCTACTATATACAGTACGCGCACGCGCGCGTCGCCAGTGTCATGCGGCAAATGCAGGACAAGGGCATGCAATGGGACAGGGCCGCCGGTGAACAAAATCTTGACCGGCTCAGCGAGTCGCACGAAGACGCCCTGATGGTGAGCCTGTCGCGCTACCCGGAAATCGTCGAGGCCGCCGCGCTCAATCACGAACCGCATGCTGTCGCACACTACCTGCGCGACCTGGCCAACGAGCTGCACACCTATTACAACGCTCACCAGTTCCTCGTCGACGATGATGCGCTGCGCAATGCACGCCTCAATCTTATCCAGGCAACCCGCCAGGTACTCGCCAACGGCCTGCAGCTGCTGGGCGTCTCTGCGCCGGACAGCATGTAATTCATGGCGACTGACTACCGGAGACGCACCCGCCGCAAACGCAAACCGTCAGGACCGCCGGCCTGGGCCTGGGCGGCAATCGGCCTGATCGTCGGCCTGTTCGTTGCCTTCCTGGTCTTCCTGCAGATGCGTCCGCAACAGCCTGCCGCACAGCACAGGGAAACCGTGCTGGAAAAACCGGCCGAGCACGACAGTCGTGAACTGCGCAAACCGCGCAGCAAGCCGGCCCCGCCACCCAAACCGCGCTTCGATTTCTATAACCTGCTGCCGGAAATGGAAGTCATCGTGCCCGAGCAGGAGATCAGGGGCACACCGACACACGAAGGCGTGAAACAGGTCGAGAAACCCGGCATCTACCTGCTGCAGGCCGGCTCGTTCCGCAGCCATAAACAGGCCGACCAGTTACGCGCCAGGCTCGCGCTGCTGGGCATGGAAACCCGCATCCAGACCGTCAGCATCAACAACAAGCAGGCCTGGCACCGGGTACGCGTGGGGCCATACGATAATCTGCGCGAGCTGAACCAGGCACGCAGTGAGCTGAAGAAAAATGGCATTGATGCCATTCTTATCCGGTTGAAAAACTAGTACGCTATCTTTTATCAGTCTTCGTGGTAACTGTACCCGGTCAGCCCTGCTTCAAGTTCAGCAAGGAACTGGCGGGCCTGCGCGGCAGACAGGTCTGCCGCCTGCACACGCTGTCGATAGACGGCACGCAACCGGTCCGGTTTGAAGTGTACGCAGCTCAGCAATTCATCCACCCTGTCGCCGTGCTCTGCCCGGCTCAGGCGGTATGAACCATCCTCATACACATCCAGCTCGATGGCATCGGTATCGCCAAACAGGTTGTGCATGTCGCCGAGGATTTCCTGGTAGGCGCCCACCATGAATATACCCAGCAGATAAGGCTGGTCCGGGCTCACCGCATGCAGTGGCAGGCTGTTTTCAACACCGTTACTGTCAACGTAGAAATCTATCCGGCCATCCGAGTCACAGGTCAGGTCGGCGATAACAGCACGGCGTACAGGTGTTTCATCAAGCCGGTGCAGGGGCATTATCGGGAAGATCTGATCGATAGCCCACACGTCCGGCAATGACTTGAAGATGGACAGGTTGCAGAAATAAGTGTCCGCCAGTTTGCGATTGAGCTCATCGCACAATTCACGTTGTTCGGGGTGCGTCGCATCCAGTGCATCGCGCAGACGGTGCAGGGTGGCAAAATAATACTGCTCGGCCTGTGCACGCTGTGCCAGGCTCAGGTAGCCCTTGCAGTAGGCCTGCTGCACATCTTCCAGCGCCCGTGACACCTGGTCGAAAACATCGGCAACGGGGCTATGTGCCGGTTGCCGATACACCTGCTCCAGGGCGCGCAGCGTATCAGGCACCACGTCCGGCAACGGTTCCGGCTCATCGGCACCCGGCGCCTGCTCGGTGTCGATCACGTTGGTGATCAGCAGTGCATGGTGTGCCGTCATGGCGCGCCCGGACTCGGTGATGATTTCCGGGTGCGGCAATCCATGTTCTTCGCATACCCCTGAAATCCCGCTCACCACCTGCTCCGCATAGGCTTCAAGGCTGTAGTTCATGGAACAAAAACTGTGCGACGCCGTGCCTTCGTAATCCACACCCAGGCCACCGCCGACGTCGAGCGCATCAATGGGTACGCCCAGCGCGTGCAGCTCGGCAAAGAAACGTGCGGCTTCGCGCACCCCGTTTTTTATGTCACGCAGGTCGGCAAGTTGCGAGCCGAGGTGAAAGTGCAGCAGTTGCAGACGATCCAGCAAACCCTCGCCACGCAGGCGTTCAACCAGTTCAAGCACCTGCGCTGCGTGCAGGCCGAACTTTGACTTGCTGCCACCGGTGTTCTGCCAGTTGCCGGCACCGATAGACGCCAGTCGCACCCGCACGCCCAGCAGCGGCTGAACTTCCAGCTCGCGCGCCTGCTGGATAATCAGCTCCAGCTCGGACTGCTTTTCGATCACCAGGTAGAGCGGTTGCCCGAGTTTGCGCGCAATCAGCCCCAGGCGGATATATTCACGGTCCTTGTAACCGTTGCAGATGATCAGGCCATCGGCCTGCGACAGGCCCAGTACCGCCATCAGTTCCGACTTGCTGCCGGCTTCCAGGCCGACGCGTACACCGCCGTGTTGCAGGATGCGCTGCACTACGCTGAACTGCTGATTGACCTTAATGGGATAGGCCGCGCGATAACCGCCGCGGTAGGCATGTTGTTCACGCGCCTGGTCGAATGCGGTAATCAACCGCTGCAGGCGGTGTTCCAGGATTCCGCCGCAACGCAACAGTACCGGCCAGCTCAGCCCGGTCCGGCGGATCTCGTCAGCAACCTCATAGAGATCGACGCTGAACTTTTTACCGGCACTGTCCAGCTGCAGGCTGAGATTACCCTGTGCGTTAATATCAAAATAACCGTCACTCCAGCCGGTGAGGTTATAGCTTGCGCGGCTGCGCTCGATTGCTGCGTTCACGGCAGGTAGTATAGGGGAATACTGCTCAACTGACCCCATAAAGCGCATGACACTCAAAGACAGCGACTGGTTCTCCGAACCCTGCAAGGAAGGCGGCTCCGCCTTTTCACTGGCAATACAGGAAAAACTGCACGACGAACAGACTGACTACCAGCGCATCGAAATCTACTCAACCACCCGTTTCGGCAACCTGATGGTGATCGACGGCTTCGTCATGCTCACCAGCCGCGACAATTTCCTGTACCACGAAATGATGTCCCACCCGGCGCTGTTCAGCCACCCGGACCCGCGCCGTGCCGTCATCATCGGTGGCGGCGACTGCGGCACCTTGCGTGAAGTGCTGAAGCACCCCGGTGTGGAACATGTCCTGCAGGTAGAAATCGACGAACGCGTAACGCGCCTGTCAGAACGGTTTTTCCCGGAACTGTGCGCGTCCAACACCGATCCGCGCGCGGAATTCTATTTCGGTGACGGCATCCGCTGGATGAAGGAAGCGGCAGCTGGCAGTGTCGACATCATTATCGTTGACAGCACCGACCCCATCGGCCCCGCCGAGGGCCTGTTCACGGAAGCATTCTACCGCGACTGTCACCGTGTACTGGGCGATACCGGCGTGCTGGTCCAGCAAAGTGAATCACCGCTGTATCACTACGACAGCATCATTCAGCCGATGCACGACGCCATGCGTGCCGCCGGGTTCGCGGACAGTGTCAGCCTGATGTTCCCGCAGCCCTGTTACCCCTCAGGCTGGTGGAGTGCCACGCTGGCCGGCAACCGGGATGTGCGCCGTTTCAGGGAGCAGGATGCGCAACAGAAACCGTTTACTACGCGTTATTACAACGCCGCCATTCACCAGGGCGCGCTGGCTCAACCGGAGTTTTTTTCTAAATAGGCACGCGCTGCGCTCGTAATGACGGGTCAATTGGAACGCTTCAGGCGATCCAGGCGCAACCGCTGGCGCTCGTCGAACAGGCGCCGCACCGCCAGGTGCACCGCCGCCATGGTGCCGAAACCCGCCCCGCCGGTGATCAGGAACATAATCAGGATCTGGTATTTGACCGCCTCCACCGGCTCCGCACCGGCCAGGATCTGGCCGGTCATCATACCCGGCAGGCTGACCACACCGGCCGCCGCCATGGCATTGATGATCGGTATCAGGCCACTGCGGAACACCTGCTGGCGGATGTCGGACATGGCCTGCTGCGTGCTGTGCCCCAGCATCAGCCGCGCCTCGATCACGCCGCGCTGTTCCCAGGCGGACTGGGTAAGCCGGTCCAGCGCCAGGGCGATGCCGTTCATGGTATTGCCGAGCAACATGCCCAGCAGCGGAATGGCGTATTGCGGCTGATACCAGGGTTCGTTACCCACCACCACGATCAGCGCAAACAGGGCAACTGTGAAAGAAGAAACAAACATCGAGACGACACCGATGCCATAGCTCCAGGCGCCCACAAAACGCCGGTGCTGGCGCGCCATCACTTCCCGGCCGGCAATACCCAGCATCACCAGCGACAGCAATGCCACCCACAGCAACCCGGCATTGGCGAACAACGCCTTCAGCACCAGGCCGATCAGGGTCAGCTGGATAACAGTACGCAACGCCGCGACCACTAACTGGCCCGCCAGCCCCGGGTACATGCGCCGCGCACTCAGGGCCAGTGCCAGCACCAGCAATGCCGCGAGGGACAGATCGAAATTACTCAGCTGAATCATGCCGGCACCGCCTCGTGCAGGCGGCCGTCGACCAGCTGCAGACTGCGCGCGGCAATGCGCTCGCGCTGGGCACTGTCATGCGTCACCCACAGGCAGGCAGCCTGATTTTCAGCCAGGTAATCCAGCACCAGCTGTTCGACCTTCTGCGTACTGAGCGGATCGAGGTTGGCGGTCGGCTCATCCAGCAGCAACACCAGCGGTTGATTGGCCAGCAGGCGCGCCAGCGCCAGCCGTTGCCGCTCACCGCTGGACAGGCGTTCCACCTGCCATTCACGCACCTCTTCCTCAAAACCCAGGCGTTCGAGTGCCACCTGCTGGTCAGTAAAATGGTCGCCGACCAGCGACGCCCACCAGCGGCTTTCCGCGGGCAGGAACCCCACCTGCCGGCGCCATTGCGTGGGTACAATCTGCTGCCGTTCGGTACCGGACAGGCACACCTGCCCGCTGCTGGCATCAAGGTCTGCCAGAGCCCGCATTAATAAGGTCTTGCCGGAACCGCTGGGGCCGGACAGGCAGACCAGTTCACCCGCCGCCAGGGAAAAGGAGATATCGCTGAGTCCGGGTGCCGACAACCGGGAGACTTCAAACAGGGCCATGACTACATTATGACAGATAAAAAAACGGGCGCCCGGGCGCCCGTCGTAACAACTACCCTGTCGGGGACAGGTTTAACCCTGTCCCCGCCGGGCATCAATCAAAGGCCGGAACCGCGAGATCCTGTAAACTCGGGGTAAGCCTCCATTCCGCATTCGGAGATGTCCACACCTTCGAACTCTTCCTCTTCGCTGACACGGATACCCACCACGCTCTTGATTACCATCCAGGTAATGAAGCTCGCGACAAAGGTCCAGCTGAAGATCGCGGCAATACCGGTCAACTGACCACCCAGTGTTGCGCCGTCTTCGCCGGCGGACAGAACCACCGCGAGGATACCCCACATGCCGACCACGCCGTGCACGGAGATAGCACCGACCGGATCGTCGATCTTGATCTTGTCCAGGGCCAGGATCGAGAACACCACCAGCACACCACCGATAATACCGATCAGTGTCGCCAGCATCGGGCTCGGGTCCAGCGGCTGGGCGGTAATGGCTACCAGCCCGGCCAGGGCGCCGTTGAGTGTCATGGACAGGTCAGTCTTGCCGAACAGCGCACGTGCAGTCAGTGCCGCGGCAACCACACCACCGGCAGCAGCCATGTTGGTGTTGACGAACACCAGCGCCACCGCGTTGGCTTCACCGACATCGGACAGTTTCAGCTCGGAACCGCCATTGAAACCGAACCAGCCCAGCCACAGGATGAAAGTACCCAGTGTCGCCAGCGGCATATTGGCACCCGGGATCGGATGGATTTCGCCATTCGCCCCGTACTTGCCTTTACGTGCGCCAAGCAGCAGCACACCGGCCAGCGCGGCAACCGCACCACACAGGTGAACCGTGCCGGAACCGGCAAAGTCGACATAACCGATACCGAAGTCTTCACTGGTCAGCAGACCGCCACCCCAGTTCCAGAAACCCTGGATCGGGTAGATGAAGCCGGTCATGACCACGGCGAAGACCAGGAAGGCCCACAGCTTCATGCGCTCGGCAACCGCGCCCGAGACAATCGACATGGCGGTAGCGACAAACACAACCTGGAAGAAGAAATCCGACAGGTTGGAATAGTAGGTATCACCGTTACTGGCGATAACCGCCTCGGCGGTATTGTCACCGCTGGTCAGGAAACCATGCAGGCCGGGCCACCAGGCATTTACCATATCATCGCCCGGGTACATGATGCCGTAACCGACCAGCATGTACATGATCGAGGCGATGGCGAACAGGGCGACATTCTTGGTCAGAATCTCGGCCGTGTTCTTGGAACGGACAAGACCGGCTTCGAGCATTGCGAAACCGGCTGCCATCCACATGACAAGCGCGCCGGATACGAGAAAATAAAACGTATCCATTGCGTATTTAACTTCAATTATTGATGCATCCACTTTTTGATCCTCCGCAACGTGGTTGGTTGCTCACTGGATGGATTACAGAGCGTCAGGCCCGGTTTCACCGGTACGGATACGGACAGCCTGCTCTAACGGATAAACGAAAATCTTGCCGTCACCGATCTTGCCGGTATTGGCGGCTTTTGAAATCGCCTCGATCACCTGCTCGGTCAGGTCGGCCTTGACGGCAACCTCAAGTTTGACCTTGGGCAGGAAGTCCACCACATATTCCGCACCGCGGTATAACTCTGTGTGGCCTTTCTGACGTCCGAATCCTTTCACTTCAGTGACCGTGATGCCCTGTACACCAATCTCGGACAACGACTCACGCACGTCGTCGAGTTTGAAGGGCTTGATGATTGCACTTATTAGCTTCATCAGGGGGTCTCTCCCAGGTTGGGCCCGCTCTTGCGAGCGGGCCTGTTCATTAGTTTGCGAATAAAAACGGCTTAGAAATCTTTCGCCCAGCCGATCCAGAAGTTGGGGTTGTCGTCGCCGACCAGGTCGTTGACGTCGTCCACCTGCTCATAGTTCACGCTGACAGAACCGAAATCACCGGCGTCCTTGCTGACACTGATACCCCAGTGGGTGTAATTGAGGTCGGTGTTGGCGCCGGAGCCATCAGCATCAAAGTTGTAGGAGCCGATGAATGCGGAAGGCGTAAAGCCTTCGTATTCCCAGTCAGGCGCGACGTCCAGTTTGTAGTAGATGTCGCCGCTGTCGAACGCACGCGGTGAGTTCTGGCTCGCGACTTCGCCCCAGTAGGTGTAGGCAACACTGCCGGTCAGCCATTCCCAGCTCAGGCCGAGGTACAGTTCTGCATAGTCGAGGTCACCGCCCTGGTTGTCACCGCCGGCACCCGGGTACCAGTAGTAGATCGTGCCGACATCATAGCTGATACCGGAGTCGCCGATGTCGTTACCGAAACCGGCATACAGATCAACTTCCGCATCTTCCTTGCCGCCGAAATCGACATTGGACATCCAGGTGCCCACGTACAGGCCGGACTCATGGCTGTAATCGACACCACCCTGGATAGCAGCACCGTCGTCGGTCTGGGTGAGACCGCGGAACAGGTAATTACTGACAGTCGCGATATTTGCGCTCAGTTCAGCCTGTGCAACGCCTGCGCTGACAAGCAACGCTGAGGCAATAAGTGTCCTGGATAATTTCATTGGGTTGTGACTCCTGTTTCCGAAAATAATAAATGTTGTTTGTTAACAATCTTTGGCCCCGGACTTTTCTTCCATCGCAATGGGCGTATGCAATGCTTTTGCAGTTCCTGTGCCAGCCACTTAAATCATTTATATTCAACAGGTTATATAATTTCCGGCCAATATGTCAGGCCGCATGCGCACCAAATTGGTGATTTATTTCAGTGCGCACCGTTTTTGTGCACGGTTGTGGTGCGCCCGGCCGCCCGTCTGGACGCCAACCCGGCGCTTCGCTATGGTTACGGGATGCTTGATCCAAAATTTCTTGATGACATCGCCCGTCGCCTCAGCGGCGCCATGCCACCGGCAGCCAAAGCCGCGCAGGTCGACCTGGAAAAAAACCTGCGCGCCGCCACCCGGGTCGTATTCGACAAAATGGACCTGGTGACACGCGAGGAATTCGACGTGCAGAGCAAAGTACTGGCACGCTCGCGCGCCAAACTGGAGCAACTGGAGAAACAGGTAGCTGAGCTGGAAGCACGGCTGCTGAAAGACTGATTTCGCTATACGTCATCCCGGCGCAGCCTGGATCCCGGCCTGCGCCGGGATGACGGTAGTACTGAACCCAACGCTTTCCAAGGATGGAAACCATGTCTTTAGCTGTCGCATACAGCCGCGCCCAGGCGGGCGTTCAGGCGCCGTTAATTACTGTTGAAGTCCACCTCGCCAATGGCCTGCCGTCACTCTCCATCGTCGGCATGCCGGAAACCGCGGTGCGCGAAAGCAAGGACCGGGTGCGCAGCGCCTTGCAACATAGCGGTTTTGAATTCCCCGCACGGCGCATCACTATCAACCTCGCCCCCGCCGACCTGCCCAAGCAGGGCGGCCGCTACGACCTCGCCATCGCCCTCGGCGTGCTGGTCGCCTCCGGTCAGCTGCCGGAAGACTGTTTGCAGCACTACGAATTCGTTGCCGAACTGGCGCTCGGCGGTGCACTGCGACCGGTGCGCGGCCTGTTGCCCGCGGCGCTTGCTATCGCACAACAACAACGCCAGCTGATATGCGCCACTGAAAATGGCGCCGAAGCCGCCCTTGCCGACCCGGCTGCCGTACTGGATGCAGGCCACCTGCTGGAAGTCTGCGAACACCTGCGCGGCCTGCACACCCTGACACACCCTGAACCGGTCGCCGAGACCCGATCGGAAAGCGCGCGTGATCTGTGCGATGTGCGCGGTCAACGACAGGCCCGCCGGGCGCTGGAAATCTGTGCCGCAGGCGGTCACAACCTGCTACTGGTGGGGCCACCCGGCACCGGCAAGACACTGCTCGCCAGCCGCCTGCCCGGCCTGTTGCCGGATCTCGATCCACAGGCGGCGCTGGAAACCGCCGCGCTCGCCTCTATCGGTCCGGGCGGCATCGACCCCGGCCGCTGGCGCTGCCGGCCTTTCCGCACCCCGCACCACACCGCATCCGCCGCCGCACTGGTGGGCGGTGGCTCCAGCCCCCGGCCCGGTGAAATATCCCTGGCACATAACGGTGTACTGTTCCTCGACGAACTACCGGAGTTCAAACGCCACGTACTGGAAGTCCTGCGTGAACCGCTCGAAACCGGCACGGTCACCGTCTCCCGCGCCACCGCGCAGGTCGAGTTCCCGGCCCGCTTCCAGCTGATTGCCGCCATGAACCCGTGCAGCTGCGGCTACCTGGGCGACCCGGACGGGCGCTGCCAGTGCAGCCGCGAACAGGTACAGCGCTACCGCGGGAAAATTTCCGGGCCGCTGATGGACCGTATCGACATGCACGTCGAGGTACCCCGCCTGCCCGGCAAGGAACTCGATGCCCCCTGTGGCGAATCCAGTGCCGTGGTACGCCGGCGCGTCATTGCGGCGCGCGACAGGCAACTACAACGCTGTGGCACACTCAACAGCCGGCTGGACCCGCAGCAACGCGATGCTGCCTGCGCACTGGCCCCGGGCGACCGTGACCTGTTATTACAGGCGATGGAAAAACTGAACCTGTCGGCACGCGCCTACCACCGCATATTAAAGGTAGCGCGCACCATCGCTGACCTTGCCGGTTGCACGGGGATAGAGACCGCCCACCTTGGCGAGGCCATCAACTACCGGCAACTGGACCGGCGCCCCACACCCTGAGCCAGGAAAAAATCCTGTGGGAGCAACATTCCAGCCGCTCCCACGGACCCAGGCATCAACACATGCCGTGCCCCTGTCACGTGATACCAATGCCGGTTACAATGCCAGCCATGCACCGTTGTACCCCCGCCTGTTACTGAATTCGTGGCCGACCTCAACCCCCAGCAGCGCGCTGCCGTGCGCGAAGTCGACTGCCCGTTACTGGTACTGGCCGGCGCCGGCAGTGGCAAGACACGTGTCATCACGGAAAAAATTGCCTACCTCATCAGCCAGCGCAGCATCCCGGCAAAAAACATTATTGCGGTAACCTTCACCAACAAGGCCGCGCGGGAGATGCGCGAACGCGTCATGAAAACCCTGCCGAAAGACGCCGGCAAGGGCCTGCTGATTTCAACCTTTCACACCCTGGGCATGCGCATGCTGCGGCGCGAGGCCGAAACACTGGGCTACAAGCCCGGCTTCTCGATCTTCGACAGCCAGGACAGCCTGCACCTGATCGACGAACTGTTACGCAAGGGTGGCAGCGCATTCGCCTCCGACGCCCTGCGCAATCGCATCTCCAGCTGGAAAAACGAACTGGTGCTGCCGATCGACGCCGTCAAACAGGCCGAGAGCGAGTTCGAGACCGCCGCCGCGCTGCTGTACGCCGAATACCAGCGCAGCCTGAAAGCCTACAACGCACTGGATTTCGACGACCTGATCCTGCAACCGGTACTGGCGCTGCAGGAACACGCCTCGGTGCGCGAGCACTGGCAAAACCGGGTCCGTCACCTGCTGGTGGACGAATACCAGGACACCAACGCGGCGCAATACTCACTGGTGCAACTGCTGGTGGGCAGGACCACGCCGTTCACGGCCGTGGGCGATGATGACCAGTCAATCTATGCCTGGCGCGGCGCCAACCCGGAAAACCTGCACCGTCTGCAGGATGACTTCCCGCGCCTGAAGGTCGTCAAGCTGGAGCAGAACTACCGTTCCGCCGGCTGCATCCTGAAATGCGCCAATAGCCTGATCGCCAACAACCCGCACGTCTACGAAAAGCGCCTGTGGAGCGAACTGGGTTACGGCAGCCCGCTGAAAATCATGGGCTGCCGGGATGGCGACCACGAGGCCGAACGCGTGGTCTCCGAAATCCTCCACCACCAGTTCACCCATCGCGGTAAACACGGTGACTACGCTATCCTGTACCGCGGCAACCACCAGTCGCGCGGTTTTGAAAAAGTCCTGCGCGAACACAGCATCGCCTACCATTTGAGCGGCGGCACCTCGTTCTTCGAATACCGCGAAGTCAAGGACCTGCTGGCCTACCTGCGCCTGCTGGTCAACGAAGACGACGACCGCGCCTTCCTGCGCGT
>DRNU01000103.1 GCA_011374975.1 Gammaproteobacteria bacterium | reverse complement strand
TCTGTCTCTGCCGGCAGGTCGACGGACTCAGGTTCCTGTGCGGCCGGTGTATCGATCGTGGTAAACGGTTTATCCAGCAGCCTTTCGAACGAGGCACTGGGCAGGGACTGAATTGATGTTGCCGGTTCGTAGTCTGTCGGCCGGGTCTGCGTGTTTTCCGCCGGCAATACGGTACTTTCCGGCTCGGGTGCTGCCGCAGCCGCGGCTTCCAGTTGCCGGATACGTTTTGCCAGGCGCTGTTCGGCATCGGCCTGCAGACGCTGTTTTTCCTTCTCGATAGCGGCTTGCCACTGCGCCTGTTGCTGGATGTTCATGGCTGGCGCCGGGGTGCTGGCGGCGGGTTTTGCCGCCGGCTTGCGGTTTAACGGCTGTGATGCTGTTTGCGATTTCTGTTTCTGTGCCGGCGCAGTGCTGGCGGTGACCGGCTTCTGTTCTGCAACCGGTACCGGTTGGGACCAGAGCAGGTAGGCGGATACTGCGATGCCGGCAACTACGCCGACCACCAGTGCCGGTATCAGCAGGTTACGGCGTTTGTCGTCGAACACGGACGGCTGCAAATCTTCGTGCTGGCGGCTGCGTTTACGATGCGATTCCTTGCGCGGTGTAGCCGCCGGTTCCGGTGCTGCCGGTGCCGGTTCCGGCGCCTGTTGAGGTTTGGCCTGGTGCTGTGCCTTTTTTGCCGGGGCCGGGGCGGCTGCCTTGCGGCTTTTTCGCACTTTGCGGGTTTTCTTGCTCTCCATGCCCAGCAACCGGATAAGTTGCTCCGGGGGTAGCTCCATGGAAGGATGCAGGGGATTGAAGCTCATCTGACTGCCGCCCGGCGCAGGCCTGTCGTCAGCCCGGCGCTTCAGGCGCTGGGCATGCCCGGGATCAACAATATTCGTGTCTGTCGTCATGACTGGTTTCCGTTTCCGTTGCTGTGCCGCTGCATCCCGCGACAGGTTTTCAATATGCTCGGCCAGGCGCCGTGCCTGCACCGCTTCGCTGCGCAGCCCCGCCATTTGCCGCTCGACCTGGTGGCGCTGAAATCGGCGCAGCCGGGCCGAGATGCCAGTTTCATTTTTTTCTTCAATGGATTCCGCAAGATCGCTGGCACGCCGCTGGAGTTTTGCGGCATGTCCCCGGGCGACGGGGCGTGGTGCATCCGGCCGCCTGACAGGTTGTTTTTTGCGAAATCCCATAACTGGTAATACTTTGTCCCATGGATGATAACGTCAGCAGGCGCTGTTTATTGAGCATCAGGGCGTGCCGCGGTGTAAAAAGCTGAACCAGTAGACATATTTCGCGACGCCGGGAAGCAGCTACACTTGGAGAAGGCGGGAAATGCCGAATGTGGCAGGGCAGTGACCGGATATGCGCAGTTTCATACGACATCCATCAGATATACCCATTGAATATCAGGTAGTTGCACACAATGCGGCGATCAACCAGGAGCACCTGAACAATATCAGCCCGGGCGGGCTCTCATTTTGCTCCGCGCATGAACTGCGTCCCGGGATCCTGATTACCGTGCGTATTTCCCACGTGCGGCCGGTGTTCGAGGCCAGTGCGCTGGTGGCCTGGTGCCGCCCGGCTGGCGAGGCTTTCAGAATCGGTGTGGCGTTCCAGGATGTGGATGACCTGTTCCGGGTACGCATGGTGGAGCAGATTTGCCATATCCAGCAGTACCGGGCGGAAATATACGCAAACGAGGGGCGGCAACTTGACTGGGAGCAGGCAGCGCACGAATGGATTCAGAAATTTGCTGAGGGTTTTCCGTGGCTTGACGATGATGACGGCGGATGAGCGCAGCGGGGCTGTACCTGTGCCCGGGGCGACGATAAACTGGCGGAACTATAATAAGTAAAGGGGATAGAACCGATGAAAACCTCACAGATTATTTCCCGGCCGGGCCTGTTGCTCAGTGTGGCCCTGGCGGTACTCTCGAGCGCTGCCGCGGCTTTTTCCGGCGGTCAGCACTGGCTGGAAGTTCATGTCTTCGACAAGCAGACCGGCAAGGCGATAAACGCGGCGGCGGTGTGCCTGGGCACCACGGCCCGGCCGGACCAGTTTGGCGCGTTGCGTACCGACCGGAACGGTGTGGTGCGTTTCGACGAGCTGGGGCAGATACCGGTGGCATTGCTGGCCACCGTGTCCCGCTCAGGTTACCAGGGCCGCAAACAGTTGCTGGAGCCACTGCGCCAGAGCCGCATCGTGGAAATGCGCATCGCGACCGGCGGTGGTGGGCCGGTGTGTAATGCCGCTGCCGCCGCAGGCGACGCGAAGCCGTCTTCCGGGCTCGACATTGAGCGGGTCAATGTGCGCGCCGACAGCGCTGTGGGCGGCCAGGTACTGGTCTCGGTGAAAGTCTCCGCTGCCGCGAACCAGATCCGGATCAGCGAAAAGGCTGATTTCGCCGGTGCCGAGTGGCGCAAGCTTGAGCCGGCGGTGCCCTTTGTTCTCAGCCCGGGCAAGGGCCTGA
>DRNU01000102.1 GCA_011374975.1 Gammaproteobacteria bacterium | reverse complement strand
GCATGGGTGTGACCATCCGTCATCTCACGCAATTGCTCAGCGAGGTCGAGGCCCGCACCAAGCTGCTGATTACGCTGTCTGACGGCAAACCCGACGATTACGACACCTACCGCGGCGCCTACGGTATCGAGGATACGCGCATGGCACTCATCGAGGCCCGGCGCAGCGGTATCCACCCGTTCTGCATTACTATTGATAACGAGGCGAAGGATTATTTGCCGCACATGTATGGCGCAGTGAACTACGCGGTCATCGATGAAGTGCGCAAATTACCGCTGAAAGTGTCGGATATTTACCGGCGTCTGACCACCTGATAAAAGAAGTCGTGCTGTAACCTTCGGCACATTCCCGTCATTTTGACGATTTTCGAGGGTGATTCGCGGTATATTCTTTGTATATCAGTACCACAATATATAGTGTTTTGCTGTTCGACAATATTTCCCCGGTATATACAGGCACAGACCTGTGTCCGTGGCTGCAATAGCTCTATAACCCGCTGAAAATAAACTATAATATAAATAGTGATCGAGGCTGTACAGCGGCTTGACAGATGACTTGTCGGGCTCTAATCTTGTTGCCCGTTCACACAACATCTTGTGGTTGCGCTGAACGCCAGGCCCCAGATATCGGGGCTGACCCGTAAAACCGGCAGTAACCGCAAAATTACATTATTTTCGAGGAGTCAGAAGTCGCAATGAAATCAGTCCAGCTGAAATCTGTTTCGACCGGTGTGTCCGATATCCCCCTGCAGGATGCGTCACTGGATATCTGGGACACAAAGTACCGGTTAAAGCGCAAGGATGGTGTCGCGGTCGATGACTCTATCGATGGTACCTACCGACGCGTGGCACAGGCGCTGGCCGAAGTGGAAGCAACCCCCGAGAAGCAGGAATACTGGCAGGAGCAGTTCCTCTGGGCGCTGCGCCACGGCGCGATTCCCGCCGGCCGTATTACCTCCAATGCCGGCGCGCTGGAGCACAAGCCCGCCACTTCGACTATCAACTGCACCGTGTCCGGCACTATCCGCGATTCCATGGACAACATCCTGGAGCGCGTGCATGAGGCGGGCCTGACGCTGAAAGCCGGCTGCGGCATCGGTTATGAATTCTCCACCCTGCGCCCGAAGGGTGCCTACGTGTCCGGCGCCGGCGCCTATACCTCGGGCCCGCTGTCGTTCATGGACATCTACGACAAGATGTGTTTCACCGTGTCGTCGGCCGGTGGTCGGCGCGGCGCGCAGATGGCGACCTTCGACGTCGGCCACCCCGATGTCATGGACTTTATCCGTGCCAAGCGCGAGGACGGCCGCCTGCGCCAGTTCA
Organism: Gammaproteobacteria bacterium; assembly: GCA_011374975.1. Taxonomy (GTDB): domain Bacteria; phylum Pseudomonadota; class Gammaproteobacteria; order DSM-19610; family DSM-19610; genus Thiogranum. The sequence continues at coordinate 26,816 of DRNU01000102.1, read as the reverse complement.
ACCTGTCGCTGCTGATCACCCAGGAGTTCATGGAAGCGGTGCAGAGTGATGGCGACTGGAAACTGGCCTTCCCGCTCAATGAGCAGGAAATTGAAGAGCAGGGCCTGGATATCAACGATCCCGAACAGGTGATCTGGCGCGACTGGCCGACCCGTAACGGTTACCTGGCCAACGAGGCCGGGCTGGTGGCCTGCAAGGTGTACCGCACCATCAAGGCACACCACCTGTGGGACATGATCATGACGTCTACCTATGACTTTGCCGAGCCGGGATTCATCCTCATCGACAAGGTCAATGAGATGAACAACAACTGGTTCACGGAAGACGTGCGCGCCACCAATCCATGCGTAACTGCCGATACCTGGGTGCAGACACAACGCGGGCCGGCACGGGTCGCTGATTTGCTGGGCAAGCCGTTTACGGCCCTCATCGACGGCAAGCCACACGATAGTGGTGCGGAAGGTTTCTTCCGAACCGCAAGGAAGCCGGTCTATCGCCTGCAGACGGCCGAAGGCTATAGCCTGCGACTGACGGCCGACCATCGCGTGCGCCGCGTCAGTCACTTTACCCGTTACAGCACAGAGTCAGAATGGTGTGAAGCTGCTGAATTGCGCGCCGGCGACAGGGTGTTGCTGAACGACCACAGGACTCAGGTTGAATGGTCGGGTGATTACACACACGAGCAGGGCTATCTGCTGGGTCTGCTGGTCGGTGACGGCACGCTAAAATCAGACAAGGCTGTCCTGTCTGTGTGGCAGCCCGCTGCTGTTGCCAACGGGCCGGATGCGGTTTTATCCTCAGGTGTCCAGGCCGTCATGGAGTCGGCGTTGCAGGCTGCGCTCGCATTACCGCACCGGGCGGATTTCAAAGGCTGGAGTCAGGTGCGGGGCCGTAATGAATTCCGCCTGTCGCTGGCAGCGCTCAAAAAACTGGCCGAAGATGTTGGCATGCGCCCCGGCCACAAGACGGTGACTCCGGATTTGGAGCGGACTTCAAGCGTTTGTTACCGGGGCTTCCTGCGCGGGTTGTTTGATGCCGACGGTTCGGTACAGGGCAGTCAGGCCAAGGGTGTCAGTGTGCGCCTGGCGCAGTCCGATGCGGAACTGCTTGAAGCTGTCCAGCGTATGTTGCTGCGGCTTGGTATCGCCTCGAAGCTGTATCGTGACCGCAGGTCAGCCGGTAGCGCCGAATTACCGGACGGCAAGGGCGGTCGTGGCCATTACGCGACCAGGGCTCAGCATGAACTGGTGATCAGTGGTGAGAACCTGTTGTCTTTCCGGTCACTGGTAGGGTTTGCCGACGCCAGTAAAGCTGCGCGCCTGCAGCAGCTTCTTTCCACCTATCAACGCAAGCTGAACCGTGAACGCTTCGTCGCCCGGGTCGTCAGCGTTGAAGCTGATGGTGTGGAAGATGTGTTCGATGTGCAGGTGCCGGGTATAAATACTTTTGATGCCAATGGCTTGCACGCGCACAATTGTGGCGAGCAGCCGCTGCCGCCCTACGGCTCCTGCCTGCTGGGTTCGGTCAACCTGACCCGTTTCGTGCGCGACCCGTTCACCGAGAATGCAAGTTTTGACTGGGACGAGTTCAGCAAGGTGGTGGCGATTTTCACCCGCATGCTGGACAACGTGGTGGAGATCAACGGCCTGCCGCTGCAGCAGCAGCGCGATGAGATCATGAGCAAGCGCCGCCACGGCATGGGTTTCCTCGGCCTGGGTTCCACGCTGACCATGCTGCGCATGAAATACGGCGAGCCTGATTCCGTCACCTTTACGGAAAAGGTCAGCCAGGAGCTGGCGCTCACCGGCTGGCGCGTGGCGCTGGACCTGGCGAAGGAAAAAGGCCCGGCACCCATGCTGGAAGAAACCTTCGAGGTCACCGCTGAAATGCTGCGCAAGCGTCCGGAGATGAAGCGCGACGGTTACCAGGTCGGTGACAGCATCAAGGGCAAGGTACTGCATGCGCGTTACAGCCGCTACATGCAGAAAGTCGGCGCCGTGGCGCCCGAGCTGGTCGAACAGCTGGCGGAGACCGGCGCGCGTTTCACGCACCATTCCTCCATTGCGCCGACCGGCACCATTTCACTGTCGCTGGCGAATAACGCCAGTAACGGCATCGAGCCCAGCTTTGCGCACCACTATTCGCGTAACGTGATTCGTGAAGGGCGCAAGACCAAGGAAAAGGTCGACGTGTATTCCTTCGAGCTGCTGGCCTACCGCTCCCTGGTCAATCCCGAGGCGGTGCCGTACACCGAAGACGCGGCCAGCCAGCTGCCGGATTACTTTATTTCAGCCGACGACATCAATCCGAAGGCGCACGTGGATATCCAGGCGGCGGCACAGAAGTGGGTGGACTCCTCGATTTCCAAGACCGCCAATGTGCCGACCGATTATCCCTTCGAGGATTTCAAGGACATTTACCTGTATGCCTACCAGCAGGGCCTGAAAGGCTGCACCACCTTTCGCTTCAACCCCGAGGCTTTCCAGGGGGTACTGGTGAAGGAACAGGATCTGGAGAACACGGTCTACCAGTTCACCCTGGAGGACGGCAGTGTCATGCAATTGAAGGGCAACGATGAAGTCGAGTACGACGGCGAGACGCACAGCGCGGCCAACCTGTACGACGCCCTGAAAGAAGGTTACTACGGAAAATTCTGACTGGTGCCGGAACGGGTGTCAGAGGAGAGCAACATGGTAAAGAAAATCGACCAGAAAATTGTAGGCTACGAGGTACTGAAGGACGACGAGCCGGAGCAGGCAGCTGCAGCGCCGGCCGAGGTCAAGGAAGAAGACAACATTGTCCACCTGCATGAAAAACTGAAACGTCCGGAGATGCTGCTGGGTTCGACCTACAAGGTCAAAACCCCGCTGTCCGAGCACGCACTGTACATCACCATCAATGACGTGGTGCTGAACCCGGGGACCAAACACGAGCTGCGGCGCCCGTTCGAGATTTTCATCAACTCGAAAAACATGGACCACTTCCAGTGGATCGTGGCGCTGACACGGATCATCTCCGCGGTGTTCCGCAAGGGTGGCGACGTGACCTTCCTGGTAGAAGAGCTGCGTTCGGTGTTCGACCCGCGTGGCGGTTACTTCAAGAAAGGCGGTCGCTACATGCCGTCGCTGGTGGCCGAGATCGGCGATGCCATCGAGTGCCACCTGCGCATGATCGGCATGTTGCAGGATGACGGTCTCGACGAACACCAGAAAAAACTGGTGGCGGAAAAACGCGCTCAGTACGAAAGCGCGGTACAGGGCGGCAAGTCGGAAGAATCCTCCGGTGAGTTTCCGGAAGGCGCCCAGCTGTGCATCAAATGCAATACCAAGGCCGCGGTGCAGATGGATGGTTGCCTGACCTGCCTCAATTGCGGCGAGTCCAAGTGCGGTTAGGGAAGCGGGTGGCAACGTGAATCTACTGGACGATAAACTCAAGAGACCCAAAATGCTGGTACATCAACCTATACCCGGATACTGGTACACCGATATCGTCGGCCAGTTGCAGCAGGTGCGCGTGGTGTTGCACGAGGGGCGGCAGCAGAGCCGTATCATGCTGGAAAATATCAATGGCAGGCGCCAGAGTGTCGACCTCGATGGCTGGTACCGGCTGGACCTGACGCTGCACTCGCCCGGTATCGAGCGCCGGCGCGGTTCGCGCGGTTCCAGCGGAGAATCCTGCTGACCCTGTTCCTGCCGGGCAAGTCACTGTCGTGAAAAACCGAACCATCCCCGGCCCGGCCGGCGCCCTGCAGTTACTGGTGGATATGCCTGACCGGGCGCCGTCAGCCGTTGCCGTCACCTGTCATCCCCACCCGCTGCACGGCGGTGCGCTCAACAACAAGGTGGTTCATCAACTGGCAAAAACTTTCACCGGGCTGGGTGCGGTCAGCGTACGTTTCAATTTTCGCGGTGTCGGTGACAGCGAGGGTGAATACGATGAGGGTCGCGGTGAACTCGATGACCTGCTTGCCGTCATCGACTGGGCGCAGCAGCACTGGCCGGGGCTGCCGTTATGGCTGGCGGGGTTTTCTTTCGGTGGCTTTGTTGCCCTGCAAGGTGCGCAACAGCGCACGCCGCAATGGCTGGTGACAGTGGCGCCGGCGGTTAACTATTTTCCCGATGACAACCTGGAACTTCCCGGGGTGCACTGGCTGCTGGTGCAGGGCGATGCCGATGATATCGTCCCGGCCGACCTGATACAGGCGTGGGCAGGCAGGCGCATACATGCACCGCGACTGGTGCTGCTGGAAGGCGCCGGACATTTCTTTCATGGCCGGCTCAACGAACTGAAACAGGTAATCAGCGACGCCTTCAGTGTCGTTGGCGTTTGATGTTCCTGACGAAGCTGAATGCCTCGCTGGCGGAGCTGAAGGTTTTACCGATAATGCGTTCGTTGATGGCGCAGGTCCAGTAGGCGGGTAACACGCCTTCTTTGTAAATCGGTTTTGCACTGACAGACAGGCCGTTGATCTGTTTTTCTACTTTTGCATTCATTGCGCAGTTCCGAATTTTCTTGGTTGTGTATGAATCCGAGCAAACAGCGTGCCACAGATGTTAATTGTCTGAAATATAAGATGCTTCCTGAATAATTTTTATTCCCTGCAGGCGTAATGTAAAGAAAACCAACAGATGTAGCAGCTCGCCATCATCCAGAATCCCCATAACTTATTGTAAATATTATAGTTTAGTAAAAGTTTCGGGCGCCTGTCCCGGATTAAGCATACCGACGTCATGCCGGCGAATAATGGGGCGCCGTGAGGACGCCGGCGGGTAGAATGGGCATAATACGGGCATTGCCGGTTGCGGCCCATAAGACCATGTATGAGAAACACTTCGGACTGACAGAACGGCCCTTCTCGATCGCGCCCGATCCACGCTTTCTGTATATGAGCCAGCAGCACCGTGAAGCGCTGGCTCATCTGCTGTATGGCGTGGGGGAAGGCGGTGGTTTTGTCCAGCTTACCGGGGAGGTGGGTACCGGCAAGACCACCATTTGCCGCTGCCTGCTGGAACAGTTGCCGGATCACGTCGATGTGGCGCTGATCCTCAACCCGCGTGTCACGGCGCTGGAACTGCTGGCCAGCCTGTGCGACGAACTGTGCATCCAGTATGCGCGCGATACCACCAGCATCAAGTCGCTGATCGATGTGCTCAATGCCTACCTGCTGGATACCCATGCGAAAGGCCGGCGCACGGTGCTGATGCTCGACGAGGCACAGAATCTCAGCGCGGAAGCGCTGGAGCAGGTGCGCCTGCTCACCAACCTTGAAACCACCCGCGAGAAGTTGTTGCAGATCATCCTGATCGGCCAGCCGGAGTTGCGTGAACTGCTGGCGCGTGACGACCTGCGCCAGCTGTCGCAGCGTATCACCGCGCGTTACCACCTTGAACCCATCAACCGCGCTGAGACGGCGGCCTATATACGGCATCGCCTGCAGGTGTGCGGTAGCAGCGAAACCATTTTCAGCGACACGGCCATCGATTTGCTGCACCGCCTGTCGGGTGGTGTGCCACGCCTGATCAATGTGCTCAGTGACCGCGCCATGCTGGGGGCCTTTGTGGAGGGCAAGCGCAAGGTCGATGCGATGATCGTGCAGCGTGCCGCGCGCGAGGTCTTGCCCGAAGAGGGGCTGGATGCACCGCGTTCCGCCGGCTGGCGTTGGCTGGCGGCGGCTGCAGTGCTGGTTGCCATTGGCAGCGGTGCGGCTTATTTCCTGTTGCCCGCGGCACAGCCCGGTGCCACACAGCTGGCGATGAAAGCGGTGGAGTTGCCGAAAATACCGGACACCGGAGCAGTGCCGCCGCCGGTAGCGGTGGTGCCGGAAGAACCCGCTGTGCCCAGGGATATGCTGACCATTACCCCGGAAGCGCCTGGTAACATTAGCCTGCCGCCAGTCGACCTGCGCCTGGCGCTGGCACAGGCCGGTCCGAATGTGGCGGCGCGTGCCTGGAAGTCCCTGTTCGGCCTGTGGGGCGTGCGCTCGGATGCGATCACCGATGAGCAGGCCTGTGCGCAGGCACCCGGGTTCGGACTGCGCTGCCTGCAAGGTGGTGGCAGCTGGGTGGTACTGGAACGTTTTGACCGGCCGGCCCTGATATTGCTGGTCGGTGCCGAAGGCCGGCGCGTGCCGGTATTGCTTAGCGAAGTGCTGGGGTCCCGGGCCCGCGTGGAGATCGATGGCCGTCAACTCGAGGTGCCGATAGCCGAGCTCAAGCAGCACTGGTTTGGTGAATACCGCCTGTTGTGGAAACCGCCACCCAACGGCAGCGCTTCGCTGCATCCCGGTGACCGTAATGCCGATGTGAAGTGGTTGCGCGAGCGCCTGCGCCAGGCGACCGGCCTGACAGCTATCGCAGCGGACCCCCTGACCTATGACGCGGGCCTGAAAGAACTGGTGCGCTCCTTCCAGCGCAGCCAGGAGCTGAACATCGACGGTGTGGCCGGTGCGCGCACCTTTATCAATCTGAATAACCTGGACACGGAACCCACCGTACCGCGGCTGGGTGTGGCTGTGAACGGTTAACCGAAACGTATGTCATATATCCTCGAAGCCCTGAAAAAATCCGAGCTGCAACGCGAAATCGGGCAGGTGCCCGGTATCGACAGCGAGCACGAAAAGCCGCTGCGGCCGGCATCCGGCAAATGGTTGTGGGTGGGTATCGGCGTGCTGTTGCTGAATGCCGGCCTGCTGGCCGTGCTGTTATGGCCGAAGGCAGAGCAGGACACGGCACGCGAGGCCGGCCGGATCGCGGATCCGGCTGCCAGGCAACAACCGGCGCCGGTCGTTCAGGCACCGCGGCGGATTGATAAGCCGGCGGCGCCCGTAGCCGAGACTGTCCGGCAGCAACAGCCCGTGCGGCGTGAACCGGTGCCGGTGGCTGCGCCGCTCACACCACCGGTGCAGCAGGCCGCGAGCTTGCCACCTGCAGCAGCACCGCAACCTGTTATCGAGCAGCCGGCGGTGTCCGTGCAGCCGGGCTATGCAAGGCCGGAGCCGGCAGCGCGTGCCGGACTGGATGACCTGCCGCTCTGGCCGCAGATACCGGGGCACCTGTTCCGGCAGCTGAGCGGGGGGCTGCGGCTCGATGTACATGTGTATAGCGCTATGTCGCAGGATCGCTTCGTGCTGATAAACCTGCAGAAGTACCATGAGGGCGAACAATTACAGGAAGGGCCCCTGTTGGACGCAATAACATCAGAAGGTGTGATCCTGTCATTTCAGGGGCAGCAATTCCGGGTCTCGGCCCAGTAGCAAGAATTTTCAGGTATTTATTTGATGATAAAAAGAATTACAGGTTTCCTGCTGTCTCTGTGTGCAGTCACCATTAGCTATCCGCTCATTGCCTCGGACCGGGGGCTCAGTCCGGATACCCACCAGATTATCGTGCGCCTCAGGGATGACGGTGTGCGCCGCATCCAGTCGGTACAGCGCAATGCCGTGGTGCCGAATCTGCGTCTGCCGGATGGCAGCCCGCTGACCTTTGTCAGGACCTTCGACGGCAATGGCATGGTAGTGCGTTTGCCCGAGGCGGTGACGTACCGGCAGGCCGAGCAGCTTGCCGCGCAGCTTGCCGCTGATCCTGCGGTGCTTGCCGCACAGGCTGACAAGCGCGTGTACCCGGATCTGATACCTGTCGATCCCGGTTATCTCCCCGGTAATGTACTACCCCCGGATAATGTACTCTCCGGCCAGTGGAATCTGTCCGATATCGATGCCGGTATTCGCATGCAGGCAGGCTGGGACCGGGAGACCGGCTCTGCCGGCCTGGTCATTGCGCAGCTTGATACCGGTATTGTTACGCACCGTGATATCGATCCCGCTCGCGTGCTCCCCGGTTATGACTTCTTCACCGGTGGTTTGAGTAATCTCAATACCGAACTGGACAATGACACCATCCTGGGTGACCCGGTGGGGCGTGATCCAAGCCCGGTCGACCCGGGGGATGTCACGGTCGATAATGAATGTGAGCCAGGCTCTTTTGGTGAAAACAGTTCCTGGCACGGGCTTTCGGTGGCCGGCATTATGGTTGCCGAGTCGGACAACCAGTTTGACATGGCCGGTATCGACTTCGCCGCGCGCCTGCTGCCGTTGCGGGTGCTGGGCAAGTGCGGGGGCAGCATCTCTGATGTGGCCGATGCCATCCGCTGGGCGGCGGGGTTGACGGTGACGGGCGTGCCCGTTAATCCGACCCCGGCACGGGTGATCAATTTGAGCCTGAGCGGCCCGGGCGCCTGTTCGCCGGAAGAGCAGAGTGCGATCGATGCCGCATTGAATGCCGGCGCCGTGGTGGTGGTATCGGCGGGCAATGACGGTGGCAGTGCCGACAACCAGAGCCCGGCCAATTGCAGTGGCGTGCTGACAGTGGGTGCCACACTGCGCGACGGGTCGCACGCGGGTTACTCCAATACCGGCGCGGCGGTTACCCTGAGCGCACCCGGTGGCCTGACTCAGGCGTTCGGGGATCCCGATGGTATCCTGGTGCTGTCCAATAACGGTGCGACTGTCCAGACCACGGATACGGTGATCAGGATCGCCGGCAGCAGTTTCTCCACGGCACAGGTGTCCGCGGTTGCCTCGCTGATGTTTGCGGTAGACAGCACGCTGAGCGCTGGCCAGGTGCGGGAAATTCTGCGCCGCACGACGTATGATTTTCCCGATACCAGCTGCACTACCGCCACCTGCGGCAGCGGCATCCTGGATGCGGATGCGGCGTTGGCCGGGGCCGCGGACCCGGCATCGGTGCTGGGTGCTGCGGTGAGCGGTGGTGGCGGAAGTTGCAGCCTGGCAACGGGGCCCTCGCGCTTCGACCCGCTGTGGCTGCTGTTGCTGCTGGTGGCGGGTGTAAGGTACGCTGTAAACAGCAGGCGTTCCCGCCGTAACCTTTAACCTGTTGGATGTTCCTTGCTGCGCGCAATCCAGGATTTTTTTCACCGGCAGATTGAACCGGATACCGACGCCGGACCGGATGCGCACGGCCTGCAGCTGGCGACTGCCGCGCTGCTGTTCGAGGTGCTGCGCGCCGACTACGATGAACATCCCGATGAACGTATGCGGCTGGAGCAGGCGCTGCAAAAAGCGTTCTCTCTCAGCGCTGAAGAAACCTGTGAACTGGCTGCACTGGCGGACCGCGAGGCGGCCGAAGCGGTTTCGCTGTACCAGTTTACCGGCCTGATCAACCGGAATTTTTCACCGCAGCAGAAAGTTGATGTGGTGGAAATGCTCTGGCAGGTGGCGTATGCGGACGGGCGCCTGGACCGCTATGAAGAGGCTGCGGTACGCAAAATCAGCGAGCTGTTGCACGTTTCGCACCGGGATTTTATCCGCGTCAAACACCGGGTGCTGGAAAGCCTGCAATAAAAAAGGCAGCCATTCGGCTGCCTTTTCAGGATCAGGTCTGTTCGTGGCCATTCGGACGCGCGTTCAGGCTTTCCCCTGTGTCTGGTTCAGGCGGAAACCCGATCAGACCATGTCTTTCAGAGCTTTCAGTGCCAGTACCTTGACGACGTTGCGTGCAGGCTTGGCCTTGAAGGTCATGGGCTCACCGGTGAAGGGGTTTACACCCTTGCGTGCCTTGGTGGCCGGTTTACGGACAACTTTGATTTTCATCAGGCCGGGGACAGTGTAAACGCCGGGGCCGGTGCGCCTGAGGTCGCGCTTGATAAGGGTGCTGAGAGAGTCGAATACGGCGCCGACGTCTTTCTTTGTCAGGCCGGTTTTGTCTGCAATATAAGTAAAGGTTTCGGCCTTGGTGGTAGGCTTCTTGACCGCCTTGGCGGCAACCTTTTTCTTGGCGGTTTTCTTGGCGGTCTTTTTCTTTACGGCCATTCAATATGCTCCTTACTGTAGTTGACATGGGACGTGACGGCGCAAAGATAGCACAAAGAAAAAAAAGTGAAAGCCCTTTATGCAGTTTAGGCTTGTTATTTCAGTCTCAAACGGAAGTGGCGTCTTTAATGCATGGAAAATTACAGTGCCATATGCTGATGGCGGTCGACAGGTTTGTGACATGTTCTGTTCATTCCCGTCGTTCATGCATGGCATTGTGTCGTTACCTGACGGGTGAATGTGCAGCCTGTTTGTCATGCTGTGACAGTCGCTGTCAGTGACGTTGTGCAGCCTGCCTTGCGTTGTCGGAGTCGGGCAGGATTTATTGCCCCGGCACACCTCGGCCAGGCTGTGCGGGTTGTTACTGAAACACCGGCGTGTTGTGGCTTGCCTTGACCCGGATTCGTGAGCGGTTTCACACATTTGCCGTCGACTGTTCAGCTAAGATTTTGGTGCCGACGGCCGCTATCAGGAAAGCGCGGCATGGTGCTGTGCCGGCTCCGTGGCGGGCGCCTTCAAATTGTACTCTGAACACACAGAACGGACGGATCAGCAGACCATGGGAGCGGCCAAAAAGCTTATTGACAAGAAGACGTTACGGGATCTCGTCCCGATCAATGCGCTCTCATCCGTGCATATTGAGGAACTTTCCAAGAAAGCCATTATCGAGGACATCCGCTCCGGGCGTTATTTGTTCAAGAAGGGGGATCGCGACTACCAGTCGGTGTATCTGCTGGAAGGAACAGTGGAACTGGTCGGTAACGGCCGGGAGGTTGTCGGCAGCGTACGCGCCGGTTCCGACGCCGCGCGTCATCCGCTGGCACACAAACAGCCACGCCAGTTGTCAGTCCGTGCTTCCGGCAAGGTCACCATCGCCCGCATCGATTCCAGTCTGCTGGACGTGCTGCTTACCTGGGACGAGTCCGCCGGTTATGACGTGGTCGAGATCGATGCCCAGGACGACGACGACTGGATGACCCGCATGCTGCAGTCGCAGGCCTTCCTGCAACTGCCGCCTTCCAATATTCACCAGCTGCTGATGCGGCTGGAAGCGGTCAGCGTCAAGGCCGGTGACGTCGTGGTGCGCCAGGGCGAGGAGGGCGACTACTTCTACATCGTCAAGAGCGGTCGCCTGGCGGTCACCCGCAAGGCCTCGGCGCGTACCAAGGAAGTGCTGCTTGCCGAGTTGGGAGATGGCGCCTGTTTCGGTGAGGATGCGCTGGTGTCCGGTACCCGTCGTAATGCTTCGGTGATGATGATCACTGATGGTTCGTTGATGCGCCTGTCCAAGGATGATTTCAACGAACTGTTGCGTACCCCCATGGTGCACGAAATCGATTTTGACACGGCCAGCAAGCGGGTCGCAGACGGAGCCCGCTGGCTGGATGTGCGCCTCCCCGGTGAGTTTGATAACCAGTCCATCAAGGGCAGCACCAATCTGCCCCTGTCCGCGTTGCGCGATCAGTGCAGTGAGCTGGACAGCAGTACCTCTTACATTGTGTGCTGTGATACCGGCCGGCGCAGCGCCGCTGGTGCTTTTTTGCTCAGTCAGCGCGGCCTGGACGTGTATACGCTGAAAAACGGTTTGATGGATGTGCCGGAGAGTGAGTTGGCCGGCGAGCGCCCGGCCGGTTCTGCCCCGGCGACCGATGCCGACATTATCCCGTTCGATGCAGAAAGCCGGCCGGCGAACAAGGCGGCGCCAAAGCAGGACGCCGACAACAGTGAACCGCAGCCGGCCGATACGGCGCTGATAGACAAACTGGCTGCCACCGAAAACGAGAAAATCGCACTCCAGCAGCAACTCGACAAGCTCACCCGGGAGCTCGGGGAAGCCAAAGCCCGGCTGCAGGAGGTACAGGCAAAAAATGCGGATGAAGCATCGATTGTCAGCAAGGCCAAAAAAGAGATTGATGATCTGAAGACAGCGCTGCGGGTGCGCGACCAGCAGATCGAAGACCAGGTGCGCGGCAACGATGAAGACCGGGCGAGCCTGCAAAAGGAGTTGGACAACGCCCGGCAGACAGCCAGGGAGAGCGAACAGCGTCTCGCTGCGCTGGAAAGTGAAAAACAGGCGGTTCAGGGTGAGCTCGCCAGCCTGCAAACCAGCCTGGAGCAGGCCCGGGCTTCCGCAAACGACCAGGATGATGCGCTGCGCAAGGAACTGGAGCAGCTGACACAGCGCCTGGCGGAGCAGCAGCAGGAGTATGACAAGCAGCAGCGTGAACGCGAGCAGGCGCTTGAGCAGGTGCGCGATGACTACCAGCAGCTGGGGCAGCGCACCAGCGCGGTTGCCGGTGAACGTGATGCGGCGCTGAAGGACCTGGAAAAGACGCAGCAGGAAATGGCTGCACTGCAGGCGCAGCTGGAGAGCCAGCAGGGTGATGCGGGGCAGCAGCTGGAGGCGTTGCAGCAGGCGCTGGAGCAGGCCACGCAGCAGCTGGATGAGGAAAAACAGCAGCGTGAAGGCTTGCAGCAGCAGCTCGACAGCCTGGAGCAGGCCCGTGCTGAACTCGAGCAGAGTATGGCTTCGGTCAGTGAGCGCAATGCCTCTGAACAGGAGAAGACTGCCGAGCTGGAGTCGCAGGTCGCCGCCGGTGAACAGCAGATCCAGCAACACGAACAGGCCCTGCAGCAGGCCGGTGAGCGTGAAACAGCGTTACAGGCACAGCTTGCAGAATTGCAGCAGCAGTCCGGAACCGAACTGGAGCAGGCACGCTCGGAGTTCGCGGCTGAAAAGGATGAATTGCAGCAAAAGTTTGCCGCCCTGGAAGCACAGCTGGCGGAGCGTGACACACAGGCGGAACAATACCAGTCACAGCAGGAGGCCCTGGCGCAGCAGCTGGAAGCCGCGCAACAGGCGCTGGACGAGGCGAACCAGCGTGAAGCACAGCATGCGCAGGCGCAGGCGCAGGATAGTGAGAAAGTCAGCCAACTGGAACAGGAGCTGGAACAGTCCGCCGGCGCTGCCGAAGCGCTGCGCAAGCAACTGGACGAGGCGCAACAACAGCGCACTGACGCTGACCGGCGCGCCGCGGACCTGGAAGCAAAACTGCAACAGGTCGAGGAGGAGCATCACGCCGATATCGCCAGCGTACGTGAGGCAATGTCACGGGCCCAGGACGAACGGGACAATGTGCAGCGCGAGCATTCACGCCTGACGAAGTCCTTGCAGAAGGCGGAGCGCGAACTGGAACGTGCGCGACATGATCATGAAATCGAAGTGCATCGCCTGCAGAAGGAACTCAAGGACAGCGCCGGTGATTCCGGTTCTGCCCTGGCCTCCGAGCTGGAGGCGCTCCAGGCGCAGTTGCAGGAGGCGGCGAAGCTGCGTGATGACCTGGAAGTCAAGCTGGGTGACCGCGGTGCGCAGCTGGATGCGTCGAAGACGGAAGTTAACCGGCTCAGCAACCAGTTGCAGCAGGCGAACGACAGCGCGCGCCAGGCAGAGCAGCAGCTGATCGAGGCGACCCAGGCCGCCAACGAGGAAATGACCGTTCGCCTGGATGCCGAACAGCAGGCGCAGCAGGCGTTGCGGGAAGAGCTGGAGCAGGTCAGCGCCGAGCGCAATGCCAGCCAGGAACAGTTAACTGTACAGGTCCAGGAACTCGAAGAACTGCGTGCCGCTATCCAGCAGGCGCAGGCCGAGGCCGCTGCCGGGGCCGACAGTGCCAGGGCGCTGGGCGAGGTCGAGGCCCAGCTGCAGGAACTGCGCGACAGTGTGCAGGCCCTGGAACAGGCGCGGGATACCGCGCAGCAGTCCGAACAGCAGGCGCGCCAGGAGCTTGACCAGCTGCGCGCCGAGGCTGAAGTGACACGCAGCCTGGTAGACATGCAGCCGTCCGGTGATGCCGGCCCTGCCGCTGACGAGCAGCTGGAACAGGCCCGGAAAAATGTCGATGTCGCGGTACGCCTGCGCAGTCAGGCCGAGGCGCAGGTTGATGAGCTGCGCCTGGAGGTGGAGCGTCTGCACCAGGCGCTGGATCGTGCCGGTGCTACGGCAGAAGTGGAGTTGCCGGCCGGTCACATTCCGTCGCTGGACGAGAATGACCCGCACGCTTCGGCGCTGCTGAACCCCGAGTTTGATCAGCTGGACGATGATGAGCCGCTGCCTGCCGCAGGTACCGTGCTGCTTGAAGACGAGACGCCTGCCATGGCGGATGTGCCTGCTGCAGCGTCGTCGCAGGGCGGTGGCTGGAAAGGCCTGCTGGTCGGTCTGCTGGTCGGTGGCGTGCTGGCCGGCGGGGCGGTCTGGTGGTTCGGCCGTACGGTGCAGGATGTACCCGTGCCGGTTGCGCCGGCAGCGCCGGCGGCACGGAGCGAGGCAAAACAACCGGCACCGGTGGTAAAGCCCTCGCGGCCGGCCGTCGTGACGAAGAAAAAAGACAGTAAGCCGGCAAAGAAAGCCCAGCCGGTTGCCAAGGGCATGCCCGTTTTCCGGGAACCTGCCTGGGCCAAACCGGCTGCTGCGCCTGAGCCGCAGACCGCTGCGGACGATGTCGAGGCTGCCCAGGTGAAAGAAGCCCCGGCGCCGGTTGTAAAAACGGTGTCACAGCCACTGCGTACATTCAGTGAGTCTCTCTCCGATGGCGGCAGGACGCCTGCCATGGTGGCCTTCCGTGCCGACAGATTCCAGATGGGCAGCGGTGTTGCATCGCCGCAATTCGATGAGCGTCCGCGTCACCCGGTGACGTTGAAGTCCTTTGCCATCAGCAAGTATGAAGTGACATTCAGCCAGTACGACCGCTTTGCTGAAGTGACCGGCCGCGCCCGGCCGGCGGATGAGGGCTGGGGGCGTGGTGAGCGCCCCGTGATCAACGTCAGCTGGCAGGATGCTGTCGCTTATACCCGCTGGTTATCGGAACAGACCGGGAACCGTTACCGCCTTCCGACCGAGGCCGAATGGGAGTTCGCCGCACGCTCCGGCAGTGACAAACGCTTCTGGTGGGGTAATGAGGTCGGTGAGGCCCATGCCAATTGCTTCGATTGCGGCAGTCAGTGGTCGGGCACCGAGACCGCCCCGGTGGGCAGTTTCACGGCCAGTCGTTATGGCGTCAGCGATATGGCAGGCAACGTCATGGAATGGGTGCAGGACTGTTACAGCGCCAGCTATGCCGATGCGCCGCAGGATGGCAGTGCCGTCGAGTCTGATGGCTGCACGGCACGTGTCGTGCGCGGTGGCGGTTACAGCAGTCCGGCCGAGTCCCTGCGCAGCGCCGGCCGCGATCAGCGCGCACCGCAGGCGTGGCTGGACAACCTCGGTTTCCGGGTCGCCCGCGATTACTGATGCCGGTGGTCGTCACGGCAACGGCTGATCGCAGTACAGCCTGACACGCTGCAATACACGGCCAGACTTGTTACGCTTGGCCGGCATGTCCGAACAGTCTTTTCCAATCTGTGCCCTGGCTGACATACCGGAAGGCGACAGCCGTGGTTTCAGTGTCCAGACACCCTCCGGTTACCAGGATATTTTCCTGGTGCGCAAGCAAGGCCGGGTGTTTGCCTACATGAACAGTTGCCCGCATACCGGTGGCCCGCTGGACTGGGTGCCGGACCGGTTTTTAAACCTGGACGGCGAGCTCATACAGTGTGCCACGCACGCTGCGCTGTTTCGTATCGAGAATGGCGATTGTGTGGCGGGACCCTGCGCCGGCCAGGCCTTGACCGCGGTCAGGGTGGAAGTCCGTAACGAAGAGGTTTTTCTGCTGAAATAAAAAAAGGGGCTGGAGTAATGTTTTACTCCAGCCCCTTTGGTGTTCTGTCGTTCAGTCTTCTACGGCCTTGATCAGCGCCGCCAGATCGATGCCGGCAAGATCAATGTGTGGTGCGGGTTCAGCCGTTGTTTCGACCATGGCCAGTTGCAGTTGTGCAGCCTGCATGTTGTTATCCATGGCAATCGTATCTACCGCCTGCCGGCTTTCCGGGCATGGGCAACTCAGTTCTTCGCCCAGGTATTCCATACCGCTTGCCATTTCAATAATAAATGCCATGGCGCACCTCCTTCGGGGTGGTCGTGGCTGATTACTCAGCCTTCATAAGTGCTATCGGCGCCATGTTTCAAACATTGAATGCAGTATTTTCGGGTGTGATTCCAGCAGCTTATACAACACCCGCAGCACAAAAAAAAGGGCGCCCGGTACGGCGCCCCCGGAATGTGGTGGAAATCAACCGGACCCCTGGTCCATACGGTCGAGTGCGCGCATCCAGTCATCGCTTTCCAGGGCTATATCCGCTGCCTGGGAGTCTTCACGGGATACATCCATGGAACCGGTCCAGTCCTCCGGTGGCTCGATAGGTACCGGGTGCATCGACTCCCAGGTTTCAGGATCGAGTTCCTCAAGGGTGCCATCGTAGTACTGCAACTCCAGGGTATCGTCGTCCTCATCCTGGGCGATGACCTCGAATGCATCACCAGTCGTGTTTTTGTACCAATCGCCAATTCTCGGAACGGGTTCAAAATTCATAACGGGTTTACCTCCATGATCAAACTGCCAATACTCACAGTCGTGCGGCCTGTTGTGGTGCCTGAGGATCACAATCCGGCGCTAACCATGACTTGTTTATATGCGCATAAATCCGCTTTTGCAAGCAAACAAATTTGATCGGTTTCGAGGGTGTTACTATTAAATCCCGGGGGCGCAATGTCTCCGGGGCAGGGCGTCGAACTTCTGGCGTTTCCGGACGTCCTGATTATTCAGGGTTTCCCGAATTTCGAGCGTAAAGAGGATGACATTTTGAGTTGGTGGGGCAAATTGCTTGGCGGTACTTTCGGCTATTTACTGGCCGGGCCACTGGGTGCGCTGATCGGCGCTTCGCTGGGACATAATTTCGACAAGAGATCGCGTGGCGCTCGCGGTGGCCGGTTCGAGCCGGGTGCGCAGGAGCGCGTGCAGATGGCGTTCTTTACGGCGCTGTTCTCGGTCATGGGACACATCGCCAAGGCGGACGGTCGGGTGTCCCCCGACGAGATCGCACAGGCGCGTGACGTGATGCAGCGCATGAGTCTGAATGCGGACATGCGCCGTGCCGCGATCAGCCTGTTCGAGCAGGGCAAGCAGGCAGACTTTCCGCTTGATGATGTGTTGCAGCAGTTCCGCAAGGAATGTCACCGGCGCCGCAACCTGATGCAGATGTTCGTGGAAATCCTGATGCATGCGGCGCACGCGGACGGTGTGTTGCACCAGGCCGAGCGCGACGTGCTGGAGCGGGTGCGCCGGCAGCTGGGCTTTTCCGTGCAGGAGTTCCAGCATATCGAGGCGCTGGTGCGTAACGCGCGGCATTTCGGTGGCGCAGGTTTTGGCGGGGAGACGCCTGCCCCGCAAGACGCGTTACACGAAGCCTATGAAATTCTCGGCGTTGCGGAAAGCGCCAGTGATGCCGAGGTGAAAAAGGCCTACCGGCGTCTGATGAGCCAGCACCACCCGGACAAGCTGGTTGCCAAAGGCCTGCCGGAAGAAATGATGAAACTGGCGACCGAGAAGACCCAGGAAATCCGCAAAGCCTACGAGCTGATCAAAACGTCGCGCGGCTGATCAGAAATAACGCCCGCCGGCCGCCACCGCGATCACCACCAGGCCAATCAGCAGATTGGTGCCCACAATCTGCCGGATCTGGTTCAGGTGCTTGCCGGCCTCCGGCCACTGTTCGGTGATCACCGCATCCTTGAGGCGCCGGAACGGGCCGAAATACAGGTGCATGTACAGCAGGATCATCACCCAGCCCAGCCCCTGCATGATGTGGACATACAGCCCGACCGAGGCCATGCCACCGAACAGTTTGAATATCATCCAGTAGCCGCTCAGCGGTAACAGCAGCACGGTCAGCCATACCCAGGGGAAGAAGCGTTTGAAGACGCCAACCCAGAGTTTCAGGCGTTGCGGCGGCTCGAACTGCGCGACGGCGACCGGACGCAGTACCTGGTGGGCGAAAAACATACCGCCCACCCATATAACGGCGGACAGGGCGTGGAGGGCGATGGCGAGACTGTTCATACGCTGTTACCTGTGCTGGATTGATTTGAACATTCTTTAAAAATTAATCACTTGTGGATTTCTCCCGGTGCTGTTCGGGGCTCCAGAATAACTGGCCTGCCGTCCGGGCTGCAATCGCTGCAATGATCGGGTAAAGTGCGCGGTCTCGATTTTACCCGCAAATTCAATATTCAAAGAGGCCCGGATTATGCCAGATTTCAAGATTGCACCGTCCATTTTGTCGGCGGACTTCGCCCGCCTGGGTGAAGAAGTGGATAACGTCCTCAAATCCGGGGCCGATATCGTGCACTTCGACGTGATGGACAACCACTATGTGCCCAACCTGACCATCGGCCCGCTGGTGTGCGATGCGCTGCGCAAGCACGGCGTCAGCGCCGAGATTGACGTGCACCTGATGGTCAAGCCGGTTGATCGTATCATCCCGGATTTCGCTGCCGCCGGTGCCAGCTATATCACCTTTCACCCGGAAGCCAGTGAGCACATCGACCGCACCCTGCAGCTGATCCAGAACGAAGGCTGCAAGTCCGGCCTGGTGTTCAACCCGGCCACGCCGCTGGATTACCTGACCTACGTGCTGGACAAGGTCGACATGGTACTGCTGATGTCGGTGAACCCGGGCTTTGGCGGCCAGAGCTTCATTCCCGCCACACTCGACAAGCTGCGCGAGGCGCGCAAGATCATCGATGCCTCCGGCCGGGATATTCGCCTGGAGATCGACGGTGGTGTGAAGGTCGACAATATCCGTGAAATCGCTGCGGCCGGTGCCGATACCTTCGTTGCCGGTTCGGCTATCTTCAACGCCAAAAGCGACAGCGATGCCAATGTCTACGATACTGTCATCCAACAGATGCGCGACGAGTTGGCGAAGGCGGGCTGATTGCCTTATGGCTATCCGCAAACCCGACATGATTCTCATCGACGTGGACGGCACGCTGGTCGACAGCGTGCCGGACCTGGCGTATTGCGTCGACGAGATGATGAAGCAGCTCGGTCGTGAGCCCCGCGGCGAGACCCGGGTGCGCGACTGGGTCGGCAACGGTGTGGAGCGCCTGGTGCGCCGCGCCCTGATCGGGCAGCTGGACGGCGAGCCGGACGAGGCCGAGTTCGAACGCGCCTACCCGGTCTTCCTGGATCTGTATGCCGAGAATACCTCGAAGCGTTCCCTGCTGTACCCGGGCGTCGTGGAAGGGCTGGATTACCTGAAGGCGGCCGGTTATGCGCTGGGTTGTGTTACCAACAAGGCCGAACAGTTCACCGTGCCGTTGTTGAAAGACCTGGGCGTGTATGACTATTTCGGCATTGTTATCAGCGGCGACACTCTGGAACACAAAAAACCGCACCCGGCGCCGTTGCTGCACGCGGCGGAATTCTTTAAGGTGAGCCCGGAACATTCACTGATGGTGGGTGATTCCATCAGCGATGTGAAAGCGGCACGTGCGGCGGGCTTCCAGATTGCCTGCCTGCCGTACGGCTACAACCATGGCGAGGATATCCGCGTTGCGGAACCGGACGCGGTCATTGAGACGCTTGTCCATCTGAAAACAGAACTGGAACAGGCTGCGTGATATTCACCGTAGAGACAGACCGGCACGAACACAGGGAACGATGGTGGGTGTGACCCGCTCTGCGTTTGCTGTCTCTCGTGTGTAAAAAATGTCTCAACGGTGAGGATCATGACTCCTGAACACTTTCAACAACTGGCCGACGACGGGTACAACCGTATACCGGTAACCCGCGAAGTACTGGCCGACCTCGATACCCCCTTAAGCACCTACCTGAAGCTGGCCAACGGCCGCTACTCCTACCTGTTCGAGTCCGTGCAGGGCGGCGAGAAATGGGGCCGTTATTCCATCATTGGTCTGCCTTGCCGCACCGTGCTGCGCATCTACGGCGAGCGTATCGAGCTGCGCCATGATGGCGAACTGGTGGAAGAAACGCACAGCAGCGACCCGCTGCAGTGGGTGGAAGATTTCCAGCAGCGCTACCGGGTGCCGGAGATCGAGGGACTGCCGCGCTTCGGTGGCGGGCTGGTCGGTTACTTCGGTTACGACACGGTGCGTTACATCGAACCGCGGTTGAAAAATACTGAGAAACCGGACCCGCTGGGTACGCCCGATATCCTGCTGATGGTGTCTGACGAAGTGGTGGTGTTCGATAACCTGGCCGGCAAACTGATGCTGGTCGTCAATGTCGACAGCAGCCGGCCGGATGCCTGGGCGGCGGGGCAGGCGCGGCTGGATGAGTTGCTGCAGCAGTTGCGCGAGCCGGTCGCTATCCCGGGTGCCCTGCCAAACGCACGCACGGTGACGGAAGGCGATTTTGTTTCCGGCTTTACGCGCGAAGGCTTTGAGGCGGCAGTAATGCGCGTCAAGGACTACATCGTGGAAGGCGATGCCATGCAGGTGGTGCTGTCGCAGCGCCTGTCGATTCCCTACCAGGCGCCGCCGCTCGATCTTTACCGCGCCCTGCGCAGCCTGAACCCGTCGCCCTACATGTTCTACCTGGACCTGGATGATTTTCATATCGTCGGTTCGTCACCGGAAATCCTGGTGCGCCTGGAAGGCGATGTGATCACGGTGCGGCCCATCGCCGGCACCCGCCCGCGCGGCGAAGACGAGGCGCACGATCTGGCGCTGGAGAAGGAGCTGCTGGCCGATCCCAAGGAACTCGCCGAGCACCTGATGCTGATCGACCTGGGGCGCAATGATGCCGGGCGTGTCAGTCGCATCGGCAGCGTCGAGCTGACCGAGAACATGCTCATCGAACGTTACTCGCATGTCATGCACATCGTCTCCAACGTGGTCGGCAGGATAAAGGATGGCATGTCGGCCATCGACGTACTGCGCGCTACTTTTCCCGCCGGCACTGTCAGCGGTGCACCCAAGATCCGCGCCATGGAGATCATCGACGAACTGGAACCGGTGAAGCGCGGTGTGTATGCCGGTGCCGTGGGTTACCTGTCATGGACCGGCAACATGGATACCGCTATCGCGATACGCACCGCGGTCATCAAGGACGGCACCCTGCACATACAGGCAGGCGCGGGTATCGTGGCGGACTCGGTGCCGGCCAACGAGTGGGCCGAAACCATGAACAAGGGACGCGCCATCTTTCGTGCCGTGTCACAGGCGCAGGCCGGGCTGGACGGGGGCGGGGAATAGGTGAGCCCTTTCTCAAGCCGTCATTGCGATGTCTGGTTTGTTACCGCCCGGTAAACATACGTCCATAGTTTGTGCGTGACCCGATTTATATCAAGTCGGTTTCTTCCCCGGTATGTTTATAGTAGTCTTTCACGAGCTGTGAGCAGTGCGGCAGTCACCAAATACAAATGTACCGTCCAGGAAGGGCGTCATGTACCTGCGGGTACTCGGGAGATCCGTCAAGGGTTGCAATGGAAGACTCTCTGGACACGCCGGCCCTGTCATGGCCGCACCATATCTTTATCTTCGGCATCCTGCTGTTGCTGTGGATGCTGTTGACAGGCAGCCTCGATGCACAGGAACTGGTCGCCGGTGCGGTGGTGTCGCTGGCCGTTACCCTGTTGTTTGGTGAGCGTTTTGCCATCCTCACCGGGTTTCGTTTCAGCTGGCTTGCACCGCTGCATATCCTGACTTACCTCGGCAGTTTTTTCATTGCCCTGCTGCGCGCCAACCTTGACCTGGCCGGGCGCGTGCTGTCGCCGTCGCTGCCGATCAACCCGGCGCTGGTGGAAATCCGCACCCGTCTTAAATCGCCGCTGGGCCGGTTGCTGCTTGCCAATACCATTACTTTGACTCCGGGTACTCTGACGGTTGATGTCGACGGTGACCGATTGCTGGTCCACTGGGTGTACTGTCCGCCGGGCACCGACCTGCAGCGTGCGACCGAACAGATTTCCGCCGCCTTTGAACGCCGCCTCTCGGGGTTCCTGATATGACCCTGAGTGCGCTGCAAATGATCGCGCTGGGTTTGCTGGTGCTTGCTATCGGGCTCAGTACCCTGCGCCTGTTGCTGGGACCGACTGCGGCCGACCGCGTGGTGGCCGCCGACACCCTGGCTGTCATTACCACGGCCGGTCTGGCCGGTCTGGCCAGCGTGTTCGATAACCCGATCTACCTGGATATTGCGCTGGTTTACGGCACCCTGGCTTTTGCCGGTACCGTGGCCATCGCCCGTGCGCTCGAGGGGGACAGGGAATGAATATGGTCGGCGACATCCTGCTGCTCATCGGTTGCGCATTCATTGCGCTGGGTGCGCTCGGCTTGTTGCGCATGCCGGACGTTTATAACCGCCTGCAGGCCGGCACCAAGTCCGCCACGCTCGGTACCCTGGCGGTATTGCTGGGCATTGGTTTCCACCACCCCGGCTGGTGGGCCAAGCTGCTGGTTATTGCCGGCTTTGTCCTGTTCACCAACCCGGTGGGATCTTCGAGCATTGCCCGCGCTGCGCGCAAGGCCGGTATCAAGCCCCGCTTGCTTGCCGGCAAAGTCGGGACGGACAGCTGACATGGAATGGCTGGCACTGGTTATCGTTATCGTCACGCTGACCAGCGCCGTTGCCGTGCTGCTGCTGAAAGACTTCCTGGCGGCACTGGCGGCATTCTCCGTGGTTTCGCTGGGTATGTCAGTGTTGTTCGTCATCGTGCGCGCCCCCGATGTGGCCATGACCGAGGCCGCCATCGGTGCCGGGCTCAGCAGCCTGTTGTTCGCGCTGGCGCTGCGTCGCCTGGGCCTCTGGCGTTCAAAGGACTAGGCCGCTATGCAGCGCTTCACATCGGCACTGTTTCTGCTCGGGCTCGGCCTGCTGATTACGGCCATCTTCCAGCATATGGATTTCACCGGCACGCTGCCCATTGCCGGGGATGCAATCAATGCCGCCGCTGCGCAACAGACCGGTGCCGCGAACTTCGTCACCGCGGTGGTGCTCGGCTACCGTGGCTTCGACACCCTGCTGGAACTCACTATCCTGTTCACGGCGGCGACCGCCGGCGGCCTGGTGCTGGGCAAGCCGCGCGCCGGGGCGAAGCATGACCCGCAGGCCGGGTTTATCCTGCGTGCCGGCGCCGACCTGTTCTTCCCGCTGCTGCTGGTGGTCGGCCTGTACATTATCGTGCACGGACACCTGACGCCCGGCGGTGGCTTCCAGGGTGGTGTCATCCTGGCGGTGGCTTTTTTCCTGCCGTTGCTGGCAAGGCCCGGTACCCCCATGAGCCACAAGGCGGTCAGTCTTATTGAAGGCCTGGCCGGGGCAAGCTTTATCCTGATCGGCTTGCTCGCCATGTTTGGCGGCGAGGCATTCCTTACACCGATGCTGGACAAGGGCCAGCCGGGTGAGTTGCTGTCCGCCGGCTCGTTGCCGCTGCTGTACATTGCTGTCGGCCTCAAGGTCGGTTCCGAACTCGCCGGCCTGCTGGCGCACATGGCCGCAACGGAGGCCAGCGACGCATGATGGATACCGGCCTGATCCTCCACACCGGCGCCTTCGGCCTGATCGTCATCGGCATTGCCGGCATTGTGCTGTCCAGCCATCTGATCCGTATTATCTTCGGTATCGCGTTGCTGGAAGCCGGGGCCAACCTGCTATTGCTGCTGGCTACATGGCACGAGGGAACCTCCGCCCCCATTATCGTCGACGGCCATATCCCGGCCGTCATGGCCGACCCGGTGCCGCAGGCACTGGTGCTCACGGCCATCGTTATCGGCGTGGGTATCCTGGCGCTGGCATTGAGCCTGGCACTGCGTATACAGCAGGCGTGGGGCACCCTGGATATCCGTGAAATACGCCAGCGCATGGAAGAGGAAATCGCTGACACCGCGGGTGTTGATCTGCCGTCCAGCCCGCACGCGCCGAAACCCTTTCCCCCGGTCGCTGCGAAGCAGGAAGGCCGTTCGTGAATAACCTGGCGTTGATGATCGCCCTGCCGCTGATCGCCGCCTTCCTGTTGCCGGTCATCAACCGCGTTTCAAGCCTGGCCGCGCGCTGGACCGGTCCGTTGGTGGTGCTGGTGACCAGTGTCATCGGCATCATGGCCTGGACGCAGCTGGGTGCCAACGCAGTCGCTATCGAACTGGGTGGCTTCCGGCCGCCGCTGGGTATCACCCTGTATGCCGACCAGCTCGCGGTCCTGTTCGCGATTGCAGTCAGTGTCGGTACCTTGCTGTTGTGGCCCGATGACGGTGAGGACCGTATCCGCCAGTCCACCCTGACGCTGATCCTGGCGGCCTCCGGCAGCGGCCTGGCGCTGTCCGGTGACCTGTTCAATATTTATGTGCTGTACGAGCTGGTGGCGGTCGTGTCCTACGGCCTGGTGGCCAGCAAGGGTACCCCGGGCAGTCTGGCTGCCACTATGCGCTATCTGATTGTCAGCGCCTTTGGTGCCGCACTGGCGCTGACCGGCATTGCGCTGGTTTACCAGGCGACCGGTACCCTGAACCTCGCCCAGCTGTCGCAGCTGGCGCCCACTCATCTGAACAACATGCAGGGGCTGGCGGCCTTCGTCCTGATGCTGGTCGGTTTCGGCGTCAAGGCCGAGCTGTTCCCGGTCAACACCTGGGTGCCGGAAGTGTATGCCACTGCACCCGCGCGGGTGTCGGGGCTGCTGGCCGGCGTGGTCTCCAAGCTGGCGCTGCTGATTATCGTGCGCCTGCTGGTGCTGGTGTTCCACCAGCCCGAAGCGCTGCAGATCATGCTGGTGCTGGGCATCCTCGGCGTGGTGACCGGTGAGCTGGCCGCGTGGCGCGCACGGGACTTCAACCGCATGCTGGCGTTCTCGTCCATTGGCCAGCTGGGCATTATGTTTATTGCCTTCTCCATCCCCGGCCAGGCGGGCATCTTCGCCGGCCTGGCGGTTGCCCTGCATCACCTGCTGGTGAAGCCGGCCATGTTCCTGTTGGCGGAACGCTGGGGCGGTTCACTGGCGAAGCTGGCCGGTGTGGCGCACAGCTCACCGCTGGGTGCCGCGCTGTTTATCCTGCTGGCACTGTCGTTGATCGGCGTGCCGCCACTGCCCGGGTTCTGGGCCAAGCTGCTGGTCATGATTAACCTGATGGCGCAGGAAAGCAGTCTCTATACGCTGGGCGCCTGGATCATCATGGGCGGCGCCGCGCTGGAGGCCAACTACCTGTTCCGGGTCGCCGGCAGTTTCTATCACCGCGCTGACGGCCAGACGCCGCCGGCCGCGCACCGGCCGCGTGACCTGGCCACCGCGGCCCTGCTGGGCGCCACGCTGGCGGTCGGTATGTTTGTGATCATGCCGCTGGCCGAACAGCTGGAAGGTGTGGCCGACCAGGCGGCGGACCGGGATCATTACGTACAGACGGTCAACCCGGAGGCCTTGCCATGACGCCGCTGGACCACCTGCTGTTGTTGTCGGCACTGAGTGTGGTGGTCACGTTGCTGACGGGTAACCGGAAGTTTGCCGGAGTGCTCGCCACCTTGCTGTACGCCGGTCAGGGCATCCTGCTGTTGCGCATGTCCGGGCTGGGCTATGCCGGCGAGACGGTGGTGGACTCCACCCTGCGTTTCAGTGTGCTGGGCCTGGATCTGCACTGGCGTTTCGATGCGCTGTCCTGGTTCTTTGCCCTGATTACGATCGGTGCCGCGCTGCTGAGCAGCTGGTTTGCCTCCGGTGAGTGGGCGCAACGTTACCGGGAGAAGGGTAGCAGCCTGCGCCTGTTCCACACCGCGCTGGCACTGAATGTATTCAGCATGTTGCTGTTGCTGGCCAGCGGTGACCTGTTGAGCCTGTTCATCGGCTGGGAGCTGGTGAGCTGGGCCAGTTTCCTGATGATGGCGCTGGGCAGTGCCGCGGCCACACGCTATGCCATGCGCTACGTCACCTATGCCTTTGCCGGTGCCATGGCGGTGTTGATGGGGCTGGTACAGGTCTATACGTTGACCGGCAGTTTTGAATTCCAGGCCCTGAAAGACGCCATGCCCGGGATGGATGTCGCCAGCCTGTGGCTGCTGTTCGGTTTGTTCGCCGCCGGTTTCGGCGTGAAGATGGCCTTGCTGCCGTTCCACCTGTGGCAGGCCAAGGCCTATGCGGAAACAGCCGGCCCCGGAGCCGCGTTCCTGGGTGCGATTTCCTCGCGCATGGGGTTGTTCGCCATTATCGTCGTGCTGGTGCAGCTGGTCGGCGTGGCGCGCCTGGTGGAGTTGCCGGTGCCGTTCACGTTCCTCAGCGCCCGTGACCTGTTGGCCTGGGTTGCCGTGCTCACGATTATCTTTCCCACCTTTACCGCGTTGCGCCAGCACGATGCGCGACGCCTGCTGGCCTGGCACGGTATAGGTCAGGGTGGATACATGCTGCTGGGTATCCTGATCGCCGATGACCTGGGCTCGGCCGGTGGCCTGATGCACGTGTTCAACCATGCCACTTACCAGGCGGTGTTGTTCATGACGGTTACCGCCGTCATTCACCGCACCGGCACTTCCGATCTCAACAAGCTGGGCGGGCTGGTCACACGCATGCCGCTGTCTTTCGTCGCCATGCTGATCGGCATCATCGGCCTTGCCGGTTTGCCGCCGATGAACGGTTTTGTCTCCAAGTGGCTGGTGTACCGTTCCCTGATCCTGGACGGCAGTCCGTTGCTGTTCCTGGGCGCCGTGGTCGGCACGCTGGGTACCATACTCAGCGTCTATAAGCTGATCCACAACACTTTCCTGGGCCAATTGCGTGTGGAGCACGTCGATGTCGAGGAAGCGCCCTCAAGCATGATCTGGCCGATGATGATTTTGTCGACGCTGGTGTTCGTCACCGGTTATTTCCCCGGCCTGGTGCTGGACTGGGTTGCCGCCGCGCAGGCCGCGGCCGGACTGCCGGTACTGGCGCATCACCTCGGCGGTGTGTTCATGGACAAGGGCGGGCTGGATATGATCTGGGTGGTCTCGGTGTTGCTGGCCGGTTTCGGTATCGGTACGCTGATTTTCCTGATGGGCGGGCGCAGCAAGCGCGTGCACCAGCTGGATAATTATGCCGGCGGACATTTCCTGACCTCGGATACCCGTTACCAGTACAG
>DRNU01000101.1 GCA_011374975.1 Gammaproteobacteria bacterium | reverse complement strand
TTTCACAGGCTGCGGATTCCGCATGTTTTCCATTGATTTTCCGACGCTTTTACAGCATTTGAGAACATTTTTCACCTTGACCTGATAGGCTAAAACACAGATGATACCGGGCTTGATTTTAGCCGGGTAGCGGGGGCTGCACACGCAGCCCGACGGGCAGCCGGGCAAGCGCGGCGAACAGTGCCGCAGCATGCTCAATATTCGCTGAAATATCAACAGTTTCTAATCAATTATGGACCTCTGTCAGGTCCCTGGAATAGCAAGGAGCCTCATGAACAACGCCGACAAGAAACGGCTGCTGCGCGAGATGTTATTTGCGCGGCGCTTTGAGGAGCGCTGCTACGAAGCGTATGTCGAACGAAAAATAGGGGGGTTTCTGCACCTCTACTCGGGTGAGGAAGCCTGCGCCTACGGTGTGCTGGAAGCGGCACGACCGGGTGATGACTATGTGATTACCGGCTACCGGGACCACATTCATGCCATCAAGTGTGGCGCCGACCCGAAAAAGGTCATGGCCGAGCTGTATGGCAAGGAGACCGGTTCCTCCAAGGGCCGTGGCGGCTCCATGCACATCTTTGATGTCGAGCACCATTTTATGGGCGGCTACGCGCTGGTGGGCGGGCCGTTCCCGCTGGCGGCCGGCATGGCCAAGGCCATCAAGATGAAAGGGACGGACCAGATATCGATCTGTTTCCTCGGTGACGCCGCCAATAACCAGGGCACTTTCCACGAATCGCTTAACATGGCCAAGGTCTGGAACCTGCCGGTGCTGTATGTGTGCGAGAACAACCTGTACGGTATCGGTACGCGCATCGACCGTTCCACCGCGGTGATCGACCAGTACAAGCGTGTCTCCGGTTATGACATTCCTTCCGCCCAGGCCGACGGTCAGGATATCGAGGCCGTGTACAAGGCCGCGCAGAAAGCTGTCGACCATGTGCGTTCCGGCAAGGGTCCGTATTTCCTCGAGCTGATGACTTACCGCTACCGTGGCCACTCCATGTCCGACTCCAACGCCTACCGTTCGAAAGACGAGGAGCGCATGTGGTCGAAGCGCGACCCCATCATCATGTTGCGCGACCGCCTGATCGAGGCCGGTGAAATGAACAAGGAAGACTACAAGGCCATGGACACCGAGATCCTCGACCAGATCGAGGACGAGATTATTGCCTTCTCCGAGGCTTCACCCGAACCAAGGGTCGAGGAACTGGAGAAATACTGCCTGGCGGAGAACGACCCCTGGGTACTGGGAGGTGGCCGCTGATGGCTGAGATAATGTACTGGGAAGCGATCCGGCGCGCCCACGATGAAGAAATGGCCAACGACTCCATGGTGATCTGCATGGGTGAAGATATCGGTGTGGCCGGCGGTACCTACAAGGCCACCCAGGGCCTGTTCGACAAGTACGGTCCGGAGCGTGTCATCGACACGCCGATCTCCGAGAACGGTTACACCGGGCTGGGCATCGGCGCCTCGTTTCTCGGTGTGCGCCCGATTATTGAAATCATGTCGGTGAACTTCGCCTGGCTGGCGATGGACCAGCTGTTCAATTCGGCGGCCAAGGTGCGTTACATGTCCGGCGGCCAGCTTACTGCGCCGGTGGTAGTGCGTTCCGCCGGTGGTACCGCACACCAGCTCGGCGCCCAGCACTCGGCGCGCATAGAGAAAGTGTTCATGAGTATTGCCGGTCTGCGCGTGGTGACCCCGAGTACGCCGAAACAGGCCTACGGGCTGCTGAAGTCCGCCGTGCGCTGCAACGACCCGGTGTACATCAACGAACACGAACTGATGTACAACATGAAAGGCGAAGTGCCGGACACGGAATTCTTTCACCCGCTGGAAGGTTCCGACGTGGCGCGCGAAGGCCGCGATGTCACCCTGTTCGGTTACAACATTTCCGTGCACTGGTGCCTGCAGGCGGCGGACATCCTGTCGAAGCAGTTTGGTATCGAAGCCGAGGTGATCGACCTGTACGCCCTGTCGCCGCTGGATCGCGCGGGTATTACCGCCTCGGTACGCAAGACGCATCGCGCCATTATCGTCGAGGAAGCCGAAGCCCCGGTGGGCGTGGGCGCCGAGGTGATGGCCATCATCAACGAAGAGTGTTTCTTTGAACTCGACGCTGCACCGCAGCGGGTGTCGGCAGCCAATGTGCCGATTCCCTATAACCACACGCTGGAAAAAGCGGCTATCCCCAATGTCGGCGACGTGGTTGCGGCGGCACGGCAGATGCTGGGCAAGTAGTTGTTGAACCGCCGGGGCGCTGGCCCCGGCGGATGCAAAAGAATTTCTGGTATCCGGATGTATCCATGGCTGAACCCTATGTAATCAAAATGCCCCAGCTGTCTGACACCATGACCGAAGGAGTGGTGGTCAGCTGGGAGAAAAATGTCGGTGACAAAATCGAACGTGGCGATATTGTGGCGACGGTAGAAACCGACAAGGCCATCATGGACGTGGAAGTGTTCCGTGAAGGTTACCTGTCCGGGCCGCTGGCGCCGGTGGACAGCACGGTGCCGGTCGGTGAACCGGTGGCGTACCTGGTGGCAAGCCGGGATGAAGTGAATGACGGTGATACGCCTGTCCCGGCAGCGGCGGCAAGTGAAGCACCGGCTGCTGAAGACAAGGCAGCGGAGCCGACAGCCGACAGCGCAGCTGTTACAGCAGAAAGCGCTGCACCCGAAGGCGCTTCCTACACCATCAGCATGCCGCAGCTGTCCGACACCATGACCGAGGGTGTGCTGGTCAGCTGGGAAAAAGAGCTCGGGGATAAAATCTCGCGCGGTGACATTGTCGCGCAGGTCGAGACCGACAAGGCCATCATGGACGTGGAAGTGTTCCGTGACGGGTTCCTGTCCGGCCCGCGGGTACCGGTCGACGCCACTGTCCCGGTTGGCGGTCCGCTGGCCTACCTTGTCGACAGCGCGGAGCAGGTGGTCAATGAAGACGCCGTGGCGCCGGTCGCTGCCGCAAAAACCGAATCTGCCCCGGTGGCTGACAGCGCTGCGGTTTCGTCAGCTGCCCCGTCGCCGGCTGCACAAGTTGTTATTCCCACCGGCGGTACGCCGGCGCCGCGTCCCCAGGGGCGTGGTGCGACACCGTACGCACGCGCCATCGCCGGCGCGCGCGGTATCGAACTGTCTAACCTGGGCGGTACCGGCCCGGGTGGTGTGATTGTCGCGGCCGATGTGCAGTCCGCACAGCCCGCCGCTGCACCGGTTGCAGCCGGCTTCCCGCAGGTCGACGTGCCGGGCAACGGCCGTGCCATGAGCAAGCTGGAAAAGGCCGTCAGCGATTCCATGACCTCCTCGCTGAGCATGCCGACGTTCCATGTCACCGCACACATCAAGCTGGGTGCGCTGATCAAGGCGTCCAAGGCACAGGGTGCATCGGTTACCGTGACTATTGCCAAAGCCTGCGCCATGGCCATGCAGCAGTTCCCGAAAATGAACTGGTGCTACCAGCCGCAGGACAAACTGGTGGAGCGCAGCAATGTCGACATCGGTATGGCGGTATCCGCCGACGGTGGCGGCCTGGTGGTGCCGGTGCTGCGCAACTGTGAAAGCCGTGATCTGGTTGAGCTGGGTGAAGACTGGAAAGACCTGGTCGAGCGCGCCCGCAAGCGCCGCCTGAAGCCGGACGAGTACAGCGGTTCGACGTTCCAGATTTCCAACATGGGCATGTTTGGCGTCAGTCATTTCGATGCCATCGCCACGCCCGGTATCGCGGCCATCCTGGCGATATCCGCCAATGCCGAACAGGGCAGCCCGTTTACCATTACCGCGGATCACCGTGTTGTAAACGGCGCGGAAGTTGCGCTGTACCTGAATGCGCTGAAAGAACTTATCGAACAACCCGATGCCTGGATGGGACCGAGCGGCCCCGCTATCCCGGAAGGCAACTGGGACTATGACGTGGTCGTGGTCGGCGGTGGCCCCGGTGGCGAGGATTGTGCCCGCGACCTGGTGGCGCACGGCCTCAAGGTGGCGCTGGTCAACGATGCCCCGTTCCCCGGCGGCGAATGCCTGTGGCGCGGTTGTATCCCGTCCAAGGCCTGGCGTGCCGCCGCTGACCGTATCCGTGACCGCCTGCACGACGGCCACCTCGGTATTACACCGGGCAAGCCGAAGCTGGACTGGAGCGCGCTGGAAGCGACCCGCCGCAAGGTGCTGGAAACCCGCGGCGACATGGCGCTGAAAACCGACAAGGGTGTGAAGATCAAGTACATCCAGGGGTTCGGCCGCTTCGTTGACGATCACACCCTGTTTATCGATACCTCCGGTAACCAGGACGACCCGCACACCCGCGCTCTGCCGGCCGACAAGCCGCAGGGCGAGAGCGTGAGTTTCGGTTGCGCGGTCATCGCGACCGGTGCGCCACCTTTTGTGCCGCCGATCCCGGGCGCCGTGGAAGGCCTGGTCGAGGGTGGCGGTGTGCTGACCTCGGATACCGTCTGGCAGCTGCAGCAGCAGCCGAAGAAGCTGGTGGTGATCGGTGGCGGCGCCATCGGCCTGGAAATGGCGCAGATCTTCCAGGACTTCGGTACCCAGGTGACCCTGCTGGAAGCGCAGGAACGCATCCTCGCCGAAGTGGAACCGGAAATTGCCAAACACCTCACCGCGGTACTCAATGACGACCCGCGTTTGACGGTGCACACCTCGGTGCAGATCGACAAGATCAGCGGCAAGGCCGGCGCGGTCAGCGTCAAGTACAAGGACAGCGACGGCAAGGCCCACACCATCAAGGTCGACTACGTCATCATGGGTACCGGCAAGCGCCCGGTGCTGGACGGGCTGGGGCTCGACAAGGCGAATGTCGCCAGCGAGCGCAGCATCATCAAGGCCGATGCGCGTTGCCGCACCAGCGTGCCGCATATCTTCGCCATCGGCGATGTGATCGGCGGGCTGATGCTGGCGCACACCGCTGCACAGCAGGGCCGCGTGGCGGCCGCGACGATCCTGGGCGAAGACATGAAGTATGACCAGGACAAGGACTGCGGCGTGATCTTCACACGGCCCGAGGCGGCGTTTGTCGGGTTGTCGGTCGACCAGGCGAAAGCCAAAGGGATTGATGCCGTGGAAGCCAAGGTGCCGATGAGTATCGATGCCAAGGCCATGATCAACAATGAACTGCACGGCATGATCAAGATCGTGGCGGACAAGAAGACGCAACGGATTATCGGCGTGCACCTGCTGGCGGATCATGCCGATACGCTGATCGGCGAGGCGGTGATGATGGTGTCCGGTAATATGACGCTGGAGCAGGTCGGGCATGCGATACACCCGCACCCGACGCAGACCGAGATGTTCGGCGAGCTGGCGCGACGGCTTGGGTCGCGGTTGCGGCGCAGTGCAAAGATGAAGGCTAAAGCCTGATTATTAAGGTTTCTACACTATGTCAAAAATAAACAAAGTCGTTCTCGCATATTCAGGCGGTCTGGATACCTCCATTATTCTCAAGTGGCTGGAGGATACCTACGGTTGTGAGGTGGTGACTTTCACCGCCGACATCGGCCAGGGTGAGGAAGTCGAACCGGCGCGCGCCAAGGCGCAGGCGATGGGTGTGAAGGAAATCTACATCGAAGACCTGCGCGAGGACTTTGCGCGCGATTACGTCTTCCCGATGTTTCGCGCCAATGCCATCTACGAGGGCGAGTACCTGCTGGGCACCTCGATTGCGCGGCCGCTGATCGCCAAACGCCTGGTGGAAATTGCCAACGAGACCGGCGCGGATGCGATTTCACACGGTGCTACCGGCAAGGGTAACGACCAGGTGCGGTTTGAGCTGGGTGCCTATGCCCTGAAGCCGGATGTGAAAGTCATTGCGCCCTGGCGCGAGTGGGACCTGAGTTCACGCGAAACCCTGATGGCTTACGCCGAAAAACACAACATCCCGGTGGACTTCAACAAGGGCAAGAAATCGCCCTATTCGATGGACGCCAACTCGCTGCATATTTCCTACGAGGGCGGTGTGCTCGAAGACCCCTGGGCCGAGCCGGAAGACGATATGTGGCGCTGGACGGTATCACCGGAGCAGGCGCCGGATACGCCGACCTATATTGAACTGACTTATGCAAAGGGTGACATCGTCGCGCTTGACGGCAAGGCAGTTACGCCGGGCCAGGTGATGGAGCAACTGAACAGGATCGGTGGCGACAATGGCATCGGTCGCGATGACATTGTCGAAAACCGTTACGTGGGTATGAAGTCGCGCGGTTGTTATGAGACGCCGGCCGGTACCATCATGCTCAAGGCGCACCGTGCGATTGAATCGCTGACGCTGGACCGTGAAGTGGCGCACCTGAAGGATGAATTGATGCCGCGCTATGCCGAACTGGTCTATAACGGTTACTGGTGGAGCCCGGAACGCGAGATGCTGCAGCAGATGATCGACAGTTCGCAGGACACGGTGAACGGCAAGGTGCGCATCAAATTGTACAAGGGTAACGTCATCGTGGCAGGCCGCATGTCGGAAGCCGACTCCCTGTTCGACGAGCGTATTGCCACCTTCGAAGATGACGAAGGCGCCTATGACCAGAAGGACGC
Source organism: Gammaproteobacteria bacterium (assembly GCA_011374975.1). Lineage (GTDB taxonomy): Bacteria > Pseudomonadota > Gammaproteobacteria > DSM-19610 > DSM-19610 > Thiogranum. The sequence goes on along the minus strand of DRNU01000101.1, from coordinate 8,108 downwards.
TGAAGGTTTCATCAAGCTGAACGCACTTCGGCTGCGGATTGCTGCGCGTAAACGTCAGCAATAAGGGATCAGGATATGCGCATACTCCATACCATGTTGCGGGTCGGTGACCTGGAACGCTCCATCAGGTTCTATACCGAAGTGCTGGGTATGCAGCTGTTGCGCAAGAAGGATTACCCGGACGGCAAGTTCACGCTGGCGTTCATCGGCTACGGTGACGAATCCGAAAATACAGTGATCGAGCTGACCTATAACTGGGATACGGACAGCTACGATATCGGTACCGGCTATGGCCATATCGCGCTCGAAGTGGATGATGTGTACGCAGCCACTGAAGAGATCCGCAGGCGCGGCGGTAAAATCCTGCGTGATGCCGGGCCCATGAATGCAGGTACGACAATTATTTCCTTTGTGGAAGACCCGGATGGCTATCCGATTGAGTTGATCGGCAGGAAGGCCTGACGGTACCAGTCCTGTGCCGGGCTGACAGTATTACCTGGTATGGCTCGGCACCCGCTGTATCCTTGCTCCCAGCTGCGACAGTTTTTCCTCGATACACTCGTAACCCCGGTCGAGATGGTAGATACGGTCGATCAGGGTTTCGCCTTCCGCCGCCAGCCCCGCGATAACCAGGCAGGCTGAGGCACGCAGGTCGGTGGCCATTACCGGTGCGCCGTGCAGTTTGTCGATGCCGCGCACAATGGCAGTATTTCCCTGTAACTCGATATCGGCGCCCATGCGTTGTAATTCCTGTACGTGCATGAAGCGGTTCTCGAAGATGGTTTCCTTGACGGTGGCAGTGCCGTCGGCGATGGTGTTGAGTGTGACGAACTGCGCCTGCATATCGGTCGGGAAAGCCGGGTAGGGGGCAGTGGTCAGGTTGATCGCGTGCGGGCGTTTGCCATGCATGTCCACGTCGATACTGTTCCCGTCCGAACTGATTTCCGCCCCGGCGTCGCGCAGTTTCTCGATCACGGCGTCGAGGTAGGACGGTTCGGTATTGCGCAGGTGAACGCGGCCGCCGGTTGCCGCGGCGGCCACCATGAAGGTGCCGGTCTCGATGCGGTCGGCGGTAATGCTGTGACTGCCGCCGTGCAGGCGTTCCACACCCTCGATGCTGATGGTGTCGGTGCCGGCGCCGCTGATTTTTGCGCCCATGGCGTTGAGGCAGACGGCGAGGTCGGTGACTTCCGGTTCGCGCGCGCTGTTTTCCAGTACCGTGGTGCCGTCAGCCAGGGTGGCCGCCATCATCAGGTTCTCGGTGCCGGTGACGGAGACCACGTCAAAGAAGAAGTGCGTACCCCTGAGCCGGCCGGCTTTGGCCTTGATGTAGCCGTCCTCGATTTCGATTTCGGCACCCATGGCCTTCAGGCCCTGGATATGCAGATTGACCGGCCGTGACCCGATAGCGCAGCCGCCGGGCAACGAGACCTCGGCTTCGCCGAAACGCGCCAGCAGTGGCCCCAGCACCAGGATCGAGGCGCGCATGGTCTTGACCAGGTCATAGGGCGCCAGAAGGTTGGTGATGCGGGAGCTGTCTGCAACCAGTGACATGTCATCCACCAGCTCGATGACAGTGCCGAAGCGGCCCATCAGTTCCAGGGTCGTGGTGATGTCGCGCAGGTGCGGTACGTTACGCAGGGTGAACGGTTCAGGGCACAGCAGGGTCGCGGCCAGGATCGGCAGTGCCGCATTCTTGGCGCCGGAGATGGTGACCTCTCCGTGCAGCGGGCCGTTGCCGATGATGTTCAGTTTATCCATTCAGAGCGCCTGTGCAGATCCCTGCACGCTGGCAAATGCATCGATAATACGGTCAATCTGTTCCGCACTGTGCGCCGCACTGACGCTGCAACGCAACAGGCTGTCATCGCCGGGCGAGGCGGGTGGCATGACCAGGTTGACGTAGGCGCCGAGTTGCAGCAGCCGGTTCCACCAGTCGATGGCCTGGTTGCGGTCCTTGATAGTGACGGCAACCACTGGGCTGACTTGCGGGCTGACCTGCAGGCCAAGCGCCTGCAGTCCGTCATAGAGCCGTTGGGCGTTGGCCCACAACTGGTCGCGTAAATACGGGCGTTCCTGCATAAGGCGCAGCGCGGCACGCGTCGAGGCGATAACCGAGGGGGACGGCGAGGCGGTAAAGATATAGGAACGGATGGCGAAGCGGATCGCATTCAGCTGGTCGTGGTTGCTGACGCAGTAGCCGCCGATGGCGCCGAGGCTTTTACTGAAGGTGCCGACGATGAAGTCCACGTCGTCTTCCACCCCGGCGGCTTCGGCCACGCCACGGCCGTGTGCGCCCAGCATGCCCAGGGAATGCGCCTCGTCGACCAGCAGCAGGCCGCCGTACTTGCGTTTCACCTCGGCAATCTCGGCCAGCGGCGCCTGGTCGCCCATCATGCTGTAGATGCCTTCGACAATGATCAGGGTGTTCTCGATGCGGTCGCCGAGCCGGCGCAGGCGTTTGTCGAGGTCGGCAGGGTCATTGTGGCGAAAACGGATCACATCCGCGCCGCCGAGGCGTACACCGTCGTAGATGCTGGCGTGGCTGTCGGCATCCAGCACGATGACATCGCCCGGGCCGGCCAGCGTGGAGCCCATGCCCATGGTGGCTGCGTAGCCGGTGGAAAATACAATGGCGTGCCTGCGGTCGAAAAATTCCGCCAGTTCGTTTTCCAGCGCCACGTGCCCGGCGAAGGTGCCGTTAGCCATGCGCGAGCCGGTCGTACCGGTGCCCAGTTCGTCGATGGCCTGTTTAGCCGCTTCCAGGCATTCGGGCTCGAACGTGAGCCCGAGGTAATTATTGGTGCCGGCCAGGATCACCTTGTGGCCGTCGACAATGGCCTCGGTGGAGGACAGCAGTTTCTCGGTGATGGCGCCGAAGGGCATCACGCCCAGTGCCTGCAGTTCAGCCTGGATATCGATGATAGGCTGGAATTTGTCGAACAGGCTCATGAGCGGGTCAGTTTTTCCAGCTGTTGGGCGAGATCGTGCACGGTGCGGATATCCGGCAGAATATTCAGCGGAATCGACATGTCAAAATGGTCTTCGATCCGCTCGATGAGCTCCATAACCTGCAAGGACGACAGCCCCAGATCGGTGACCAGTTCAGTCTCCTCGTTGAGAATGAGGCCCTGCTTGGCGAACGGCTTGAGGATTTCGAAGATGCGCGCCAGAAATTCGTTGTAGTCAGGCATGAAAACTGTGTATCCGGATCCGGTTAGTGACAAAATTGACGTGGCCGCTGCAAGCCGCCAGAATCGCAAACGCTAAATTGTACTTGGAGTTGGGCGACGGTGCCACGGGCGCCCGTCATATCAGGCCGGGAGCCAATGAATCAAGCTGTGACCACCTCATCCGCCCCGGTTGACGGCGCCCATGCTTCCACACCCCGCGTATGGCTGGTAACCGGCTACCGGGCCGGCGAGCGCAGCCAGATTGTGGCGCTGGCCGAGGGGTTGGGCTGGCCTTTCGAACTCAAGTCGCTCAGTTACCGCAAGACCGAATTCCGTACCAGCCTGTTGCGTGGCAGTGACCTGCGCGGTATTCGCCTGGCCGATTCCAGCCCGCTGCAGGCACCCTGGCCGGACCTGGTGATCTCGGCGGGTATGCGTAACGAGCCGGTCGGGCGCTGGATCCGTGCGCAGTCGGGCGGGCGTACCCGCCTGGTTCATATCGGCCGCCCCTGGGCGGACCCGTCTCGCTTCGACCTGGTGATCACCACACCGCAATACCGCCTGCCGGAACGTGACAACGTCCTGCAGAACGCCATGCCCTTGCACCGTGTCACCGAAGAGCGTCTTGCCGAGGCGGCCACAGCCCTGCGGCCCCGCGTGGCGCACCTGCCCGGGCCCTATACCGGCATCATCCTGGGGGGAAACAGCGGGCCCTATACCCTGGGCCCGGAGGCCGCTGCACGCATTGCGCAGCACGCCAATCGCCGGGTACGTGAGACCAACGGCGCATTGCTGATTTCAACCAGTGCACGCACTTCGCAGCGCGCGCTGCAAGCCCTGCAGCGGCATATCGATGTACCGCATTATCTGTACCACTGGCAGCCCGATGATTCGGATAACCCCTATTTCGGTATCCTCGGCCTGAGTGAGGAACTGATCGTGACGGCGGACAGTATCTCCATGCTGGGAGAAGCCTGCGCCACGGGCAAGCCGGTGTATATGGCGGAGCTGGGTGGCTATGGCTACCCGATGCGGGATGATCACCCGCTGCCGGTCGATTTCCGGTTCACGGCGCTGACCTACAGCTGGTTGATGCGTTTCGGCCCGCAACGCCTCAGCCGCGACCTGCGCCTGGTGCACAAACAGCTGCTGGCGGAAGGACGGGTAGTGTGGCTGGGCGGTGCCTTTACAGCGCGCCCGGAAACCGGGCTCTCTGATCTGGAACGTGCCGTACAGCGCGTGCGTGCCCTGTTCCCGGACCGTAACACCTAGGTTCAGGCGGTATTGCTGCCCGGCGCCTGTAATACGGCGCAGCCACCCTGCATGCTGTACACACGATCGGCGGCATCCACCAGTGCGGTCTGGTGCGAGATAGCCAGGATGGTCAGCTGGCCGCGCAGTGCCTCCATGGTCCTGCCAATAGCAGCCTCGTTTTCCGGGTCCAGTGCGCTGGTGGCTTCATCGAGGATCAGCAGCTTCGGCCTGTGCACCAGCGCACGCGCAATCATGATGCGTTGTCGCTGCCCGCCGGACAGCATGGTGCCGCGTTCACCCACGGTACTGTGCATACCTTCCGGCATGCGCGACACGAACTCCCAGGCGCCGGCATCCTGCAAGGCCCGCAAGGCGTCTTCCTCGCTCAGTTCGGGGTCGTCGAGCGTGACATTGTGCAGCACCGAGTCGTGCAACAGCAGATTTTCCTGTGGTACATAGCCGATCATGCGGCGCCATGCCTTCAGGTTCAGGTCCTGCAACAGCACGCCATCGATCAGCACCTTGCCGGCCTGTGGCCGCAGCAGGCCGATGACCAGGTCAACAATGGTGGTTTTGCCGGAGCCGGACGGGCCGATCAGCGTGGTAAGGCAGCCGGCGGGAATTTCCAGGCTGGTATCGTGTATCACTGCCTGCCGGTCATAACTGAAGCTGATATCCTCAAGGCGAATGGACTGCTCCAGCGTCGGTGTGATGCCGCTGCCCGGCACCAGCACTTCTTCCGCCTTGCGTGCCTCGTCGATGGACTGATTCAGTGACCAGAACGCGCTTTCGCCCAGCACCACCTTCTGGTACTGCTTCTGTACCTTGCCCAGCTGGCTGAGCATCTTGCCCAGCACCACCACCAGCACCATGACAGTAGTCAGCGGCATCTGGAATTTGACCAGCGCCACGAACATGCCGCTGGCGATCACAATGGCGAACATTTCTTCCTGGGTGGCATTGAGTACCGCGCTGCTGAAGACCTGCTTGCGCAGCGCCTTGTTGAGTTTGGCGGTCTTCATCGCCAGCACGCTGTCAGCCAGGTGCTCACGCGCCATGGCCTTCAGGGGTTTCACGGATTGCAGGGTATCGGTCATGCGTGACAGCAGTGACGTCAGCAGGCTGGTCTGCTTGCGGCCGGCCCGGCGCGACATGTGCACCAGGAAATGGGAAGCCCCGATAATAACGGCGCCGGCCGTCAGGCTGATGAGGGTGGCTTTCCAGGATACCGCCAGGGCCACGGAGCCGTAGATAATGGCCTGCAGGATCAGTGTCAGGACGGTGGTGCCGTTGACGAAGGAATCCGCCGAGCGTTGTGCCTCGGTCGCCAGGCCGTTGGTGAGACGCCCGATTGGCTGGTGCAGGAAATACTCCCACTTGCTGCGCAGCACCGCGCGCAGCATTTGCAGGCGCAGGTCGGTTGCCACCTGGGCGGCGGTGTAGCCGACCTGCCGGCGGGCGACCAGCAGTAACAGGCTTTTCAGCGTGACTCCGAGGACGATGATGAACAGCAGGGTGCCTATGGTGGGTGATATGCCAAGGTTTGCCAGGGTGTCGAGCACCAGTTGTTCGTACTGGTTGGGTGGTTGTACGTCCTGGCCGCCATTGTTCACGCTGGCGTCGTTCTGGATGGCGACATTCAGCAGCGGCAGCAGCGCCGACAGGCCGATACCCTCGGCGATACCCGCCAGCAGCAGTGCCACCAGCATGATCAAAGTCTGCCAGGGGTAGGCACGGAAAAACGTCAGCATCAAATGCATGGAAAGGTCCCGGAAGTCGGGTAATTCAAGGATGTTGTCAGTAAATACATCGGAACAGAACGGGGATTATGCCCTGATTCAGTCATTGCGACAAATCAGCGCATGCGCCATATCCAGATGCCGGCAACACTGAATACCAGCACCACCGGCAGGAAGGCGGCCAGTGGCGGCGGTACCTCCAGCAGCGCGCCACCGGTCTGGATGAGCTGTGACAGCAGGTAGAACACAATGCCGACGGCGGCGCCAATGGCCAGGTTCTTGCCGAAACTGCCGCTGCGGGTGCTGCCGAGGCTGGCGCCGATGGGAATGGCCAGCAATGCCATGGCCCCGGCAGTGAGCGGCAGGGCGATCTTCTGCCAGAACAACTGCTCGATGCGTTCCGATATCTGCTCGGTGTCTTTCAGGTAATCGGAGTACTCGTAGAGACTGGTCGGCGTCATGCCCACGGTCGACAGCGGCAGTACCGGCAGTTCCTCGCGCGACCAGAACGGCCCCATCTCCAGGTTCGGGATACGCCGGGTTTTGAGTTGCCCGTCCTCCAGTGTTTTGCGCTGCACATTGAGCAGGTCCCAGCGCCGGCTTTCGGTCAGCCGGGCGCGGCGGGCGAAGATGAAATTCAACAGCCGCCCGTCGGGGGCAAATTCGTACAGGTAGATACTGCGGGGGACCTGGCTGTGTTTCAGGGTGCGCACGTTGAAATAACGGTAGCCGTTGTTGGACCACAGCCCCTTGCCCTTGAGCAGGTTGGCTTTGCCGCTGCGGGTGACGGTTTTCTGGATTTCAGCCTGCTGGTAGAGCGGGGCGGCGATGTATTCACTGCCCGCGTACAGGGCCAGCACCAGCGCGCCGGCGGGGATGGCGACTGAGCGGAAGAAGCGCAGCAGCGAGACCCCGGCGGCACGGATGGCAATGATTTCACTGTTCTTGTTGAGTCCCGCCAGGGCGATGATAGAGCCCAGCAGTATGATGACCGGTGCCAGATCCATGGAACGCTGCGGCAGCGTGTAGGCAATAAACTGCAGGGCATCCACGACCTGGTAGCGCGTATTGACGCGTTCCAGTTCCTCGACCAGGGCCAGCAGGCCGAAGATGGCCGACATGACCAGCCATACCAGGATCCAGCCCTGCAACAGTTTGCGCGCGATATAGCGGTCCAGGCAGCCCATGTCAGCGTTTCCTGCGCTGCCACACCGGGAAGACGGTGAGCGCGACAAACAGTAGCATCGGTAACAGGTAGGCCCACCACAGTCCCGGGGATGCCGGGATTTTTGCATCCTCTACCCAGGTGCGGAAGGCGCTGACCAGCACGAACACCGCGACATAGGCCAGGATGGCGAGAATAAAATTATAGTGCCGGCCGCGGCGCGGTGCGCTGCGGCTGAGCGGCACGGCGAGCAGTGCCAGCATCAGGGTGGCGAACGGTGTGGACACCCGCCACTGGTATTCGGCGATATCCTTGGGCGTGCTGGAGGCCCGCAGCGTGGGCGTGGCCTCGGCTTTGCGGCGATAGCTGGTATCGCGTTTCTGTTCCGGGATCGGGATCAGCAGTGTCTTGAACTTGAGGGTGGTATCGCGGCTGCCGCGGCGATCCAGCAGGTAGCTGTAGCCGTTGCGGAACTTGAAGCTGCGCCGGGTGCCTGGCTGTACCGGGGGCAGCCAGGCCTCGCGGGCATAGGTGACCTGTATCTTTTCGCCCCGGTCGCTCTGCAGGAAGACCTCTTCCAGTCGCCCTTTGCCCTGGTCGACAGCGCGCGCAAACAGGACGTACTCGCTGCCCTGCAACTCGATGAAACGGCCGGGTTCAATTTTGCGGATGTCGAATTCGGCACGTGCATCGGCCTCGATCTGGTAGCTTTGCCGGTAGGCCCAGGGTCTGGCGTACAGGGAAATCACGCCCACAATAACGGCGACCAGCACGGAC
>DRNU01000100.1 GCA_011374975.1 Gammaproteobacteria bacterium | reverse complement strand
TCCTGTTGGAAGAACTGCCGATAAAAACCGCCGCTAAACTGGCTGCCCGCCTGACCGGAATCAAAAAACGCGAGTTATATGAGTACGGCCTGACCCTGAAACCGGCCGGGTCAAGGTAGGTTGGAGCTGAGCGCAGCGAAGCCCGACACGTATTAGGTCTGGCGCTTTGTCAGAGGCCTTTTTGCACTGTACCGGAGGTCGGCATCTTTCTGTACTGTCACGGTGTTGGGCTGCGCTCAGTGTCAACCGACGGGGGGGTTATTTGCCATGTTGCCGCAGCGCCCACGCTACGTGTTCCCGCACCAGCTCTGACGGGTGCTGCCGGCGCGCCTGTAATGCCCGTATTACGTCTTCTTCTGACGGGCTGTTGCCCAGCGCCACTGCAATGTTGCGCAGCCAGCTTGTATGGCCGATACGGCGGATTGCCGTGCCTTCCGTGTTGCGCAGGAAATCGTCTTCCTCCCAGCCGAACAGTTCCACCAGCGTGCTGCTGTCGAGCCGGTGGCGCGGGTTGAAATCTGCTTCGCCAGTGGGTTTTGAAAAACGGTTCCAGGGGCAGATCAGCTGGCAGTCGTCGCAGCCGTAGATACGGTTGCCGATACCCTTGCGCAGGTGTTCGGGGATGGGGCCGCGTAATTCTATGGTGAGATAGGAAATGCAGCGCCGTGCATCCAGCCGGTAGGGGGCGATGATGGCGCGCGTCGGACAGATGTCGAGGCAGGCATTGCAGCTGCCGCAATGATTATCGGCGGGCGTGTCTACCGGCAACGGCAGATCGGTGAACAGTTCGCCGAGAAAAAACCACGAGCCTTCGCGTCGGTTGATAAGGTTGGTGTGCTTGCCGATCCAGCCCAGTCCTGCCTTTTGCGCGATGGCTTTTTCCAGCACCGGTGCGCTGTCGGTGAAGGCGCGAAAGCCGAATGTCCCGACACTGTCGGTGATGCGTTCGGCCAGTTTCTGCAGGCGTTTGCGCAGCAGTTTGTGGTAGTCGCGCCCCAGCGCATAGCGTGACAGGTAGGCGCGTGCCGGGTCATCCAGCACCACGTTGGGCGCCTGCGCCTGCCCGGGCCAGTAATCCATGCGTACCGAAATAATACGCAGCGTGCCCGGCACCAGTTCCTGCGGCCGGCTGCGTTTGTTGCCATGCCCGGCCATGTACTGCATCTCGCCGTGGTAATTGTCGCCCAGCCAGTTCAGCAGGTGCGTCTCGTCCGTGCCGAGCTCGGTGTCGGTGATGCCGACGGCCTGGAATCCCAGCTCGTGGCCCCACTGTTTGATCTGCGCGGCCAGCCTGGCGAAATCCGCGCTGGTTGCTGCCGGGCTGTCATTGGGCGGACTGGATTTGGATGAAAGCTTCACGGTATGGTTCGCGACATCAACTAGTGCAGGACATTGTATGCCGGAACCCGTTTATATTCCGCTTTATACCGCCGCGCAGGTGCGGGAACTGGATCGCATCGCCATTGAGGATCACGGTATTCCCGGCTACCGGCTGATGTGCCGCGCCGGCCAGGCACTGGCGGCGCTGGTGGCGCATGCCTGGCCGGATGTGCAGCAGGTCTGCGTTCTGTGCGGCCCGGGTAACAACGGTGGCGACGGCTATGTGCTGGCGCGCCTGCTGCGCGAGTCCGGCTGCAACGTGCAGGTGCTGGCACTGTCCGATCCCGGCCGGCTGCGGGGCGATGCCCTGCAGGCCGCAGAGGACTACCGGGTGGCGGGGGGCGATATCCAGTCCTTTAGCGGCGAATTGCCTGCCCGGGTCGAGCTGTTCGTGGACGCCCTGCTGGGTACCGGGCTGGACCGGGCGGTGGAGGGTGATTACCGCCTTGTCATCGACCGCCTCAATGCCCACCCGGCGCCGGTGCTGGCGGCGGATATTCCCAGCGGCCTGCACGCCGACACGGGCCGGGTGCTGGGTGTGGCGGTGCAGGCGCAGTGCACGCTGAGTTTCATCGGGCGTAAACGCGGGCTGTATACCGGTGCCGGCGTGCAGTATGCCGGCCGCGTCGGCTTCGACGACCTGCAGGTGCCGGCGGACATTTATGCCGGGCAGGTCGCGGAGGTGCAGTTGATGCCACAGGCGGTACTGGGCCCCTTGTCACGGCCGCGTCGTGCGGATGCGCACAAGGGGGATTTCGGCCATGTGCTGGTGGTGGGGGGTGCACCGGGCATGGCGGGTGCCGCGCGGCTGGCCGCCGAAGCCGCGGCACGCTGCGGGGCGGGCCTGGTGTCAGTGGCGACACATACCGCGCACGCGGCCTCGCTCAACGCGGGCCGGCCCGAACTGATGGTGCACGCCGTCGCGCTGCCGGCTGATCTCAAGCCTCTGCTGGGACGCGCCAGTGTCGTGGTGCTCGGTCCCGGCCTGGGGCGGGGCGACTGGTCACGGCAATTACTGGAAAACGTGCTGGATAGCGGGTTGCCGCTGGTGGTCGACGCCGACGCACTGAACCTGCTGGCACGCGATCCCTGCACGCGCAATGACTGGATTCTTACCCCGCACCCCGGCGAGGCCGCC
>DRNU01000099.1 GCA_011374975.1 Gammaproteobacteria bacterium | reverse complement strand
TGAAATCACAGTCGATGAACCGGTCGTTATAGTGTTGATGCTGGTTTTTGCGGATCAGGCCCATGGTATCGTTATTGAATAACACGATATTCACCGGGATGTTGTAGTTGACCGCGGTCATGAGCTCCATGGCGCACATGTGGAAACCGCCGTCCCCGATCATGGCAAACAGGGGTTTTTCGGCCGTGCATGCCGCGCCGAGCGCCGCCGGTATGGCGTGGCCCAGGGATGAGATGCCGGTATTGGGATAGAACCGGTCCTGGCTGGACACGCGGTAGAAGTTCTGTGCAAACACGATATTGTCGTCAAACATGACCAGGCCGTCCGGGAACTGCTGTTCCAGCCAGCGATAGAAAGCTTGTACATGATCGAACTGCCGGTTGAATATGCGTTCGCCGGCGTTATCGATGTCCTGTTGCGTGGTTTTTATAAAAGCCGCTACATCAACCGGCGCCTTGGCAGCGAGCTGCTGTTGTTGAATGGCGTCATCCAGCGCACGCAGCCAGATGCCGAGGTCGGCCTGTATCGCCAGCTCGGGGACAAAAACTTTTTGCAGTTGCTGCGCGTTGTTGTCGACCTGGATGATGGTCTTGCCGGCCAGCAGTTTTTTGTCCCAGACGTAACTGGTGCGTTCATTGAAGCCGGCGCCCAGTATCAGGACCAGGTCGGCTTCCTGTTCGAGGTAGTGCCGGGCATAGCCGCCCGAGGTGACGCCCAGGCTGCCCAGCGACAGGGCCGAGCGTTCATCGACGGCGCCCTTGGCTTTCAGGCTGCTGGTCACGGGTATGTTGAGCTGTTCGCTGATATGGCTGAGAGCGGCCCGGGCGCCGGCGCGAATGCAGCCATAACCGGCGATGATGAGCGGGCGTTTGGCCGCGCCGATCAGCGCCAGGCTCTGGTCGATGCAGGTCCCGGGCAGCATTGGTTCGCTGGTCTGGCGGGTAAAGGCGACCTCGTCGAGGATGGATTCATCCACCAGCTCTTTCTGCACGTTAAAGGGGATGCTCAGCACCACCGGTCCCGGTGTGCCGGAGAGCAGGTATCTGGCGGCCTGGTTGAGCACGCTGGCCAGGTAATCGGTGCGTTCGATCAGTTTATGATAGCGGGTGATACCGGCAAACAGTGTCACCTGGTCCACGCTGCCGCCTTCACCGGAGCTTTCCTGCAGGCCGCCTTTACCGAAAAGATGGGTAGGGGCTTCACCGGTGATGGCGATAACCGGCAGGTTGTCCGTATAGGCGCTGGCAATCCCGGTCACCAGGTTGGTGGCGCCGGGGCCGGCGGTGGTGATGCAGGCGCCAACCCCGCCCGTTATCCGCGCATGCCCGCCGGCCATGAAGGCGGCGGACTGCTCGTGCTTGACCAGCAGTGAGCGGATGGGGGAATCATGCAGACCATCGTAAACCGGCAGGATATGCGAGCCGGGTATGCCGAATATACATTGCACATCCAGCTTTTCCAGAAAGTGTACGAGGACCTGGCTGACCGGTATTTTCATTAAGATCTGGAAAGCTCTGAGTAACCCGTTTCCCGGCATTCCGGTGCAGTCCGGACCCCGGGAAAATCAGCGCATTAGATCCCGGCATACGCCGGAATGACGAATTAATCAGGGCCTCCTCTGGCAGCCTGTGCAAGGGGAAGGATAATGCTATTGCCCCCTGAAGGGAACCGTTGCGGTGTGCTATGGTCGGGATTATGTCGCACCAGTCCATCAAGGCCGTATTGCTCGATTATGGCGGGGTCATTGCCGATGAGGGCTTCCAGAACGGGCTCAGGGCCATGGCCCGGGAGCAGGGGCTGGATGTCACCACCATGATGAATGTCGCCCGGGATACGATGTATACGTCGGGATTTGTGCTGGGCCGGGGCAGCGAGCAGGCGTTCTGGGCCGCCATGCGTGAGGGTACCGGTCTCAGGGGCAGTGATGCGGAATTAACCCGGCGAATCCTGGCGGGGTTCGTACTGCGGCCCTGGATGATCGAGCAGGTCCGCCAGTGGCGCGCGCAGGGGGTGATCACCGGCATTCTCAGTGACCAGTCGCACTGGCTGGACCAGCTGGACGAGCGGGACCATTTCTTTGCGGATTTCGATCACGTGTTCAACAGTTACCACCTGGGTAAAGGCAAACGGGATCCCTCCCTGTTTTACGACATCGCCGAACAGCTGGCGCTGGCGCCCGCCGGGATTTTGTTTGTCGATGACATGCGGAGTAACGTGGAACGCGCGCAGGCCGCCGGGTGGCAAGCCATCCACTACGTGGACAAGGCGTCTTTCCTGG
>DRNU01000098.1 GCA_011374975.1 Gammaproteobacteria bacterium | reverse complement strand
CCGGGCCATCACGCGTTCCTTTTACATGAGGGGGCAAGACTTCAAATACAGGGAAAGTTTACCATTATTTATGCAGATTCAGGGCTTTTTCTACAGCCTCAACGGCGAGCACCAGCGGCGGCGCGCTGTTTGCGCCGTCCGAGCCCCGAAGGGGCGGACTGGGTGCTGTTGTTATGCGCTGCCTGAGCCATTGATGCTTTCAGACCTCCGCTCCTTCTTCACCAAGGAAATAGAATTTTCCTTTTTGCGATTTCTCCCAATGCTCAACCTCCGTTCGGAGTGTTTTTAAAGTGAGGTCCATAGCCTGCAAGGAATCTATTCCGAACATGCCGAATACTTTTTTTCGACTTTCCGTGCTCAGCTCATAGGGACAGCACCAATCTAATCCTTCACCATATTCAAACGGGCGACCAACTTTTAGGATTGCCTTTTCAATCTTTCCATCGTTTGAATGGAATTCCATCTCCCTCACTGCAATGACTTCGCCAACCTCTTTGATATCAGGCATTGCCCTTTCCTTGTTGCGCATAACGTTTGAACTCTGCCGCCGCCGAAGGAGCGCCAGCGACGTAGGCGGTCGGCAGGAGTGACTTGTTATGTGTCTTTTTAATCAAGGACTGCCCTTTATCGCTTTTTCTCTGAAGAGATAGTTTTGTTTTTCAACTGAGCCAAGCTCTAACAGTAACTTCTCCTTCACACGCCTTATCTGAATTAAATAGCCCTCATACTTAGCGAGCAACCCGGAGAGCGTCTCCTCTGACATCCCTCTAAGCGCTTCGCCATTTTCCAAGGTACTAAGCGCTTCTTGCTGCAGAGACATCACGCCTCTCTGTTTTTCTTCAACTGCATCAACATGTACTTTCTCTCTACTTCCTCCAACACCGCCAGAGAAAATAGATAGGTCTTTGTATTCGCGCTTCAAGTTATTCGATAGGTCATCAACACGGAGACTTTCAGCAATTACAGCTTGGGCAGAAGCGGTAACATCACGGATCAACGACCGACGTTCTACTTCCTGTGCTCTATCAGCAGCATTTTTCGCAATACCGGCAGAACGGAAAGCCGCAAGCGCGGCAAATAACCCACCGAAGGCTGCTACTACCCCACCAACTGCAGAGATCATAGAAAGGGTGCCTTGATCCATTGCGCACATAACTCCCTTTGCCATTTACCGCCTAGGACACATAACAGTTATATATACAGAGGGCTGTGTATCCAGGATAGACAGAGCCCTGTGTATTTCTATTTGACATTGAACAACTCTCCCATAGAAACCCCATCCTGATCAAGGGTGATCATGGATTATCAGGTATTCATATCAGGGCGGTTGCAGCTTCCCGTTTCCGGGATAAGCCTGCTCAAAAAACAATGCCTTACAACGTAGCGGAGGGTGTGCCGCTGCTGTGCCCGACACGCTGAAGCTTTTTTCAGGGCACATTCCGGGCGTCGTCTCTCTACGCCCACTGCGGGCGATGCCGGGCGGGCACACTATTTCAAAGAGAAAGACAGTCCGGTGCTGACAGGCAGGCTCAGAAGGTTTTGAGGAAGAAGGGGATGATCAGCGCGTTGGCCAGGTCGATAAAGAATGCACATACCAGGGGCACGATGATGAAGGCCAGGTGCGAGGCGCCGTAGCGTTGTGCCACGGCCGTCATGTTGGCCATGGCGGTGGGGGTGGAGCCAAGCGAGATTCCACCGAAGCCCGAGCATACTACGGCCGCATCGTAGTTGCGGCCCATGGCGGGAAAGACGATGAACAGGTTGACCGCGATCGCAACCAGGAACTGGATGGTGAGGATGGTGAAGATGGGGGCGGCCAGGTCGACCAGTGTCCACAGCTGCATGCTCATCAGCGACATGGCCAGGAAGGTGCCCAGTGAAATATCCGCGATCATGGCCATGGCGGGTGTGCGGGTGGGCCAGGCGGTGCCGGTGATGCGCGGAAAGGATTTGGGGATCAGGTTGGTGATCAGGATGCCGGCGAACAGGCAGGTGACAAACAGCGGCAGTTGCAGGCCCAGTTGTTCCACTTCCGCATTGATCAGTACGCCGAGGATAGCGGTGACGTGAATGGCGAGCACGGCATCCAGGAAATCCAGGTAGTTGCCGCTGCCTTTCTCGCTGTCCTGTTGCTTGTCGGAGATGCCAACGTCCAGCGGTTCGGCATGCGCGGGTTTGAGCTTGTGCCGGTTGATGAGGAACTTGGCGATCGGGCCGCCCATCAGGCTGGCCAGGATCAGTCCGAAGGTGGCGCTGGCAATGCCGATTTCCATGGCATTGCTGATACCGAAATCTTCAGCGATACGCGGCGCCCAGGCGATGGCCGTGCCGTGACCGCCGATCAGGGAGACGGTACCGCCCAGCATACCGACCGGGGCGGGCAGGCCGAACAGGCCGGCCACCGAGATGCCGGTCAGGTTCTGCACGAACATGTAGCCGATGGTGATGCTCAGCAGGATGATCAGCGGCTTGCCGCCGCTCAGCAGGTCTTTCAGGCTGGCGTTGATGCCGATGGTGGTGAAGAAGTAGACCAGCAGTACGTCGCGGGCGTGCAGTTCAAATTCGACTTCGATGCTGCTGGTAACATAGATCAGCGCAATCAGGACGGAAACGATCAGGCCGCCAGTGACCGGTTCCGGAATGCTGAATTCGCGCAGGAATCCGACCGCGTTATTGATCCGCCTGCCCAGGAACAGCACCACGATGCCCAGGGTGATGGACAAGAAGCCATCGAAGCGCAGGACGTTATCGTTGAGCTCAAAAAATTCCATGTGCTGTTCCTTGTGTCGTGCGCGCTAGTGTAATCACCCTGACAGGAGTTACAAGGGCGAGAAGTCGTAATTGGCGATCAGGCGGATATCGCGGAAGTCGGAGTTGTCGTCACGGTTGACGAAGGCGCCGCGCAGCCGGAACCACAGCCCCTTGAGCTGTCCGTGTTTGGGTTTGTAGTCCAGTGTCAGGTCGAACTCGCTCTGGTCGGGGCTGGCGGCACGGCCGCGATCCGGTGTGTCGCCCCTGGCATAGTTGATAAAGGCGCTGAAGCCACTGTCGCCAAAGTGCCTGAAGTCGGATGACAGGCCGACCAGCCAGGCGTCTTCGCCGGCGCGGTTGAAGTTTTCGACAATGATCGAGATGTAGCTGGGGTCGCCGCCCCAGTCGCTGCGGATATCGGCATTGTTCGCCGTCGAGGTGCGCGCCAGGCTGAGGATCAGCCCGCCGCGGCTGGCGGCGACTTTGGCGCCCCAGACGCGGGCGTCGAAGTTGTCGCCCAGCTGGTCGCCGATGGCGTGCTGGCGCGTGTATTGCGCCGAGAATTGCAGGCCCACGTCACGCCAGGGGCGGATACGTGAATTGGCCTCGCTGTAAAAGATGTTGATGAAGTCTTTCGTGTAGTGGTTGATCAGGCCGATGTTGGCGCCGTTGTCGAAGGTATAGCGCATGCCGGCGCTGCTCATCGCCCGGTCAGGGCCGTCGATGCCGGCGGCCTCGGTCATGCTGACGAAGTTGGTGGCGTTCTGTTTTTTGATGCCCCAGGTTTGTGACAGGATATAGACAAAACGTTTGCCGCCCGAGTCTCCCAGGGTGACAGCCTCGAAGGTGTTGGGCGTCATGCGTGTATCGAAGCCGTTCAGGTAGGGCAGGTTGAAACGTTGCCGGTATGCTTTCACTGTCAGGTCGCCGAACAGCCGTGCCTCTATATAGGCTTCGCCGAGCACGGTGTAGCTTTTCTGGCCCGGTTTCAGCAGGTTGGTGCCGTCCTTGTCGGAAGGGCCGTAGAGTTTCTGTGAGGTAAACAGGGTGGCGCCCATGTCGAGGCGGTTCTTCCAGGACGATGTTCTGTAGCTGATTTCACCGCCCTGCGCCCAGGCTTCACGGTTCGGGTCGGTATCGTGGTTGCGCTGGAAATAATAGTTGCGCAGTTGCACGTCCATGGAGCCCCTGACGAAGGCATCGTGCAGGCGCGGGAAGATCCTGAGCCGGGGACGTGGCGTGAAGGCGTGCTCGGTGGATTCGACAGACTCCGTTACGCTGCCCCTGGAGGTCTGTTCGGTCTGGATGTACTCGGGGACGGCCTGTGCGGTGCGGCTTGCCGTCAGCAGGAGCAGGGCGCAGGCGATGGCGCGACAGGTGGTGTTCACTGCTGTACCGCGTGCCCCAGGGCCTGCCCCATCTGCAGCGGTTGTTCTGCGCCCAGTTCCTGTTCCCAGTTCACCCGGTTTTCCGCAAACAGCAGGATGACAGTCGAGCCCATGTTGAAGCGTCCCATCTCGGCGCCGCGCTGCAGTTCGACAGCAGCGGAACGCATGTCGCTCACTTCAGTCTGCTTGCGCGGGGGTGGTGTGACCAGCCCGGACCAGACAGTCTCGATGGCGGCCACGTTGATAGCGCCCACCAGTACCATGGCCATCGGCCCCGCCGCGGTGTCGAAAATGGCGGCCAGCCGCTCGTTGCGCGCGAACAGGCCGTCGATGGTGCGGGTGGTGTGCGGCGCGACGCTGTACAGGCGGCCGGGGACGTAGACAGTCTCCAGCAGGCGGCCGCTGAGCGGCATGTGCAGGCGGTGATAATCGCGCGGCGAGAGGTACACGGTGACGAAGCTGCCGTTGTGGAACTGCGCCGCGCGCGCGGCATCGCCCCCGAGCAGGCTGGTGACGCTGAAGCTGTGGCCCTTGGCCTGGAACACGGCGTCGCGGTCGATAGCCCCGATCTGGCTGATGTGTCCGTCGGCGGGGCTGACCACGGTTGCATCATCGCCCTGGATGGGACGTGCACCCTCGCGCAGGGCGCGGGTAAAGAAAGCGTTGAAGTGCCGGTAGTCTTCCGGGCGCGGGTACTGCGCCTCGCTCCAGTCGACCCCGTAGGTGTTCGCGAACCAGCGGATGAAGCGGTTTTTGAAGCCCGGTGCCTCGATGCGCGTCAGCCGGTAGGTCAGGCGTGAAATGGCATGCTGTGGCAGCGGGTACAGCGACAGGGATTTGAGGTAATCCAGCCAGCCGGCGCCGGCCTGTCGGTTACCTTCGTTCACGGTGCCTTGCGCACCTCGGCCTCTACCCGCAGCTGGCTTTCGTCGGCAAACTCAAGAATGAATTCCACTTTGTCGCCGCTGACCAGGCGCGTATCCGGCGCCGGCATCATGAGGTGGTAGCTGCCGGGTTCGAGGGCCACGGAAGCGCCGGCCGGGATGTCGAGTTTATCCACGTGTGACATGCGCGCCATGCCGTCGACCATGGCGGATTTGTGCAGCATCACCATGCGGAACGCGGGGCTGTTGACATCGACCAGGGTGATGTCTTCTTCGCCGCGGTTGATCAGGGTCATGTAGGCGGCCATCATGCGTGCGCCGGGCGGTGCCTCGCGTACCCAGGCATGGTCAACCTGGACATCGACTTCCGCCAGGGCCAGGGTGTTCCAGCACAGTAATATTGCCAGCAGCAGTTGTTTCATCGGGTGGCCTCGTAATAGTTTTTAATAGCAACGAAATCCTGGGCGATCAGGCCGGGGTCATGCGGCACGCCGAACGCGGCACGAAATCCGCCGGCCGGGTCGAACAGGGCAATGGCGGCGCTGTGATCCATCTCGTAGTTGTCGGCATCGGTACCGGCATTGGTGGGATCGATAGCAGGTGGCGCCTTGTTGTAGTGGATGCCGAGCTGACGCGTCAGCGCCTGCAACTGGTCCGGTTCACCGGTCAGGCCGATGAAGTCAGGGTGAAAATACGGCACGAATTCAGCCAGTTGTTCCGGGGTGTCGCGTTCCGGGTCGATGCTGACGAACAATACCTGCGGCACTGTGTATACGGTGCTCTGTTCCAGCTTGCGCAGCATCCGGGCCAGCATCGCCAGCGAGGTGGGGCAGACATCCGGGCACTGTGTGTAGCCGAAGAAGGCGAAGCTCCAGTGCCCCTTCAGGTTATCCAGGGTAAAGGGTTTGCCGTGCTGGTCAGTCAGCTGAAAATCCGCAATGGCCACGGCTTCGGGCAGCAGCGTGCCCTGTCTGAGCTGGGGTGGTTCCGGCTTGCTGCACGCTGTCAGCCACACAGCGGCCAGTAACATCGGTATAATCGCGCGCACTGATAATGAGTGGCGCCGGCAGGGGATGGTATTTTGCATGGCGCGTATTATTCCATTGACTGACGCAGGGCGATAGGGGGCCGGGCAGATGAATCGGGACGACTACCCGGAACTACAGACAATCCGTGACCTGGTACGCTGGAGCGCCAGCCGTTTTGGCGAGGCCGGGCTGGTGTTTGGTCACGGAACTGACAATGCGTTCGATGAGGCGTTATTGCTGGTGCGGCATGCGCTGCACCTGCCGTTGCAGTTTCCCGAGACCTACCTGGCCTCTAATGTGACGGCGCAGGAGCGCAGCGCGGTGCTGACGTTGATCGCGGAACGTATCGACAGCCGCAAGCCGGCTGCCTACCTGACGCACGAAGCCTGGTTCGCCGGCCTGGGGTTTTATGTCGATGAGCGCGTACTGGTGCCGCGTTCGCCCCTGGCGGAGTGGATCGAGCGCGGTTTTGAGCCCTGGCTGAACCCGGATGACGTCGAACAGGTGCTGGATCTGTGTTGCGGCGGCGGTTGTATCGGCATTGCCTGCGCCGCCCATTTCGAGAATGCCCATGTCGACCTGGTGGATATCTCCACCCCGGCACTGGAGGTGGCGCGCCGCAACGTGGAACGCCATGAGCTGCAGGACTGGGTACAGGTGATAGAATCCGACCTGTTCGAGGCGCTGCCGGCGCGGCGTTACCAGCTGATTATCAGCAACCCGCCCTATGTCAGTGCCGACGAGATGCAGGCGCTGGCGCCCGAATACCGGCATGAGCCGGAACTCGGCCTGGCGGCGGGGCATGCAGGGCTGGACGTGGTGGTGCGCATTCTGGCGCAGGCGGCGGATTACCTGGAAGATGACGGCATCCTGGTGGTCGAAGTGGGCAACAGTCAGCTGATGCTGAGCGAGTGTTTCCCGGATGTGCCGTTCCTGTGGCTGGAGTTCGAGCGCGGCGGGCAGGGCGTATTCCTGCTGGAAGCTGCGCAGGTGCGCGAGTTTCAGCCGCTGTTCAGGGCCGCGCTGGACGCGGCGCCGGTAGAATGAAATCGATGCTGGAGGATAACCATGCTGGGTAGACCCAAAACCGCTGAACAATACGTGGACCTGGTGGAGCAGGCGCTGTTCGAGATCGAGGACCTGCGCGCGGCGGCGGAGTACGACATGGATTCCATGGGTGCCGCCACCGAGTTCCTGCAGGATCTGGAGCGCGACGTGCGCAAGCTGCGCGCCTCGATGGCCGACGGCAGTTACCGCTTCGGCAAGGAAAACCTGCCGTTTTTCAACATTATCCGGCACCAGGACGAGCGTATACTGCCGTTTCGGCAACTGCTGCTGAAAATCAACGAAACCCACATAGAAGGTCTGGATGTGGATGATGATGCGTAGCCGCCGGCGCTACTTGATACGTATCAATGCGACCGCCGGGTACGGTTGCTAGCCTTATTTACTGAATATTTGGAGCAGATTCCTTGAATACCGTCGAATTCGATGCCGAGCTGATCAAACGTTACGCCGGGAGTGGGCCGCGCTATACGTCGTACCCGACCGCCATGGAGTTCTCGCCCCTGGTGAACGAGCAGGACTATATCCAGTGGGTGCGCGACAGTAACAGCAGCCACCGGCCACTGTCGCTGTATGTGCATATCCCGTTCTGCGCCCACGTGTGTTTTTACTGTGCCTGCAACAAGATCGTGACCGCCGACCGCAGCCGCGCGCAACCCTACCTCGACAGCCTGTACCGCGAAATCCGCCTGCAGGCATCGCTGGTCGACCCCGACCGGCGCATTGACCAGCTGCACTGGGGCGGTGGTACGCCGACCTTTCTCAACGAGGAGCAGATGGGCGAGCTGATGCAGGTGATCGGCGAGAACTTCTACCTGCACGAAGATGATACCGGTGAATATTCCATCGAAATCGACCCGCGCGAGCTGCGCGAACACACCCTGCCGATGTTGCGCGATATCGGTTTCAACCGTGTCAGTTTCGGTGTGCAGGATTTTGACCCGAAGGTGCAGGCCGCGGTACACCGCATCCAGACCGATGAGCAGTCACTGGGCGCCCTGAACAAGGCGCGCGAGCTGGGTTTCCGGTCCATTAATATCGACCTTATGTACGGCCTGCCGTTGCAGACCCTGGACAGTTTCTCGGCCACCCTGGACAAGGTGATCGATGCCCGTCCGGACCGCCTGTCGGTGTTCAACTATGCGCACCTGCCGGAGCGCTTCAAGCCGCAGCGGCGCATCAACCGCGAGGATCTGCCCAGCGGAGATGTGAAACTCGCCATCCTGTCGCTGACCATCGACAAGCTGACCTCCGCCGGTTACCAGTACATCGGCATGGACCATTTCGCGCTGGAAGACGACGAACTGGTCCAGGCTCAGCGCACCAATACCCTGCACCGTAATTTCCAGGGCTATTCCACGCACTCGGATTCGGACCTTATCGCCATGGGGGTGAGCGCCATCAGCAGCATGCCGGGCGGCTATGCCCAGAACTGCCTGACAGTCGAGGAATACTCGCGCGAACTGGAAGCCTCACGCCTGCCTATCGTGCGCGGAGTCGCCATCAATGACGACGACCGGCTGCGCCGCGAGGTGATCCAGCAGCTGATCTGCAACAATACGCTGGACAGGGGCCGTATCGAGTCCGAATTCGGGGTTGATTTTGGAAGCTATTTCAGCGCCGAGCTGGAACAGCTGGAAGCCATGCAGCAGGATGAGCTGGTCACGGTCGGTGCAGACCGGCTCGATGTGACACCGCGCGGGCGCCTGCTGATCCGCAATATCTGCAAGGTGTTTGACCGCTACCGGGCCAAGAAAGAAGAGCGCTTTTCGAAGATGATCTAGTGCCCTGGCGGGCCGCCGTCCCTGGCGGGCGGCGTCATTCTTTGTGTCGGTAAATCAATCCGGGCTCAACCAGTACCTCGTTTTCACTCAGGCGGTCGAGTGGGAACTCGTCGTCTTCGTAGGTGGCGATACGGTCAAAGATATAGGTGTCGTCCTGCACCTCGATAGATTCAAAAATCGGTTTACCCAGGTAATTCCCGATTGCGTGACCATTTTGACTCACGGTTAACCTCGCAGTTTTTTGTTTCAGTATTGATCGTTATATCACCTGTAATATCGGCGCTGGATGACCAGGCTTTAACCCGGGAACAGCGCTTGCATTCCCCCACCTGAAAACTTCTGTACAATAAGCGCCCATGTCAGGGAATAGTCTGGGAAAACTCTTTACAGTCACCGGCTTCGGTGAGAGCCACGGGCCGGCCATCGGCTGTATCGTGGACGGCTGCCCGCCCGGTATGGCGCTCTCGGCCGCCGATCTGCAGGGTGACCTCGACCGCCGCAAACCGGGTAAATCGCGCCACACCACCCAGCGCCGCGAGGCCGACGAGGTGCAGATCCTGTCCGGGGTGTTTGAGGGCAAGACCACCGGCACCCCGATTGCGCTGATTATTCATAACACCGATCAGCGCTCCAAAGACTATTCCACCATCCTGG
>DRNU01000097.1 GCA_011374975.1 Gammaproteobacteria bacterium | reverse complement strand
TGGCTGCCTGAGCTTGCATCCCGCAATAGACTGTATATAATCACAGTAACTGGACAAAAACACAGCAGGTGATGCATATGGACGATCTGACCCCGCGACAGGCGGAAATCCTGGCACTGATCCGCGAATATGTTTATGACGAGGGTTATCCACCCACCCGCATGGAGATTGCGGAAGCTTTCGGGTTCCGTTCCCCCAACGCCGCCGAGGAACATTTACGGGCGCTGGAGCGCAAGGGGGCGATCGAGCTGCTGCCGGGCTCCTCGCGCGGTATCCGCCTGTTGGGGGAGGCGGTGGAAGAAGAGGAAGGCATCCCGGTAGTCGGTCAGGTGGCGGCCGGTGAGCCGATCCTGGCCGAGGAGCATATCGAGGATCACTACCCGGTCGACCCGGCGTTGTTTCACCCGCGTGCGCATTATCTGCTGCGGGTGCGAGGTATGAGCATGAAGGATATTGGCATCATGGATGGTGACCTGCTGGCGGTGCACCGTACCCGACAGGCTGAGAACGGTCAGATTGTGGTGGCGCGGCTGGATGATGAAGTGACTGTGAAGCGTTTCCGCCGTCGTGGCTCGATTGTCTATCTGCTGCCGGAAAATGAAGACTTTGAGCCTATTCGCGTCGATCTGCGACAGCAGCCGATGGTTATCGAGGGGCTGGGTGTCGGTATTCTGCGGAATCAGTCGTTATGAACGTGTTTCCGCTGCAACAGACACGGGTTCCGGGTGGCCGGCAGGGCGCGGCTGTTATTCCGGGGGGGTGCCCGCGGCAGGGTGAGTTGTTGCCCGATGTGGGCTGGCCGCGCGCTACGCTCACCGAGTTACCTGTTCCGCGCGAGGATGACGATGCGCTGACGCCGCTGCTGGCGACACTCGCACAACTGGGCGGGGAAGGGCGCTGGATCTGCCTGGTGGCACCGCCGTGTATGCCCGATAGCGCCGCGCTGCACGCGGCCGGCATCGATCCGTCGCATATTCTCCTGGTCCATCCCAAAGCCCGGCAGGATGGCCTGGGGGTGGTCGAGGAAAGTCTGCGCTGTGGCAACTGCAGTGCGGTGCTGGCCTGGCCGCTGCTGGAAGACGAAGTGGTCCTGCGACGCCTGCAGCGTGCAGCCAAAGCCGGTGATACACGGGGTGTTCTGTTCCGCCCCCGGGGTTGCGGGCAGGGTGAGAAAAACGCATGGCAAGCCTCGCCAAGGCACTGAATGCCTGGGGTTCCCCGGCTTTTGAGGATGTCCTGAAGGCCGAGATCGAACAGCTGGATCCGGCATGGCTTCCCTTGCAGCAAGGGCTGTCGCAGAGCAGTTATGTCAGTGAGGATGCCTTCAGTGTCATGCTGATCCGTGTGCTGGAAATGCCGGATTCACTGTCTGTGAAGGCCGGTGTTTTTTATTCAGGGGTGATCGCCGGCTGTAATTGCGCGGATGATCCCTCGCCGGTGGATACCTGCACGGAATACTGTGTGGTGCAGTTTGTCATCGACAGGAAGACGGCTGAAACAACTGTGGAGCTCGTGCAGGAATAAAAGAACCCGTGGGGCTCTGATGGGGGGCAGGTGGGCGGCGACTTGTCGCTTGCCCTGTTAGTTCAGTTCGCCGCTGCGCACCGCATCCCTGTAGTGCCGGTATTGCTCGATCATAGTCTTCCAGACCGGGCCGGGTGTGCCGGCGCCGACCGGCTTGCCATCCAGGGTGGTGACCGGAACAATTTCCTTGGTGGAGCTGGTCACCCAGATTTCATCGGCATCGCGCAGTTCAGCTTCCTCGATATCGGCTTCCCGGCAGGGCTGGTTATGTTGTGCGGCGAGTTCCAGCACCAGGTCGCGGGTGATGCCGGGCAGCATCTGTGTGCCTTTGGGTGGCGTCAGGATTGTCCCGTCCCGGACCACGAAAACGTTGCTGGCGGAGCCTTCTATCACCCGTCCATCGCGGATCAGCAGGGCTTCCACCGCCCCCTGGTCCGCCGCCTCCTGGCGCAGCAGTACATTGGGCAGCAGGGTGATCGCCTTTATGTTGCAGTATTTCCAGCGGATGTCATCCAGTGTGATGGCGGCAATGCCCTGTTCGGTGACGTCAGGATCGGGTGCGGGGATGTGTACGCTGAAGGCATAGACCGTGGGTGTCACCGGGTTCGGAAAGCTGTGGTCGCGTTTTGCTGCGCTGCCGCGTGTGACTTGCAGGTAGACTGACTGGTCGTGCTTGTTGCCGTCAGTCGCTGCATTCTGTTGCAGCAGTTCATTGAGTACCTGTTCCCATTCAGTGTCGCTGAGGGGGTTGGCGATACGGATACCGTCGAGGCTGTCCTGCAGGCGTTGCAGGTGGTGCGGCAGGCGGAACAGCCTGCCGCCGTAGGCGGGGATGACTTCGTAGACGCCGTCGCCAAACAGGAAGCCACGGTCCATGACGGAGACGCAGGCATCCTCCATGGGCAGGTATTTTCCGTTCAGATAGACTGTCGACATGCGCGTTGCGTTATTCGAAGTACAGCAGGCCTTCGTCGACAATGCGTTGCCAGAAGCTGCCTTCGTCCACCGCTTGCAGTGCCACCAGGTCTTTTTCTGAAATCAGTTTGTCGTCGAGTTGCAGGATGACGCGTCCCAGTGTCTGGCCTTTGCTGACCGGGGCGATGATGCGTTCCTGCAGCTTCATGGACGGGGAGAGGTTCTTGTATTCGCCGCGCGGGATGGTGACATACAGGGTTTCAGCCAGGCCGAGGTCCACCGACTCGCTGATGCCTTTCCAGACCCGGGCGCTGGTGAGTTTTTCGCCGCCGTCATACAGCTTGTGGGTCTCGAAGAAGCGGAAGCCGTAGTTGAGCAGCGACTGGCTGGCATCGGCGCGTGCTTCTTCGCTTTTGGTGCCAAGTACCACGCTGATCAGGCGCATGCCGTCGCGCTCCGCTGACGTCACCAGGCAGTAGCCGGCGGAATCGGTGTGGCCGGTCTTCAGGCCGTCGACGGACTCGTCGCGCCACAGCAGTTTGTTGCGGTTGTACTGGGTGATGTCGTTGTAGGTGAACTGTTTCTCCGAGTACCACTGGTAGTACTCGGGAAACTCCTTGATCAGGGCACGGGCGATGCGGGCGATGTCGCGCGCCGTTGTGTAGTGCTCCTTGTCGGGTAACCCGGTGCTGTTGACGAAGTGGCTGTGCGTCATGCCGAGCTCCCTGGCATGGTGGTTCATCAGTGCCGCAAAGCTGGCTTCGGTACCGGCCACCTGTTCCGCCAGCGCCACGGTGGCGTCGTTGCCGGACTGAATGATCATGCCTTTCAGCAGGTCGGCGACCGAGACCTGGGTATTCACTTCCACGAACATGCGCGAGCCGGGTGTGCGCCAGGCCTTTTCGCTGATGCGTACCTTGTCTTCCAGCGCCAGGGAGCCGTCGCGGATTTCCCGGAAGATCACGTAGGCGCTCATCAGCTTGGTGATGCTGGCCGGCTCCAGTGGCTGGTCGGCGTTTTTCTCGGCGATGGCCTGCCCGCTGAGGAAATCTTCCACCAGGTAGCCTTTGGCGCCGACCGAGGGCGCCTTGGGCACCGGCGTGGCCGCCAGGGCCGGCCCGGAGGTGAAAACGAAGAGGAGCAATAAACGGGAGAACAGCTGGATTTTTTTCATGGGCCTGAGTGCGTGACGAATCAGCGCAACATTGTCTGCGCTTGTTGGTGTATTTTCAATGCGCAGCACGAAATCAGTCGATAACCACGTGGGGTGACGCGATCCCCTGTTCGGTCAGCGTGCGGGTCAGGCGGTCGGCGGTCTCCACATTGGCCAGCGGGCCGATGCGTACCCGGTAAATGTGTTTCTGATTGGCGACAGTTTCACTGATGTGCAGTTTGCCGGGCAGTGTGGCGGTACTCAGGCGTTGTTGCAGGCGTTCGGCGTTGCTGCGGCTGAGGAACGCGCCCAGTTGCAGGTACAGTGAAGGTGCTTCGGTTGTGCTGTCAGCCGCCACGGGTTCGGGTGCCAGTGCTGTCGGGGTCAACTTGGGTTGGCTGACTGTGACGTGGTGTACCGGTCTTGTGGTATCGCTGCTTGTATTGCCGGCGTAACTGAGCGGGTCGATAGCCTCAACCTCCACCAGCCCGGTGCCCTTGCCGAGTATGCCCAGGCGTGAGGCCGCGGCGTAGGACAGGTCGATAAGCCGGTTGTCGTGGAACGGGCCGCGGTCATTGATTTTGACGATGACCGATTTACCGTTGCGCAGGTTGGTGACGCGCGCATAGGTCGGCAGTGGCAATGTCTTGTGCGCCGCCGACATTTTGTACATGTCATAGCTCTCGCCGCTGGAGGTGCGGTGGCCGTGGAACTTGGTGCCGTACCAGGAGGCGACGCCGCGTTCCCGGTAGCCCTTGCTGGAGGTTTTCGTGTAGTAGCGTTTACCGCGGACCACGTAGGAGGCCGGGTTGCCGTAACGGCTTTTCGGCTCGTGGCGCGGCGTGGCGTCGGCGACCAGGGTGACGTCCACGGCGCGCGCGGGTGCGGTATCCTGGTGTTGTGAATAGCGGCCGGCGTTATCGCGATAGCCGGTCGAGCACGCGCCCAGCAGCAGCGCAAGGCCCAGCACGCCGCTATGGCGTACGGCCGTGAGGGTGAATTTACTGCGCCTTGCGGGCATCCCGTATTGCCTCGCTGAGTTGATATACCGCCATCGAGTACAGCGGGCTGCGGTTATAGCGGGTAATGACATAGAAGTTTTTGCCGGTCAGCCAGTATTCCGGCCCGTCGGGCTGTTCCAGTTTCAGTAGTGCAACCGGCAGCTCGCCGGGCAGCGGCGGGGTGCTGGTAATACCGGCTTTGGCAAAATCAGCGGCGGTCTTCTTGTCGGGTTTGAGGGACTCTGACACCTGCTGTGCGGCGGCGTCGAGCCCGCCCGTTACCTTGTGCGCGACCGGCTTGTCGGCCTGCCAGCCGTGGCGGTGAAAATAGTTGGCGACGCTGCCGATGATGTCTTCCATGTTGTTCCACAGGTCGCGTTTGCCGTCACCGTCGAAGTCGACCGCGTAGTGGCGGTAGCTGGAAGGGATGAACTGCCCATAGCCCATGGCGCCGGCATAGGAGCCGGTGGCCGTGGCCGGGTCGACATTTTCTTCCTGCGCCAGGATCAGGAACTGCTCCAGTTCGGAGCGGAAGAACTTGCTGCGCGGCGGGTAGGCAAAGGCCAGCGTGGACAGGGCATCGATCACCCGGTAGGAGCCGGTATTGGCGCCGTAGCGCGTTTCAACGCCGATGATGGCGACCACCAGGGCCGGGTCGACGCCGAATTTCTGCTGTGCGCGCTGCAGGATGGCTTCGTTCTCCTGCCAGAATTTTACCCCGCCCTCGATGCGTGCCGGTTTGACGAAGATCTTGCGGTACTCGTACCAGGGCTTGGTTTTCTCCGCCGGGCGGGCAATGGCTTCGAGGATATCGTCGCGTTTTTTTGCTTCGGCAAACAGGGTTTGCAACTGTTTACGGTCAAACTTGTGGCGCTCCACCATTTCCTCGATGAAGGCCTGCGCCTGCGGGTCTGCGTGAAAATCCTCCGCGCAGCCCGGGCCCGCAGCCAGCGTAGCGAGCAGACTGACGAACCATGTGCCGGGTTTGTTGTTCTTCAACACCATACTTCCTTATGTGGGCAACAGCTTTCTGTGTGTGTGGATGGACATGAGGATACCGAAAGCGGCCATCAGCGTCACCATTGATGTACCACCGTAACTCACCAGCGGCAAGGGCAGGCCAACCACCGGCAGCAGTCCGGTCACCATACCGGTATTGACAATAATATAGATGAAAAAGGTCAACGCCAGGCTGCCGCCCAGCAGGCGGCCATAGGTGTCCTGTGCCTGGGTGGCGATATACAGGCTGCGCACGATGACGAAGCTGTACATGATCAGCAGCGCGGCGATGCCGACCAGCCCGAATTCCTCGCCCAGCACCGCAAAGATGAAATCGGTGGAACGCTCCGGCAGGAACTCCAGATGGGCCTGGGTGCCGTTCAGCCAGCCCTTGCCGAACAGGCCGCCGGAGCCGATGGCGATTTTGGACTGGATGATGTGGTAACCGGCGCCGAGCGGGTCCTGTTCCGGGTTGAGGAAGGTGATGACGCGCTGGCGCTGGTAGTCGTGCATGAAGTGCCATAACACCGGCGCGCCGGCGGCACCCAGCAGTGTCAGGCCGCCCAGCAGCCGCCACGACAGGCCGGCCAGGAACAGCACGAAGAAGCCGGCGCTGCCGATCAGCAGCGAGGTGCCGAGGTCGGGCTGGCTGGCGATCAGCAGCACCGGCACCACGATCAGCGCACCGGCGATCAGCAGCCGCCAGCCGGTTGGTGGCAGACGTTTGTCGGACAGGTACCAGGCCACCATCATCGGTACCGCCAGTTTCATCATCTCGGACGGTTGAAAACGCACGAAGCCGAAGTCCAGCCAGCGTTGCGCGCCCTTGCCGATATCGCCCGCCACCAGTACCGCAATCAGCAATATCAACCCCAGCCCGTACAGCCAGGGGGTCCAGCGTTGCAGCCATTGCGGGCGCAGCTGGGCGATGACCACCATGGCGCCGAACGCGATGCCGAGGCGCACGATCTGACGCATCAGTAGTGGTTCGTCGCCGCCCGCCGAACTGTACAGCACGAACAGTCCCATGGTGGATAGCGCCAGCAGGCCGAACAGCAGCGCTGCATCGAGGTGCAGGATGTGCTGCCAGTCGCGCAGGCTGGCATCTTCGCGGTGGCTGTCGAGCAGGGTGCTCATGAGGCGGGCTCCAGCAGGTACTGGTCGAGAATGGTACGCGCAATCGGTGCCGCCACGGCGCTGCCGCTGCCGCCGTTCTCGACGATGACCGCGACCGCGATGCGCGGGTTGTCGAGTGGGGCGAAGCTGATGAACAGCGAGTGGTCGCGTAATTTCTCGGCGAGTTTTTCGGCGTCGTATTTTTCTTCTTCCTTGAGGCCGAACACCTGCGCGGTGCCGGTCTTGCCGGCGAATTCATATTTGGCGTTGCGGCCGACCTTGCGCGCGGTGCCGCGTTTGCCGAGCACCACTTCGCGCATGGCATGGATGACATCGATCCAGTCCTGGCGCTTTTCGACCGGGATGTCGGGTACCGGTTCGACCTGCAGCGGCGTCAGTTCGATATCGCCGTAGACCTGGGTGGAGGCCACCACGTGCGGTCGCATGCGCTCGCCAAAACGCGACAGCGTGGCGGTGGCGCTGGCCAGTTGCAGCGGGGTGGTGAGCATGAAGCCCTGGCCGATGCCGGTGATCAGGGTTTCCCCCGGGAACCACGGCAGGTTGCGTGCGGCACGCTTCCATTGCCGTGACGGCAGCAGTCCCGGCAGTTCTCCACTGATATCGATACCGGTGCGTTCGCCGAAGCCGAACCTGGAAAGGAACTCGTGCAGCCGGTCGATGCCCATCGACAGCGCCAGGTCATAGAAATACACGTCGCAGGACTGGGCGATGGCGTTGGTCAGGTCGACCGTGCCGTGCCCGCGGCGTTTCCAGTCGCGGTATTTGCGGTCCTTGCCGGGCAACTGGTAGAAGCCGGGACAGAAGGTGTGGGCATGCGGGCTGGTGATGCCGTATTCCAGTCCGCCGAGACCGACGAAGGGCTTGATGGTCGAGCCGGGCGGGTACTGGCCGCGCAGTGCGCGGTTGAACAGCGGTTGCTTGTCGTCATTACGCAGTGCCTTGTAGGCGGCGGTATCGATGCCGTTGACGAACAGGTTGGGGTCGTAGGCGGGTTTGCTGACGAAAGCCAGCACATCACCGTTATTCGGGTCGATCGCCACCGCCGCGCCGGCACGCTCGCCGAAGGTCTGGTCGACGACATTCTGCAGTTCGACGTCCAGCGTCAGGTACAGGTTCTGGCCCGGTGTCGGCGGGGTGCGCACCAGGGTGCGCAGTACGCGGCCCTCGGCGTTGGTCTCCACCTGGCGGTAGCCGACGCTGCCGTGCAGCAGGTCTTCATAGGTCTTTTCGATGCCGACCTTGCCGATGTGGGTGGTGCCGCTGTAATCGGAGCCGTCGATGCGTTGCAGGTCGCGTTCGTCGATGCGGCCCACGTAGCCCAGCGCGTGTGCGGTCAGCGGGCCGTGCGGGTAGTGGCGCGACAGGCCGGCGACGATGTCCACGCCGGGGAAGCGGTGACGGTCGATGGCAAAGCGTGCGACTTCCTCGTCACTGAGACGGAAGCGCAGTGGCACCGGTTTGAACGCCGGCGTGCGTTTCAGCAGCTGGTCAAAACGCTTGCGGTCGACGTCACGGATATTGACCAGTTGCGACAGCGCATCCAGCGTGGCGTCTATGTCATGTATCTGCTCGGGGGTGATCTCCAGCCGGTAGGAGGGCAGGTTATCGGCCAGGATCAGGCCGTTGCGGTCGAAGATCAGGCCGCGGTTGGGCGGCAGCGGCAGGATCTTGATGCGGTTGTCGTCGGACAGGGTGATGTAATGCTCGTGTGCCACCACCTGCAGGTAGATCAGCCGGCTCACCAGTGCCGCGATCAGCAGGGCGGCGAATACCAGCGCCTGTACCGAGCGCTGCATGAACAGGCGGCTCTCGAACAGGTAATCCTTGATGGCAACCCGTGTCGGCATGGTTTACTGGACCGAGAAGTTGATGCGCACGGCGCTCAGGAAACGGTACACGAGCGGCCACAGGGCGGCGCCGATCAGTGACGGCAGCCAGTAGCTGGGCGGCATGGCCGGCCGGCCGATGGTACTGTCGATCCACAGTGTCAGCAGTTGATGCAGGATCAGTAGCACCAGCACCGTGAGCGACTGTTGCCACATGGGGTAGATGTGGATGCGCTGGTGCAGGCGCACGCACACGTAGGCGATGATGCTCAGGGACAGCGCATGCTGGCCCAGCAGGGTGCCGGTGAGCACATCCAGCAACAGGCCGACAATGAAACCGGAGGTCACACTGACCCGGTAGGGCAGCGCCAGGCACCAGAATATCAGTGTCAGGCCCACCCAGTCGGGGCGCAGGGTCCGCAGGCCGTCGGACAGCGGGATAATGGTCAGCAGCATGGCGCCGGCGAAGGTCAGCAGGATCATGATGCCGCCGTGGTGCCGTGTCAGGTTCACGGTGTGTCGCCTGCGGTGTCTTGCGCTGCTTCGGGCGGGCCGGTCATGGTCTGCTCGGCCGGGTGACGCACGTCCGGCGGCCACACCAGCAGCACTTCGCGGCTGCGGTCCAGCTGCGCGCGCGGGCGTGCGGTCACGTGTGAGAAGGCGCGCCCCGGGTCCTGTTGCACGTCGGTGACTTCAGCCACCGGGTAGCCGGGCGGGAAGCGCCCGCCCAGCCCGGAGGTGGTCAGCAGGTCGCCGACGCGGATGTCGGCATTGTTGGGGATATGCGGCAGTTCCAGGCGGTCGATACTGCCGGTGCCCA
The DNA here is from genome assembly GCA_011374975.1 of Gammaproteobacteria bacterium. Classification (GTDB taxonomy): domain Bacteria; phylum Pseudomonadota; class Gammaproteobacteria; order DSM-19610; family DSM-19610; genus Thiogranum. The sequence goes on along the minus strand of DRNU01000097.1, from coordinate 1,646 downwards.
GCGCAATCGTACGCAGGCCGTTGCGGTTGACCTGCACCGGGATGGCATGGCTGGGATCGGTAATCAGCATTGCCGTGGAGCTGAACGGGCCGACGTGGATCAGTTGTCCCACCACGCCCTGGCTGTCCAGCAGCGGCTGGCCCTCGAACAGGTTGTCGAGTGAGCCCTTGTTGATCTCGATCTGGTGGCGGTAGGGGTCCATGTCCACCGACAGCAGCGTGGCGATGCGCATCTGCCGCTCGCCGATCTGGAATGACGAGTCCAGCAGCGCGCGCAGGCGGCGGTTTTCCGCTTCCAGCGCTTCCAGTTTCTGCAACTGGGTGTTCAGTACCAGTTGCTGGGTGCGCAGGCTGGCATTTTCCTCCTGCAGTTCACGGCGGGTGGAAAGGGACTCGCGGAACCACTCGCCGGCCGAGCCGGGCATGTCGACCAGCCATTGCAACGGGTACACCAATACCGACAGTGCGCTGCGCATACTGTCCAGGTGGTGCTGGCGGTGATCGAAGGTCATTAATACAATGGAAAGCACAACCAGGCCGACAAGGCGGGCGAACAGCGGTGGGCCTGCTGTAAAGATCTGCTTGATAACGTTACTCCGACGTTATTCGAGAGCAAACAGGTCCCCGCCCCGCTCATCGAGCAGTTCGAGGGCGCGGCCACCGCCGCGTGCCACGCAGGTCAGCGGGTCGTCGGCGACGACCACCGGCAACCCGGTTTCTTCCATAATCAGGCGGTCCAGGTCGCGCAGCAGGGCGCCGCCGCCGGTCAGTACGATGCCGCGTTCGGCGACGTCGGCGCCGAGTTCCGGCGGTGTCTGTTCGAGGGCGGTCTTTACCGCGCCGACGATGCCGGCCAGCGGCTCCTGCAGGGCTTCCAGGATTTCATTGCTGTTGAGCGTGAAACTGCGCGGCACGCCCTGTGCCAGGTTGCGGCCCTTGACCTCGAGTTCTTTCATCTCGGTGCCCGGGTAGGCGGAGCCGATTTGCTGTTTGATGTGCTCGGAGGTGGCTTCGCCGATCAAAGTGCCATAATTCCGACGCACGTAATTCACGATGGCCTCGTCGAAACGGTCGCCGCCGATGCGCACCGAGGAGGAATACACGATGCCGTTGAGCGAGATGACCGCCACCTCGGAGGTGCCGCCGCCGATATCCAGCACCATGGAGCCGCGCGCCTCGTCCACCGGCATGCCGGCGCCGATGGCGGCCGCCATGGGTTCCTCGATGAGGTACACCTCGCGCGCGCCGGCACCGGCTGCGGATTCCTTGATAGCGCGGCGTTCCACCTGGGTGGAGCCGCAGGGCACACAGATCAGTACGCGCGGGCTGGGACGGAAGAAGCGCGCCTCGTGCACCTTATGTATAAAGTGCTGAAGCATCTTCTCGGTGACGGTGAAATCCGCGATCACGCCTTCCTTGAGCGGGCGGATAGCGGTGATATTGCCCGGTGTGCGGCCCAGCATGGCTTTCGCCTCGGCGCCCACGGCGGCAATGCTTTTCGGCCCGCCCGGACCCCGGTCCTGGCGTATGGCGACCACCGACGGCTCATTGAGCACGACACCCTGGCCACGCACGTAGATCAGGGTATTGGCGGTACCCAGATCGATGGATAAATCATTGGAGAACATCCCCATCAGACTTCTGAAC
>DRNU01000096.1 GCA_011374975.1 Gammaproteobacteria bacterium | reverse complement strand
TTGATAGGCTGGGTGTGGAAGTGCAGTAATGCATGAAGCTAACCAGTACTAATTGCCCGTGAGGCTTGACCATATAACACCCAAACGATCTGGGTGTTGATTCTCAAGTATGCAACAACCCGATCTTTAACAACTTTCCTTATTCGTGAAAACAGGCCCTGCCTGTTGGCACAACCAGTTTGCCTGGCGGCCATAGCGAGTGTGAACCACCCGATCCCATCTCGAACTCGGAAGTGAAACCGCTCAGCGCCGATGATAGTGTGGGAGGTCCCATGTGAAAGTAGGACACTGCCAGGCTTTAATACCAAAGCCCCTGATCTCTGATCAGGGGCTTTTTTTATGCCCGGGCCCCGTCCGGCGCTTTGAAAAACCTGTCTGCATGGTCTATATGTTGAAGTACAAGCCTCACGGCAACGTGGCGACGGGAGAACGTCCATGCCTGAATTCAGAGCACTGGCATTGCACCCCCTGCCCGGGCTGGTCAGTTTTTTCGAGCCTAGTCAGGAACTTCCGGCGCAGGTAAAGGAAGACAGCCCGGCTATCCTGGTCATGACCGACCTGCGCTACCAGATTGCGCTCACGGTAGAGCCCAATGTGTCCATCGACTGGGCCCTGCAGCGCATGAAAACTGCCGGCGTACGCCTGCTGTTCGTGGTCAACAGCGACAAGCAGGTGCTGGGCCTGATCACCTCGACAGATATCCAGGGCGAAAAACCTCTCCAGTTCCACCAGGAACTCCACCTGCGCTACGAGGAAATCATGGTGCGCGACATCATGACCCCGCAGGTTCAACTGGAAGTGCTCAACATGGAGGATGTCATGCGTGCAGCGGTCGGTGACATCGTCACCACCCTGCGCTCGGTCGGGCGGCGGCATGCACTGGTGCTGGATGAGGATCCACGCTTTGACCGGCCGGCCATTCGCGGGATCTTCTCGGTGTCCCAGATCAGCAAGCAACTCAACCGGTCGATTGAGACGACAGAAGTGGCGCAGACTTTTGCGGAAGTGGAGGCGGTGCTGAATAACTGAACTGCCGGGAATGCCCGGGTTTCAGTCAGGCCGGCTGGGCGACCAGTAATGCTTCGGGAATTTCGTGGTTGATGGCTGCCGGCAGATTCCAGCACAGCCCGGGTGTCGGGCGCACGATCACACACAACACGTTCAGTTTCAGGTTCAGGTCTGCAAACACCACTACTTGTGAGTAACGTTCCAGCACCTGCTCGATCTTGCTGATGGTTTCCTGTATCAGGTGTTGCGGCCGGTTACGCAGCTTGGGAATGATCATCATGAAATCAGTCAGCGGCTTGCCGTCTTCGTCGGCACAGGGCAGGCGTTTGTACAGGGGTTCTGACGGGGCCATTTCCAGTGTGCTGGGCAAACTGTGCCGGTTTTCTTTTTGAGCTGGTATCATATACTTAGTTACCCGTGGCGTTGAATGGGTTGCCTGTAGTCGGCTCGGCAGCACCTGTTTCCCGCCCTATCGGCGCGTGTTGTAAAAGATGAAGGGCAGGGGTCTTCAGAATGTCGGTGCAGAGACAGGTGGCCGGGTAAAAATCCAGTTAATTGAGTGAGATAGAGTATGCCTGCCGTGGTAAACTGCCCTGATGTCGACGCGCTACCGGGTTATAGAACTGCTGGCTGACGGTCACTTCCATTCCGGCGAATGGCTGGGCCGGCAACTGGGAATCAGCCGTGCTGCAGTGTGGAAGCATGTTCGCGCGTTATCCGGGTTCGGACTCGATGTGCATGCGGTGCGCGGACAGGGCTATCGGCTGGCGGTTCCTTTCCAGCCGCTGAGTGCTGAACTGATCTGCGCCTCGCTTGATGCGACAACGCTTGCGCGCCTGGACAACCTCGAGGTGTTCCGGGAAATCGATTCCACCAGTGACTATCTCAGGCGCGTTACGCCGCCCGGCAGTGACGTCATGCGTGCCTGCATTGCTGAATGGCAAAGCGCCGGGCGCGGGCGCCGCGGGCGGCCCTGGGTTTCACCCTATGGCACCAGCCTGTATCTGTCGCTTGCCGTTTCCATGCCGGCCGCCGGGGTACAGTCGGGCGGCCTCAGCCTGGTAGCGGCCATTGCCGTGCTGCGCGCCTTGCAGTCCTGCGGTATCAGGGGGCTGGGTCTGAAATGGCCCAACGATATTTTCTATCAGCAGCGCAAGCTGGCTGGTATCCTGCTGGATCTTTCCGGCGAGAGTGGCGGCAGTTACCAGGTCGTGATGGGTGTCGGTATTAATTTAACAGTGCCCGATGCTGCGGCGCGCGCAATCGACCAGCCCTGGGCTGACCTGTCGCAGTGCGGTGTCACGGTCGAACGTAATCACCTTGCGGGCGTGGTTGTGTCGGAGCTGGTGAAGGTCATCGATACCTTCAATGAAAAAGGACTGGATGTGTTTAAACAGGAATGGCAGCGGTTTGACCTGATTGCGGACCGCGAGGTCAGGTTGCATAGCGACAGTATAGAAACCATCAGCGGTATCGCGCGCGGCATCGATGCACACGGTGCACTGCTGATTGAAGCAAATGGCACGACCCGGTCTTACCATGCCGGCGAAGTCAGCGTCAGGCTGAACGCATGATCCTGCTGGTCGATATCGGTAACGCACGTATCAAGTGGGCTGTGCAGGAGGGTGAAAGCTGGACTGCCGGCGAACCCCTGCCGCGCCAGAAAAGAGCCTTCAAGGACATTGCGCGCCCCGCCTGGAAAGAGCTGGAAACCCCCACACGGGTCATCATCTCCAACGTCGCCGGTGACGAATACAGGAAATCCGTGCACACCTGGGTCAAGCGGCGCTGGAAGATTGCGCCGGAGTTCTTGCCCGTCAACGAAAGTTTGTGCGGTGTAAGCAACGCCTACCCGGCGCCGGAGCGTCTCGGCGCGGACCGCTGGGCAGCACTGCTGGCCGTCCATGCACATTACAAGGGTCCCTCGGTGGTGGTGGATTGCGGAACGGCAATCACCATCGACGCTATTACCGCGGAGGGTGTGCACAAGGGTGGCCTGATCGTACCGGGCATGGAACTAATGACCGACTCGCTTGGCGGCGGCATCGCACCCGGCATACAACTCGAAGCGTCACCGGAACCGCAAGTCTCCCTGCTGGGACGCAGTACCGAAACAGCCGTGATGGGGGGCGTCCTGTATACGGCGATCGCGCTGATAGACCGTGCATTCCTGGACCTGCGCGCGGCACTGGGCAGGCATACCAACCTGGTGCTCACCGGTGGTGATGCCGACCGCGTTCATGAGTTGCTGGAATCGCGTCCGCAACTGGAGCCGGAACTGGTACTGAAGGGCCTTGCTGTCTACGCGCAGGAGACGGCCTAGTGCGCTACCTGGTATACCTCCTGGTCATTGCCAACCTGGCGTTCTTCGCCTGGTACCAGGCCAACCCGGTAGAAAAACCCCGCCAGGCACAGCCGGCGCCACTGCCGCCAGGTGTCGAAAAACTGGTGCTGTTATCGGAGCGGACGGCAGCCGTGGCTGATACCGCTGTTGACGAGCCACAGGAAACCGTGGCGCAGGCCGATGCTGGCGCGGTTGAACCCGGGGTGGAAGCTGTGCCGGACATCAAGGTGGAACCCGAAGCTGAGCCGGAGCCTGAAGCAGAAAGCCCTGCGCCGGTTATCCCCGCACCGCCCCCTGAACGTATCTGCCTGACCATCGGCCCGGTGCAGGATAAAAACGCTGCCGCCGGTATTTCCGCGCAACTCTACAAGCATGGTTACAAGCCGGAGGTGCGTGATGACGAAGTCCGAAAACCTGCCGGTTTCTGGGTCTACATGCCATCCATGCCCGCACGTGAAGCGAAGCGCATCGTCAAGGATCTCGACCAGCACGGGATGAAAGATTACTTTATTGGCAAGGGCAGTCACATCTCGCTGGGTATTTTCAAGAGCAAGCGCAAGGCACGTGCGCGGCTGAAAAGAATCAAGGACCTGGGCTACACGGCGAAACTGGACCCGCGTTTCCGCACCCGCACCGTGTATTGGCTGGTCATCGAAGAGCATGGGCCGTCCCTGCCCGATCGCGCATTCTGGCAGGAAATACAGGCCCGGTACCCGGATATCGGCGTCCAGCCGGGTGAGTGCGAATAGATTGCGGTAAAATGGCCGCTCGCATACAATATCGCCGCTGGTTTGCCAGCATTTGCCGGTGTAGCTCAGTTGGTAGAGCGCCTCACTTGTAATGAGGATGTCGTGGGTTCAACTCCTATCACCGGCTCCAATTTTAGCAGTAAAATTAGCATCTTCTAATCTTCCAGGCGCGTCCCGAGAGGTTGACCTGCGTCAAAGTTACTGCGGGCCATTCGGTCTAGCATACTTTCCCCATGGGGAATGCCAGCGTAAAACGTGAGACCGCGAGTCGGTTGCCCGATGTCGTGGAAAAAACTTGCGGCCTGTATCCGGGTCTGGCTTCGTTTAGCCGCGATTATGATGCGGACGATTATTCCGACTGGGTGGAACAGAGCAACGGTGACCCGCTGCCGGCGCCGCTGGCGCTGTATGTTCAGGAATCCTCCGACGTTGGTTCAAGCCATACCGCTGTTTCGGCGGCGCTACGCCTCAATGCCCTCGAGCTGGAACTGGCCATGCAGGGCAAGCTGTTCGACAGCGACCGGCCACTGCAACAACTGGTACTGTCGAGTTCACTGGTCATAGAATGGGACGACGACCAGCTGCATCAGCTGGTTTCCGTGATTCGTGACTCTTTCACGATTCATGAAACCGGCGTGGAGAATGGCTGTGCCTGCGTCGGCTCGGCTTCGCCTGATGTTACCCGCCTGAAGCTGCTGAGTGATCTTGGCTTCAACAAAGTGCGCTTTTCATTGCTCGATCGCACCAATATCGGGCGCAGCCTGGATGAACTCGGTGAGTCTATCGGCCTTGCCCGGCAGTTCGGCTTTAGCCAGGTGGCCATTGACCTGCCTGTCGGGGTGTTGCGTTTCCTCGATTTTCCGCAGACTGTAGAGGCCTGGTTGACCCGGATTGCGCCGGACCGTATCCGGCTCACGGGGATAGTCGGGGAGGCAGGTCCGGTCTATACCCATATGCTGTCGACACTCGGCTACCGGAATATCGGCCTGGACTGTTACCTCAAGACAGACGATGTGCTGATGCGTGCCAGGGGTGGTGACCGCCTGCACTGGTCATTACTGGGGTTCACCGACATGACCAGCCCGGATGTCATCGGTATCGGTCCCGGCGCCATTTCATCGATCGGTGAATTCTATGCGGCCAATGAGTCCGACTGGACAAGCTACCAGGACCTGCTGCAACAGGGGCACCTGCCGATTGTCCGTGGTATCGAGCTGGAAGCTGACGACGTGCTGCGACGGGAAATCATGGTCATGATACTGGCCGGATCCTGCATTCATATCGCGGCTATTGAGGCGAAGTGGGGCATCCGGTTTAACCGTTTCTTCGCTGCCGAGGTCGAACAATTGCGTGTCCTGGAGCGCAACCACTGGCTCGACTGGCAACACGATGACATCCATATTCTTGTCCGCAGCCGCGAGGAACTTGCTGAAATATGTCATGTTTTCGACCATCGCTCGTGTGAGACACTGGCGCCGCTGCCAACCCCGATATCCGAGTCGCATCGCTCCTCCCTCAAGTAACCCCGGCTTCCCGCCGAAAAAACCATAATATTCATAGTAATAGTCAGGAGTTTTCCCGTCGGGATGCATCGGCCATGGATGTGGTGAGCCTTATTCTGTTTGTGGTACTGGAAGCAGCGCTATTGCTGGGCGTCGCGCTGGTATTGCTCTGGCGTCAAAATAAACAGCTGCAACTGCGCCTGTGTGAACTCGAGGCGCAGCCCGTTGCGGATGCGCCGGGGTTCGCCTCGGTTGAATCCGGTTACCTGCCCTACCTGGAAAAGGAAATCATCGAAACACGCGCCCTGCTCGAGCAGGTCGAGAGCGGCTCCGGCGATGACAGTACGCTACCCGATGCCCTGCGCTACCGTCTCGACTTCATGGAGGCGGAAAAGAAAGTCACGGAACTCTGCAACGACCATCCAAAAGATCGCTGGCAGCATGTAGCGGATCATTTCCAGCCACCGGCAGCGGAGGCTGACAGTGAGGAGGCCCCCGCACAGGAAGCCGATATCCAGCCCGGATCAGGTGACATGGAGGAACTGCAAGGGCTGCTGGGGCAGCAGGGTGACAGCATACAGTCACTGCGCGAAGTGATTATGCAGGTCAAGGCAGACCCGCGTGCCGAATTGATCGACCAGCTGGAAGAAAAAATTGTTGAACTGGAACACCGCTACCGTGAAGCGAATACCTGCATGGAAATCATGGATCAGGAAAACACGCGCCTGCAGGACAAGGTGGAACGCAAGGACCAGTACCTTGACCACGTGAAGAAGGAAAACAATGAAACGGTTTCCGATCTCGAAGCGCAGCTGGGCAAGCAGAAACACAGCATCGCCGAACTGCACCACATGCTGGATGACCTGCAACTGGAAGCCGGCAAGGCCGCCGAGCTGCAGGACAAGCTCGCGCAGTTCGACCTTGCCAGTCGTGATATGAACATGTGTATCCAGGTGCTCGAAGAAGAAAACGAATTCCTGCAGGAGCAGGTGCGCGGCCTGTTACAACTGGAAGACGGGGATTCCGTCTACCAGAAGGAAGAGCTGGAAAACAAACTGGCGGCCGTTGAAGCGAAGGTGGAAGAGCTCAGCGCCGGCCTGGCGGAGAAAGAGCAGCAGTTACAGGAACTGGAGGCAAAACAGGGGGCATCGGCACCGGCCTGAGTCAGGCATCCTGCCCGTAAGTCCTGGCGACATACTCGTTCACCAGTTGCTGAAACTCTTCAGCAATCCGTTCGCCTTTCAGTGTTACCGTTTTTTCCCCGTCGACATACACGGGCGCCACCGGGCGTTCGCCGGTACCCGGCAGGCTGATGCCGATATTGGCGTGCTTGCTCTCGCCGGGGCCGTTTACCACGCAGCCCATGACCGCTACTGTCATCTCCTCCACGCCCGGGTACTGTGTATGCCAGGTCGGCATCTGCGCACGCAGGTAGCCCTGGATATCCTGCGCCAGGGTCTGGAAATAGTCGCTGGAAGTACGTCCGCAACCCGGGCAGGCCACCACGCCGGGGGTGAAGGCGCGCAGCCCCGTCGACTGCAGGATTTCCTGTGCCACCAGCACTTCCTGGCTGCGGCTGCCGCCCGGTTCCGGTGTCAGTGAAATGCGGATCGTATCGCCGATGCCCTGCTGCAACAGCACGGCCAGCGCCGCCGTGGAGGCAACGATACCTTTGGCGCCCATGCCCGCCTCGGTGAGTCCCAGGTGCAGGGCATAGTGACAGCGTTCCGCCAGCATGCCGTACACCGTGATCAGATCCTGCACACCGCTCATTTTTACCGACAGGATGATGCGTTCCCTGCCCAGTCCCAGTGCTTCAGCACGTGCCGCATTTTCGAGTGCGGAGGTCACCATGATGTCATGGATCACTGTCTGGCTGTCTTTCGGTTCGGCGCTGCGGGTGTTCTCGTCCATCAGCCGCGCGACCAGCTCCTGGTCGAGGCTGCCCCAGTTCACCCCGATGCGCACCGGCCTGTCATAGCGGCAGGCGGTTTCGATCATGGTGGCAAACTGTTCATCGCGCTTCGTGCCGCGCCCCACATTGCCCGGGTTGATACGGTACTTGGCCAGCGCCTCGGCACAGGCCGGGTGTTTGGCCAGCAGCTTGTGGCCGTTGAAATGAAAATCACCGATCAGCGGGACATCCACACCCTGGGCATCCAGCTGTTCGCGGATCAGCGGTACGGCTCGCGCGGCATCCTCACTGTTGACCGTGATCCGCACCAGCTCGGAACCGGCCTGTGCCAGTTGTGCAACCTGGCGGGTGGTGGCCTCGGCATCGGCGGTATCGGTATTGGTCATCGACTGCACCACCACGGGTGCATCGCCGCCGACAGTCACAGTGCCGACAGCGACTGCATGGGTGCTGTGCCGGCTAATGGGGGAATGTTTTGCGGTCATGAATCTCTGCTGGCAGGGTGCTCGGGAGCTGCCTATTGTAGCAGGGCGGCCGGGGGCCGGGCATCCCTGTTACCCCCCGATGCTGCGGGTTTCGGTCGCGTGCCCGGGATGCTTGCGGGCCAGCAGCATATACACCGCCGGTACCACGAACAGGGTGAACAGCGTGCCGATACCCAGGCCTGTCGCGATTGTCAGGCCGATATGGAAACGGCTGATTGCACCCGGGCCGCTCGCCGTTAGCAGCGGTACCATAGCGACGATCATTGAAACCGTGGTCATGAGAATCGGCCGCAGTCGAATCGCGGCGGCGCGTTCCACGGCGGCGCGCCTGTCCAGGCCTTCCCTGATCTGTAACTGGTTGGCGAATTCCACGATGAGAATCCCGTTCTTGGCGATCAGCCCGATAAGCGTAATCAGGCCCACCTGGGTATAGATATTGATGGTTGCAAAACCCATGGTGATAAAGGCCAGCGCACCGGCAATAGACATGGGCACCGAGACCAGGATGATGACCGGGTCGCGCCAGCTTTCGAACTGGGCGGCCAGTACCAGATAGATCACCAGCATGGACAGGAAGGCAGTGATCAGCAACGCGCTGCCCTGTTGCGCATACTGGCGTGAGCCGCCGGAGTAATCCCAGCTGAAACCGCGCGGGAAAATATCGCGCGCGGTATTTTCCAGGTAGCTCAGCGCATCGCCAAGCGGTACGCGCGGAGCCATGACACCCACCACCGTCAGCGAGTTGAGTTGCTGGAACTGGGTGCGCTGGCTGGGTTCGACACTCTCCTGCAGGTGAATGAACGAATCCAGCGATACCAGCGATGCTGCGTCGCTATTGCGCACCAGGTCGGTTGCCGAAAGCCCGGCTGACAGGTTGATCAGTTCGCTCGAGCCGGGACGAATGTAGTAGTCCCTGAGCATGTCCGGTTGCAGCCGGTAGTCGCGTGCCACCTGCGGGATAACCTTGTAACTGCGGCCTTCCAGGCTGAAGCGGTTGACGTCGTTACCGCCCAGCAGGGTCGCCAGGTTGCGGCCGATATCGCGCATGCTGATGCCCAGGTCACCGGCACGGTCACGGTCAATCACCAGCGTGCTGCGCGGTTTGGTGTATTGCAGTTCTTTCATCAGGAACATGAAACGGCCGCTGCCCATGCCGCGCCCGATCAGCTGGTCGGCCACCTGGTCCAGTTCCCGGTAGCTGCCTTCACTGGTAATTACAAACTGCACCGGCAGGCCTCCACCCGAACCGGGCAGGCTGGGGCGCGGGAACACAGCAATCTGGAAGCCGGCGATTTTCTGCAGCTTGCCCTGTAACTCGGGCTGCACCTGCATTTGCGAACGCGCCCGGAATGAGGGCGGCTGCATCTTGAAACCGCCAAAGGTGGTGGTCGGTTCGCCACGCCCGAGCAGGAAAAAACTCTCGTGGTACTCGGGAATGCTTTCGAAGGCCGCCACAATCTGCCGCGTATAGGCCTCGTTGTATTCAATGGTGGATGTCTGTGGTCCGGTGGCCTGGAAGAACAGGATGCTCTGGTCCTCTACCGGCGCCAGTTCGCTCTTGCTGGTGACGAACATGAAAAAGATCGAGATCAGTACCACGCTTGCAAACAGCAGGGTAGCCGGCAGGCTGTCCAGCATGCCGTGTAACAGGGACTGGTAGCGATCGGCCAGCCGGGTGAACCAGTGCTCGACCCACTGCTCGAAACGGCCCTGCCGGCCGTGTGCCTTGAGCACCCGGGACGACAGCATGGGTGACAGGGTGAGCGCCACGATACCGGACACTACCACCGCGCCCGCCAGGGCAAAGGCAAACTCCGTAAACAGCGTGCCGACCAGCCCGCCCATGAAACCGATAGGGGCATACACCGCCACCAGCGTGGTCGTCATGGCGATAATGGGCAGGGCCAGTTCGCGCGCGCCGATCAGGGCGGCATCCATACGTGAGGCACCCTGTTCGATATGGCGGTGTACATTTTCCACCACGATAATGGCGTCATCGACGACCAGGCCGATGGCCAGCACCATTGCCAGCAGCGTCAGCAGGTTGATGGAAAAGCCCATCAGCAGCATCAGGAACGCGGCGCCGACCAGGGACAGGGGTACCGCCACCGCGGGCACGATAGCCGCACGCATGGAACCCAGCGACAGGTAGACAACCAGCAGCACGATAACCACCGCTTCGGCCAGGGTCAGGAACACTTCATCGATCGAGTCTTCGATGAACACACTGGCATCGTACGGGATGTGTACTTGCAGCCCTTCGGGCAACTGCTTGCGGATTTCCGGGATGAGGTTGCGGATCTTCTGCGCCACGGTCAGCGGGTTGGCGCCCGGCGCCTGTTCCATGCCGACGAAAATGGCCGGCTTGCCCTTGTACCAGCTGGTGGAGTCGTAATCCTCGGCACCCAGTTCTGCCGTGGCGATATCCGACAGGCGCACCAGTGTCCCGTTGGTGGAACGCACCACCAGCTTGCGGAAGTCTTCCTCGCTGGCGAGATCGGTGGTGGCCGTCAGGTTGATCGCCGTATAGGCGCCCTTGGCCTGGCCGACACCGGCCAGGTAGTTGTTGGCGCGCAGGACTTCGCGCACGTCGTTGGCGGTGACGCCCAGCGCCGCCATGCGCTGCGGGTCCAGCCAGATACGCATGGCAAAGGTCTTGTTGCCGATCAGTTCGGCGCGCGCGACACCGGGGGTGGCCTGTAACTGCGGTTGCACCACACGCAGCAGGTAGTCCGTGATTTGCGAGGGCAGCATGCTGTCGCTGTAGAAAGCGAGGTACATGAGCGCAGTACTGTCACCGGTGGTTGAATCGATCACGGGGTCGTCGGACTGTTCCGGCAACACATTACGCTGGCTGGCCACCTTGGCCTGGATTTCGGCGACCGCGGCATTGGGGTCGTAGTTGAGCTCCATGTGGGCTTCGATGGTGGAACGGCCCTGCACGGAACGTGAAAAAAGATAATCGATGCCGTTGGCCTCGGCGATGGCCTGCTGCAACGGCGTGGTGATAAAACCCTTGACCAGTTCGCTGCTGGCGCCGGGGTAAGCGGTCGTTACCTTGACCACGGTATTGCGGGTTTCGGGGTACTGGCGGACTTCCAGCGAACCAATGGCGCGCAGGCCCACCAGCAGAATCAACAGGCTGATGACACTCGCCAGTACCGGGCGGTGTACAAACAGGTCGGTAAATTTCATCCGCCGTGAATCCCGGCATCGAGCTGCACGCTGTTATCGATACTGACCTGCTGGCCGTTGCGCAGTTTGATCTGGCCGGCGGCAACCACTCTGTCACCGGCGTGCAGGCCCTCTACGATTTCCACGCGGCCGTTGCGCACTTCACCGGTTTTGACCCGGACCCGCTGCACCACCTGCTTGCCGTCCTGGTCCTGGATAATGAAAACCGATTCGCCATACGGGTTATAGGTGATAGCGGTACGCGGCAGGGTAAGAATGCCCGTGCGCTCCGGCAGCACGGTGCGCACTTCGGTAAACATGCCGGGGCGCAGCAGTTGACCGGGGTTATCCAGCGTGGCGCGCAGGCGCACGCTGCGGGTGCCCGGGTCGATGCCCGGGTTGATTGCGGTAATGGTGCCGGCAAAGCTGCGTTCCGGATAAGCCTGCACTTCGACAATGACCGGCTGGCCGACCTCGACCTGGCTGAAATGGCGCTCGGGGAGAGCGTAATCCACATGCACGGGATCCAGTGCCTGCAGGGGAACGATACGTGCGCCGGGCGACAGGTACTCGCCGGGATCGACTTCCACAATACCGAGCTGGCCGCCGAACGGGGCGCGGATTTTCTTCTTGCTGATGGTGGCGCGCTTGGCGGCGACGGTGGCTTTTGCGCTATCCAGCTGGGCGCGTGACTGATCGTATTCGGAACGTGATACCGAGCGGTCCTTCAGCAGCTTTTTGTTGCGTTCGAACTGCAGCGTGGCCAGCGTCTGCTGGGCCAGCAAGCCGTCCAGGTCCGCCCGGTCGACACTGTCATCGAGTTGCAGGATGACATCACCGGCTTCAACCCGGCGCCCGGACTGGAACAGGATCTTGCTGACCTGCCCGGGCACCTCGGTGGTGACGAAAACGCCCTTTGTCGCCGCAACACTGCCAACAGCCCGTAAATACGGCTGCCAGGTCTGTGTTTTCACCGTGGCGGAGGCGACCGTGGCCGGTGGCGGCGGCTGCGACATCATGGCGGCCATTTTCTGGCCGCTGTAGAACTTCCAGCCGAAGATACCGCCAAACATGACTGTCAGCAGCAGTACCACAAGGATGAGTCGTTTTATCAAGTCAGGGAACCTCTGAAAAAATTCAACTTCCGTCATTCCGGCGCAGGCCGGACAAAAGCGCTTGCGCGTTGAACGCCCGCAAGGGCGGCCCGAAGGGCGAGCAACGTGAGTCATCCATGCCATTCATTGCACGGGATGCCGGCCTGCGCCGGCAAGACGGGTTGATCGCGCAGTGCATCTTTAATGTGACCGGATTAATGCAGCTGGAGTTCAATCAGCGAGAGTGGAAAGCGCATCATATCCGACTCTCCGGCCGAATTCGATGTCACCAGGTGTGCCTGGCGGAGTGCCGGGAACGGGGGGCGGAGCTGTTACTGCATAAATAACAGGCAAAAAAGAACCCCGCCGAGGCGGGGTTCCGGGTATCGGTTTAGCCGATGAGGTTAGCCGACAACGTTAGCTGCCTGCAGGCCCTTGGGGCCTTTTTCGATCTCATAGGTGACCGGCTGGCCTTCGGCCAGGGTCTTGAAACCCGAGCCCTGGATAGCGTTGAAATGCACAAACACGTCATCGCCGCCGTCATCCTGAGAAATAAAACCAAAACCTTTGGCTTCGTTAAACCACTTTACAGTACCTGTAGCCATATCTTTTTTACCTTGAATACATTAAACAAATAGGGTGTTGCGTACAGGTTTTGAAACAGGAATTAAGATAGGTAACACAGAGGAATAACCAAAAATGCCAATAACAGAATCTGTAGCTGTGGGAGACTATAACGGATAGTTCCCGACATTACCAGAAATATAATTGGTATTTCAGTAGCATAAGTCGAAATCTGCGCCTGTTCGGTGTAACCGCGAGCACAGACTAGGTGATACGCCTGGCAAACCAGATGATATGTCGTGCGCCTTTCTTCCCGTGCGCACGTACCCGCACCTCGTCGACCTCGAAACCAACCTTCTTCAGCCGTTGCAGGAACTTCCGGTCCGGGCCGGCCGACCACACCGCCAGAACCCCGCGCGGGCGCAGTGCCGCGTAAGCCGCGTTGAGTCCGTTCACGCTATAGAGCCAGTCGTTCGCCTTGTGCGTGAGGCCCTCGGGGCCGTTATCCACGTCCAGCAGGATGGCGTCATACGCCTGGTGTCCGGTTTCCAGGATACGGGCGACATCCACCTCACGGACCGTGACACGCGTATCCTCGAGCGGGTGGCCGGCATGCTCACCGAGCGGCCCCCGGTTCCACGCCACCACCGCCGGCACCAGTTCCGCCACCAGTACCCGTGCCTGTTCGCCGAGTTGCCGGAGTGCCGCCGCCAGGGTGAAGCCCATGCCCAGGCCGCCGATGAGCAGTTGCGCTGTGGTGGTATTTTCCAGCCGGGCGCAGGTGCGTTCAGCCAGGGCGTCCTCGGAGCCGTGGACACGGGTATTCATCAGTTCACCCCGGCCCGCAATGCTGATCGAGAACTCATCGCCGCGCCGGTACAGGCGCAGCTCTCCGCCGTCGCCTGGCACCTGTGCGCTGTTGAGCAAAACCCAGGGAGTCATAAATGTGCGATTTATTGCTTACAGGAGCGGGTGGTCTTCGGGCAGTTGCCTGGCGTACCAGAGGGCGATCCTGTGCCGCATGGTTTTTTGCGAGACCTGGTCTTCAGGCAGTGGCTGAATCACTTTGTCATGTACCAGCAGCCGGTAAATATACAAAATCTTGTCGGCAGCGGAATCCGTCGGTTCAAACACGGCGGCACCGCGTTCCTCGACGTATTTTACGCCTGCAACGATGGCCTCTTTGGTCAACTCCGCTTCATGTTTAAGCTTTTTCATCGCAGTCCCCCTGGCTTTAAACGAATACGATCAACTACCATTTTTGCAGCATAGCAGGTAACAGGTGTTGCGGTGCCGGCCATCAGCGGAGCTTCCTGGCCTTGAAATAGCGCCCCTTGATCTTGCCGGCCGAGAGCTTTTCCAGTGCCTGGTCGGCTATCGACCGTTCGATGGCGACGTAGGCCTGGTGATCGAAGATATCGATTTTGCCAACCTGTTCGCCAGTGATTCCGGGGCCGGCGGTCAGTGCGCCGAGTATATCGCCGGGGCGTACCTTGTTCTTACGCCCGCCGGCAATGCACAGCGTTACCATGGGCGGCTCCGGGACATGCTTGTGACCGGCGTGCAAACTGTCGATGTCAGCAACGCTGACGGGGCTTTCCTGGTAATCCTCGATGGCATTCACCCGGTAGGTTTCGGCAGCGGTGTACAGGCTCAGGGCCAGTCCGGCCTTGCCGGCGCGGCCGGTGCGCCCGATACGGTGAACATGCACTTCCGGGTCCGGGCTCAATTCATAATTAATCACGGCTTCCAGGTCCTTGATATCCAGACCACGGGCGGCAACATCCGTCGCGACCAGGATGGAGCAACTCCGGTTGGAGAACTGTACCAGCACCTGGTCACGCTCGCGTTGCTCCAGGTCGCCGTGCAGGGCAAGTACGCTGTAATTCCGGGCTTGCAGTGCATCTGCAATTTCCTGGCATTGCTGGCGGGTGTTGCAGAAGATCACGCAGGAAGCGGGACTGTAGTGGCCCAGTAACGTGATCAGTGCGCCGAGGCGCTTGTCCTTGCCGGCAATCTCGTAGAACACCTGCTCAATACGGCTTTTGGTGTGGGTGGCTGCAACACTTACCCGGCAGGGATTGCGCTGCATGGAGGCGCTGATGGTTTTGATTTCATCGGGATAGGTGGCGGAGAACAACAGGGTTTGCCGGCTGTCCGGCGTGGTGGCAACGATTTCGGCGATGTCATCGTAAAAACCCATGTCCAGCATCCGGTCCGCTTCATCCAGGACCAGGGTGTCGACCCGGTCCAGCTTCAGGGTCCCCTTGCGCAAGTG
>DRNU01000095.1 GCA_011374975.1 Gammaproteobacteria bacterium | reverse complement strand
CTGATTTGTTTTATACTGCAGGCAAGTAAACCTGTGATGTCTATTCCTCCCGGACTGAAAACAAATGAATCCTGAACCCGATACAAACACGCTTGCCCTGGACCGCACAGTACTCGCCAACGAGCGAACCTACGCGGCATGGATACGCACCGGCCTCGCCTCACTTGTAACAGGCCTTGGCATCGCCCGGTTCCTGGTGGACAGCATGCCGCTCTGGAGTATCCGCGCCATTGCAGCAATGCTCCTGATTTTCAGCGCAGCCTCGTTCTTCCTGGCAGCATGGCGCTACGAACACTTGCACGTCGGGATGGCGCATCTCGATGTCAGGATGATTCCGGTCGGCATGGTGAAACTCTCAAGCCTTGTACTTATAGCCTGCTCCCTGATTGCACTGGTCGGCCTGTGGTACATAACACCTTCACTATAAAACCGGGACAACGCGAGTAAAACCGCCCGCCCGGGCAGCTCCAGGCAAACTGAAGCATTAACAATGTTTAATGTTTTCCTCTCCTCTCGCCAGCTGCAAACAGGTATGCTGACAGTCGACCCGCTGTCATTCCGGAACAGACACCATGCGCATTCTTGTCATCGAAGACGACACCGAAACAGCGAACTACATTGCCAGGGGCCTGAAAGAACACGGGCACACGGTCGATCAGGCCGACGACGGCAAGGACGGCCTGTTCATGGCGCTGGAGAATGACTACGGCATCATCATCCTCGACCGCATGCTGCCCGCCCTCGACGGCCTGTCGGTTCTGAAGACCCTGCGCAGCTCGGACCGGCAGACGCCGGTGATCATTCTCAGTGCCCTGGGTGAAGTCGATGACCGGGTGCAGGGCCTGAAAGCAGGCGGCGATGACTACCTGGTCAAGCCTTTTGCCTTTTCCGAACTGCTGGCGCGCATCGAGGCGCTGCTCAGGCGCGGGGAGATGAAGCCCGAAACCAGCCTGCTGAAGGTGGCCGACCTGGAACTGGACCGCCTGACACACACGGTAAAACGGGCCGGCAAAATCATCGACCTGCAGCCGCGCGAATACCTGATCCTGGAATTCCTGTTGCAACACGCCGGCCAGATCGTCACCCGCACCATGCTGCTGGAAAACGTCTGGGACTACCACTTCGATCCACAGACCAACATTATCGACGTGCACATCAGCCGTCTGCGCAACAAGATCGACAGGGGTTTCGACGTACCGCTGTTACAGACGGTGCGCGGGGCCGGTTATTGCCTGCGCGAACCGGCGCCGGAACCCGGCTAGGCCATGCAACACCGCCTGCTGCGCAGCTTCGGTTTCCGCCTGGCCTTTACCTACATGGCGCTGTTCGGCGCCTCGGTACTGCTGTTGCTGTGGTTCATCTACTGGTCGACGGCGGCCTACATGGCTCGCCAGGCCGATGCCACCATCGACGCCGAAATCACCGGCCTGGCGGAACGCTACGACATGGACGGCCTGGCCGGGCTGATCGAGGTCATCAACGAACGCCTGTCGCGCAAACCCACCGGCTCGTCCATCTACCTGCTCACCACGGCGATCAACACGCGCATCGCCGGCAACATCAACCGCTGGCCGAAGGCGCCGGCCGACAAGGACGGCTGGCTGAATTTCAGGCTGGAGAACGCCGGCCACAACAAGAACGAAATCCACCTGGCCCGGGCACGCAGCTTCACCCTGTCCGGCGGCTTCCACCTGCTGGTCGGGCGCGACATCTACGAACTGGAAGAAACCCAGCAACGCATCATCCGCACCCTGGTGCTCGGCTTTGTCATCACCCTGCTGCTGGGCGGCGCCGGCGGTTTCGTGCTCAGCCGCCGGGTCATGAAACGCCTCGAAGCCATCAACACCACCAGCCGCGAAATCATCGACGGCGACCTGTCGCGGCGTATTCCCCGGCAACACAGCGCTGATGAATTCGATGCGCTGGCCGGCAACCTCAACGCCATGCTCGACCGCATCGAGGAGCTGATGGAAGGCGTGCGGCGCGTGTCTGACAGCATCGCCCACGACCTGCGCACCCCGCTGGCCCGGCTGCGTAACCGGCTTGAACTGCTGTACGCCGAACAGCAGAAGACCGGTCAGGACACGGGCCTGGCGGAACAGGCCTTGAGCGATGCCGACGGCCTGCTGAAAACCTTCAATGCGCTGTTGCGCATCGCGCGAATCGAAACCCGGCAACACAGTAAAACCTTCGCGGCGACGGACATGGGCGCCCTGCTGCACGACGTCGTTGAACTCTATGAGCCGCTGGCCGAGGAAAAAGGCCAGACCCTGGCCCTGCAGGCGGCCACGGGCGTGCAGATGCAGGGCGACCGTGACCTGCTGTTCCAGGCCATGGCCAACCTGCTGGACAACGCCATCAAGTACACCCCGCCGCAGGGACGGATCGAGATCAGCCTTGAGGAACAGGACGGCACTGGCCGGATCACCATTTCCGACAGCGGCCCGGGTATTCCCGAGGCCGAACGCCAGCAGGTATTCCAGCGTTTTTACCGGCTGGAAAAAAGCCGCACCACACCCGGCAGCGGGCTGGGCCTGAGCCTGGTGGCGGCAGTGGCAAGAATCCACGGCATGACGCTGCGGCTGGAAGACAACCACCCCGGGCTGCGGGTCCATTGCGAGTTCCCGGCAACCCGCGTCTCAAACATTAACAAATCTTAATCTTCCCTCCACCTCCTGTTAAACCCGGACCACGTACTGTTGCATCCAGGCCGGCATTGAAGCGCGGCCGCTCCGGGAAACCCGACGCCGGGTTGCAACGACGCGAGGACAGCCACATGCGTACCAGCACAGGAAAATCGGTCGCCACTTTGTCGATCCGCCGGTCACGGCGGCACTTGAAAAAATCGAATCCACCCTCACATTACTTGCCGGAAAAAAACCGAACAGGTTACCCGGCGCTGACGG
Source organism: Gammaproteobacteria bacterium (assembly GCA_011374975.1). Taxonomy (GTDB): domain Bacteria; phylum Pseudomonadota; class Gammaproteobacteria; order DSM-19610; family DSM-19610; genus Thiogranum. The sequence continues at coordinate 37,810 of DRNU01000095.1, read as the reverse complement.
ATATCCCGGCAGGCCTGGTTCACCACAGCATCGTCATCAATGCCGCAAGCGAAAAACCGGCCGGGTAAACGCAGCACCCGGCACACCGAATACACTCACAGGAGTCATTCAAACATGAACGCAAACATTGCACCGGTAGAGACGGAAACCGCCAGCAGCAGCAACTACCAGGCGTTCCACCAGGTCCGCGAGCACCTGCAACAGCGTATTATCGGCCAGCAAACACTTGTCGACCGCCTGCTGATCGCCCTGCTGGCCGACGGCCACCTGCTGGTGGAAGGTGCGCCGGGGCTGGCCAAGACCACCGCCATCAAGGAACTGGCCGCGGTACTGGAAGGCGATTTTCACCGCCTGCAATTTACCCCGGACCTGCTGCCAGGCGACCTGACCGGCACGGACATCTACCGGCCGGAAACCGGCGACTTTCATTTCCAGCAGGGGCCGCTGTTCCACAACCTGATCCTGGCCGATGAAATCAACCGTGCCCCGGCCAAGGTGCAGTCGGCGTTACTCGAAGCCATGGGCGAAAAACAGATTACTGTCGGTCGTCACACGTACCCCCTGCCGCGTCCGTTCCTGGTCATGGCCACCCAGAACCCCATCGAGCAGGAAGGCACCTACGCCCTGCCCGAGGCCCAGCTGGACCGTTTCCTGATGCACATACGCATCGACTACCCCGATGCCAGGGCGGAACACGCCATCCTGGAACTGGCACGCCGGCAGGCCGGACGTGAAGACACCGGCCCGGAAGACAGCGAACTGGAACTGGGCAAGCAGCAGATTATTGCCGCCCGCCAGGAGGTCCTGCACATCCACATGGCCGAACCGGTGGAGGAATACCTGGTGCAACTGGTACTGGCCAGCCGTGACCCGGCGCCCTACAGCCAGGAACTGGCCCGCTGGGTGAACTTCGGCGCCAGTCCGCGCGCCACCATCGCGCTGGATCGCTGTGCACGCGCCCACGCCTGGCTGGATGGCCGCGACTACGTCTCACCGGCCGATGTTCAGGCCGTGGCCTTCGACGTGCTGCGCCACCGGGTGCTGGTTTCCTTCGAAGCCGAAGCCGAAGGCATGGACGCTGATGCTGTCATCCGTGAACTGCTGAAACTGATCCCGGTTGCCTGACATGAAACTCGCCAACACCATCCTCGCCGGCCTGAAAAAACGCCGTCACCGGTCTGCCGACCGGACGGCCGGGCTGGCTGACGACAGTGGCAACCCGGCGCTCAACCCGGCCACCCAGGTCAGCATCGACGAACTCATCGCCCTGCGCCAGCAGGCCCGCAAGTTCGACCTGGTGCGCAAACAGGCGGCGCGGTCGCAACTGTCCGGCAGCCATGCCTCACGCTTTCGCGGTCGCGGCATGGACTACCAGGAATCGCGCATCTACCAGCCCGGCGATGACATCCGTAGCATGGACTGGCGGGTCACCGCCCGCACCGGCCGGCCGCATACCAAACTCTACCAGGAAGAACGTGAACGCCCGGTGGTGGTGTGCGTGGATCTTAACCCCGGCATGTTCTTCGCCAGCCGGGGTGCACTCAAATCCGTGATCGCCGCGCGCGCCGCCGGCCTGATCGGCTGGGCCGCGGCCGCCCACGGTGACCGCATCGGTGCCCTGTTGTTCAACGGCGATCACCATGAACTGCCGCCACGCGGCGGCAAGCACGGCGTGCTACGCCTGATCCGTCAGCTGGTGGCGCAGAGCGACCCGCTGGAGAACCTCAAACACCCGCCCCACCCGCAGGGCCTCAATGGCGCGCTGGCGCGGTTGCGGCGGGTCAGCCGGCCCGGCAGCCTGATCTTTTTGCTGAGTGATTTTTACGGCATCGATGACGAGAGCGGTAACCACCTGATGCGGCTGCGCCGGCACAACGACGTGGTCGCCATCCAGATCGTCGACGCCCTGGAACTTGCCCCACCGCCCCCGGCGCGTTACGCCGTCAGCGACGGCCGGCAGCAGGGCATTCTCAACACCGGTTCGGCGGCGGCACGGAAAGCCTACAGCGATTTTTTCAGCCTGCACCACAAACAGGTGCAGGATCTCATGCGCAGCCGGGCCATCCCGCTGTTGCAACTGTCCACCGGGGATGACGTCGCCGGCACGCTGCGGCGCGGCCTGGCCCCGACACCGATCACTATGGCAGAGGAGGTGGCAGCATGACCCCTGCCGCCCGGCCAGCACTGCAATTGCGCGACATCCACCTGCCGGCCGAACCCGGCTTCTGGCCGCCGGCCCCGGGCTGGTGGATCCTCGCCGCGCTGTTGCTTGTACTGCTGGCCTGGGCGGCCTGGGTCGCCACGCGTCGTTACCGTCTGCGGCGCCAGCGCCAACGCATCCTCGCCATGCTCGATGCACTGGAACAGGACACCGACACGACACCGGAGAAAATCGCACAGATCTCCATCCTGCTGCGCCGCCTGGCACTGATGCACTACCCCCGCCAACGGGTCGCCGCCCTCACCGGCAACGACTGGCTGGGTTTCCTTGATGAGTCCGGTGGCGAGGGACGTTTCAGCCATGGCTCCGGGCAGGTACTGGCCAATGGCCCCTATCAACCCGCCTTGCCCGCCGACCTGGATACCCGGGCGCTGGGTGACCTGGTGCGCGACTGGGTAAAAAAGAACACGGAACGCCGCCATGACGATTGAATTTGCCTGGCCCTGGCTGTTTGCCGCCCTGCCCCTGCCACTGCTGGCCCTGTTACTGCCGCGTGCGGCCGATGCGAACCCGTCCGCACTGCGCTTCCCCTTCTATGACGCGCTACAGGCCAGCCTGCAAAGCCATACCGGCCGGCGCTCAAGGCTGCGGCTGACTCTGGCGGTACTGGCCTGGCTGTTACTGGTGCTGGCGGCGTCACGCCCGCAGCTGATCGGCGAGACCGTTCACCTGCCGGTCAGCGGCCGCAGCCTGATGCTGGCAGTGGATATTTCCGGCTCCATGCAGAACGAGGACATGCAGATCAACGGCCGTCAGCTCAGCCGCCTCTCCGCTGTCAAACTGGTGGCCGGCGAATTTATCGAACAACGCAAGGGCGACCGCCTCGGCCTTATCCTGTTTGGCGACCAGGCCTACCTGCAGGCGCCGCTGACCTTTGACCGCAACACCGTGCACACCCTGCTGGATGAAGCGCAGATCGGCCTGGCCGGCAAGCGCACCGCTATCGGCGATGCCATCGGCCTGGCGATCAAGCGCCTGCGCAAGGAACCGGACCGCAACCGGGTACTGATATTGCTCACCGACGGCGCCAACACCGCCGGTAACGTCGATCCACTCAAGGCTGCCGACCTCGCCGCGCGTGAGGGTGTGCGCATCTACACCATCGGTATCGGCAGTGGCGAAACACAGGTGCGCACGCCCTTCGGTGTACGCCGGGTAGCAACCGGCGATCTCGACGAGGCCACCCTCAAGGCCATCGCCGACAAGACGGAGGGCCGTTATTTCCGTGCCCGCGATACCGCCGAACTGGCGAAAATCTACGCCCTGCTGGATCGCATTGAACCGGTATCCGGAGATGAACAGACCTGGCGGCCGGTGGAGGAACTCTATTTCTGGCCACTGGGCGCTGCCCTGTTACTCAGTGTGCTGATTGCCCTGTCCGCGGCCTTTGGCCGGCGGGCGGCACCTGGCCGTGTGGAGGCGCGACATGCCTGAGCAATTTCATTTTCTCCAGCCGCTGTGGCTGCTCAGCCTGATCCCGCTTGCCCTGCTGGTCTGGCGCCTGCGGCAGTCCGCCGCCGGTGACAATCCCTGGACCCGCATTATCGATGCCCGCCTGCAGCCCCTGTTGCTGGTGGGCAAGGCGCACAGGGCCGGCCGCAGCCTGTTATGGCTGCTCGGGCTCGGCTGGTTGCTCGCCGCCCTGGCGCTGGCCAACCCGGTGTGGGAGAAACAGCCGCAACCGCTTTACCAGACCAGCGCGGCACGCGTCATCGTGCTGGACCTGTCGCGTTCCATGCTCGACCGGGACCTGAAGCCCTCGCGGCTGGTGCGGGCACGTTTCAAAATCGAGGACATTCTCGCCCGCAACGAGGAAGGACAGACCGGGCTGGTGGTGTTTGCCGGTGATGCCTTTACCGTGACACCGCTGACCCGTGACGTGGATACCATTCGCGCCCTGCTCAAGGCGCTCGATCCCGGCCTCATGCCGGTACAGGGCAGCCGTGCCGACCTGGGCCTGGAGAAGGCCGGCGAACTGTTGCGGCAGGCGGGTCTGCGCGACGGTCACATCCTGCTGCTGGCCGATGGCGTGAGCGGGAACCGGGCACGCAAGGCTGCCGCCGAATTACGTCAACAGGGTTACCGGGTATCGGTACTCGGCGTCGGCACTGAGAAAGCCGAACCGCTGACCAACGCGCAGGGCCAGTTACTGCGCACCACTGACGGCAAACTCATCGTGCCGCAGCTTGAAAGCACCGCGCTGCAGGCCGTGGCAGAAGCCGGCGGCGGTGACTACCGGACCTTCACCGGCAACGACAGCGATATCGATGCCCTGCTGGACAACAGCGTGCCACTGCGTAGCGGGGAGCTGGTCAGCCAGGAAATGCAGGGGCAGCACTGGAAACAGCGCGGCCCCTGGCTGGCAGTATTGCTGCTGCCGCTGGCGGCACTGGCTTTCCGCCGCGGCTGGCTGCTGAGCCTGGTATTCCTGGTCGGTGTCGTGTCACCACCGCAGCAGGCCATGGCCGCCGGCTGGCAGGACCTCTGGCAGCGCCCCGATCAGCAAGCGGCAAAAGCCCTGTCGGAAAAGGACTATGAGCGCGCCAGCCGGGTGGCGGAAGATCCCCTGCTGCGAGGCAGTGCCGAGTACCGGCGCGGTAATTACCCGCAGGCGCTGGAAGATTTTTCCCGGGCCGAGGGGGCCACAGCCGAATACAACCGCGGCAACGCACTGGCCAGACTCGGTCGCTACGAGGAAGCCATCAGCGCCTATGACAGTGCCCTGCAAGCGGCGCCCGGCATGGAAGATGCCCTGGCCAATAAGGCGGCGGTCGAGGCACTACTGCGCCGGCAAAAACAGCAGGAAAAGGATCAGGCACAGGACAAACAGGCTCAACAAGGCGAGCAGGGACAGCAGAACAAGCCGGCCCAGCAAAGCAAGCAAGGACAGCAGAACAGCCTGGCTCAGCAAAGCCAGCAAGGCGAACAGGGCCAGCAGGATAAAACACCGCAAAACAAGGGTGACGCCGGTAAAAACCAGTTTGCCGATGCGGCGAAGGCGCTGGAAAAGCAAAACGCCGGAGAACACTCCGCCGCGGAACAACAGGCCGGGCAACAGCAGGATAAAAACCGCGACCGGAACAGCGGCAAGACACAGGCCGAACAGCAACCGCAAACCGATGGCCCGCCGGCGCAGGCAGAATCGCTCAGCAGCGAGGAGCAGATGGCAGCCGAACAATGGCTGCGACGCATACCGGACGATCCCGGCGGCCTGCTGCGGCGCAAGTTCCTGTACCAGTATCAACAACGGGCACAACGCGAGGGCACCGGCAGCCGGCAGCCCTGGTAATCGGCAATGGAGAACGTGAAATGAAATCCGCCACATACACTTCAATGCACAGGCTCAACAACCCGGCGCTGTGGCCGGCTTCCCTGCTGGCACTGCTGCTGATGCTGGCGGCCGGCCCGGGTGCAGCGGCGGTACGCGCCACGCTCGACCGTGACACGGTCTACGCGGGTGACACCCTGACCCTGACTATCGAGAGCGACGGCCTGCAATCCGGGCAACAGCCGGACCTTGCGCCCCTGGAAAAAGACTTCGACATACTGGGCACCAGTACCAGCACCCAGGTCAGTATCATCAACGGTCGCCGCTCCGACAAAACCCTGTGGCAGGTGCAACTCCAGCCGCACCACACAGGCCGGTTGCGTATCCCGCCGCTCAGCGTCGGCGGGGAACAGACCGCAGCGCTGGAACTGGACATCACCGAGGCACCACAGCAGACGACGGCACAGCCCGGCCGGCATGTGTTCATCGAGGCCGAGGTCAGTTCAACCGGCAAGCAGGCCTATGTGCAACAACAGATCCCCTACACCGTGCGCCTGTATTACGATGACCGCGTGCAGGAGGGCGAACTCAGTGCGCCCGAACCGGAAGACGCCGTGGTCGAACAGCTTGGGGAAGATAAAAACTACAGCACTGTGCGCAACGGTCAGTCCTACAATGTTATCGAGCGCCACTACGTTATTTCAGCGGAGAAAAGTGGCGCCCTGCATATTCCACCCGCCACTTTCCGGGGCCGCATCACGCTGCCGCAGCAGCGCGGGCGCAGCAGTCGGCCCGGCAGCCTGATGGAAGAGTTCCTTGGCAACAGCCCGTTTGCCAACGATCCCTTTTTCCGCGACAACCTGTTCAACAGCCCCCTGTTCGGTGGCCATGCAAGCAAGCCGGTGGCTGCCCGCAGTCAGGCGGTTACTATCGATGTCAAACCCCGGCCGGCAACAGCCGCCCGCGACTGGCTACCGGCCGAAGCGGTAACACTGGGCGACAGCTGGACCAGGAACCCGCCACAGTTCAGGGCCGGCGAACCGGTCGAACGCACCATTACCATTCAGACCAAAGGCCTGTCCGGTTCACAGATCCCCGAACTCGCCATCCCCGCACCGGCCAATGCCCGCGTGTACCCGGAAGCGCCGGAACAGGAAAGTCGCACTGACGGCAAAACCATTTACGGTGTCCGCAGCCAGACACTGACCTACATCCCGGATACACAGGGTACGCTGGACGTGCCGGCCATCACCCTCAACTGGTGGGACACCCGTCACGACAGGGCTGCCAGCACCACCCTGCCCGCCTGGCAGTTCAAAGTATTGCCCGGTGCCGCCGGCAGCGCAAGCGAAGCGCCGGCATCCCCCCGCCAACCGGAACCGGCTGCACAGCCGGCCTCGCCTGTGAATGAGGCACAGCAAACAGAAGCGGAACATGAACCGTTCGGTGTCATCAGGGAATACCGGTTCTGGCCGGCCGTCGGCAGCGGCCTGTTGCTTGCCATGCTGGCTGTACGGCTGGCACGGCGCACGAAACAGCGCCGCCAGACAAATGCAACGGACGCGGCCGAACAAACGCCATCCATCCCGCGTCACGCCGCCGCCCCGAACCGGAAGACCGCCCTGCGGGCCCTGGAAAAGTCCTGTACGGCCAATGACCCTCATGCTGCTGCCAAAGCCCTGCTGGACCTCGGCCAGGCGCACTGGCCGGACGCGCCGCCACGTAGCCTTGAGGCCCTGGCGGCGCGCATTGAAAGCGGACAGTCACTGCTCAGAGCGCTGGACCGCAGCCTCTATGCCGCCGACGCCGGCGACTGGAACGGCGCGACACTGTGGGATAAATTCAGGCATGGTATACCGGAAAAAAAAGCTGCCAAAGCCGGTCAGGATGACAGGCTCAATCCCCTTTACCCGCAACACTCCTGAAGCGGAGCAGACAAGTGATGGCGCAAGCCATCACTTGTCCCGGGTTTTAGTTCTCGCCGCAGTAAGCGCGGTGATCCCGCCATAACAAAGCCCACAGGCATCGCAACACCCGGTCATTAGAGCAATGGGCTCAACAACTTTATAATGTTCTGCAGGATCCTCTGGTAACGAGGGCGCTGTTGCCACTGCGCCAGCGTGAGCTGGCGGGAATGCGCCCGATACCAGTCCTGCTGCTGGCGCAATGTTGCGGCAAACCCTGCATCGTATACAATCATATTGATTTCGAAATTGAGCGCAAACGAGCGAATATCGAAGTTACTGGACCCCAGGAAAGCCAGTGAATCATCGACTGTTATGCTCTTTGCGTGCACCAGCCCCCTGTTAAACAGGTAAATCCTGATACCGCTGTTCAACAACCGATCGTAATAGCCCCTGGCGGCATTGGCTACCAGTATCTGGTCGGATTGCAACGGAACAATCAGCTCGACCACAACCCCGCGCAGGGCCACGGTTTCCATGGCCTCCAGGAAGACTTCATCCGGCACAAAATAGGGCGTGGTAATGGTAACCTTGCGGCGCGTGGCATACAGTGCAGCGACAGTCAGGCGCTGGTAGTTTTCGGCGGGAAACAACGGGCCACTGGGCAGGGTCTGAACCGCAACACCCCCTTCCGCTGCTGTGGTGCCGTCCGGGAATATGCCGGGTCCGTCCAGCAGTTCATCGCTTTCCGCGAACCAGTCGCCGGCAAATACCGCCTGCAATTCGAGCACGACCGGGCCGGTCAAACGCACCATCAGGTCATGCCAGCGCAAATGCCGGTGTCCGTAGCCGGCATCGACGATATTCTGTGACCCGGTATAGGCGATCTGCCCGTCGATGACAAAGATCTTGCGGTGGTTACGCAAGTCGATGCGCGCAACCCAGGCGCGCAGCAAACTGACAGGCAATGCCGGGTATACCTCGATACCCGCACCAGCCAGCCGCCGTAACATCTTTTTCAGGAATTTCCGGGAACCTTGCGCATCGGCCAGCAGCCGGCACTCGATGCCACGCGCGGCTGCACGTTCGAGCGCGGCCACGATGCGCTCCCCCGTCCTGTCTACCGCAAATATATAGACCAGGATATGCACATGGTGCCGTGCGGCATCGATATCCCCGACCAGCCGGTCAATCACCGTATCCGTATCGGTCAGCAGCGTTGCCTGGTTACCGGACATAATGGGCATATAACCCAGTCGCTCGGCCAGCGTGACCGTCGGCAGAAATTCACGGCCCACCATTGACGAGACATCCTGCCCGCGGGGCATGTAGCGCCTGCGCATGTCCTCCAGCCCGGCCAGCAGCGCCTTGCGCTTTGTCAGCCGCCGGCGCGGCAGGTGGTTCTCGCCGATAAACAGGTATAACAACAGCCCCGGCCAGGGCAGGAAGAAGATCACCAGCAACCAGCTCATCGCCGCGCGCGGCGGGGGGCGTCCAATCACAATGACCAGCATGACCAGTCTTACCAGCCATTCACTGACATAATACAGCGTTGGCCAGGATGAAATGAATTCGTCGCCCATGGTGCGCCTGCACTTTACCCGGAGATACGAGAATAACATGCCACGGAACGCACAGGCCCGGAGAGCATATTTGCGGAAGACTTGCTATAGTTTTGCCGAACTACTGGCGTATCAGGCTTATGGCACAAGACCTCTATGTAACCGGCGCGGAACAGGGCAGCGGCAAATCCGTCATCGTACTGGCGATGATGGAATACTTCTCCGGGAACACCGGGAAGGCCGGTATTTTCAGGCCGGTCACGCGCAGCGACGAACAGCACGACCAGCTCATACACCTGATCACACAACGCTACCGTATCGATTCACCCTATGAAGACCTGTACGGGTGCAGCAGTGATGTCGCGCGCCGGCTGATCGCGGAAGACCGCTACGACGAACTACTGAAACAGATCCTGGGAAAATACCGGCGCCTGCAGGAAAAATACGACCGCGTGCTGTGTGTGGGCACCGACTACTCCCACGCCTACGCCACCCTGGAGTTCGACTTCAATACCGATGTCGCCAACAATCTGGGCTGCCTCATCATGCCCGTGGTGCGCGGTATCGGGCGCAGTAACGCGGAAATCCGGGATGCCACCGCCGGCTTCCTTAAATCCGTGCAGGAACGTAACTGCGATGTTCTCGCGACAGTCATCAACGGTGTGGCCCGCTCGCAGTTCGACGAGCTGAAAACACAGTTCGCACACACGCCGGGCACGGCGCCGGTTTACCTGGTACCCGAGGAGCCGGCACTGTCCAGGCCCACTGTCGGCGATATCACACGCAGTCTCGGCGCCCGGGTAATCTATGGCGACACCGACAACCTGAACCGGGAAATCACCCACTACACCGTGGCGGCGATGCAGGTACCGGATTTTCTCGACCACCTGGAAGCCGGCGGCCTGGTGATAACCCCGGGCGACCGCGCCGATATTATCCTCGCCTGCCTGATGGCCTACCCGTCCACCGCCTGTCCACAGATATCCGGGCTGCTGCTCAGCGGCGGCCTCCAGCCCGCCCCCCAGCTGGTAAAACTGCTTGCCGGGCTGGGCAAACCGCCGTTTGCCGTGCTGGGCACGGACGGCGACACCTTTACCACGGCGATGCAGGTGAACCGTGTCAGCAGCACACTGACAGCGGAGAACGAACACAAAATTGCGGCGGCGCTCGGCCTGGTGGAGGCGCACATTGCGTTGCCGGAACTCGAGCGGATGCTTGCCAGCGAACGCGACACCCGCGTGACGCCGCTGATGTTCGAGTACGAACTGGCGCAACGGGCCAGGAAGAACATTCAGCACATCGTGTTACCCGAAGGCAGCGAGGAACGTATTCTGCGCGCGGCCGAGATACTGACACTGCGCGGTGTGGTCAGGCTTACCCTGCTGGGTGACAGCGCCGAAATACAGCAAAAGATCCAGGCCCTGGGCCTGCACCTGGACGGGGTCGATATTATCGACCCGCTGAACTCGGAACTGCGTGAACGCTATGCCGACACCTATTACACCCTGCGCCAGCACAAGGGCATTTCACGCGAGATGGCCTTCGATACGATGGCCGACGTCAGTTATTTCGGGACCATGATGGTGCACCATGGACAGGCTGACGGCATGGTTTCGGGCGCGGTACACACCACGCAGCACACCATTCGCCCGGCCTTCGAAATCATCAAGACCCGGCCCGGAACCGCTATCGTCTCCAGCGTGTTTTTCATGTGTCTGGAGGACCGGGTACTGGTGTATGGCGACTGTGCGGTAAACCCGGACCCCGACGCCCGGCAGCTGGCTGACATCGCCGTCAGTTCGGCTGACACCGCACACCAGTTCGGCGTCGAGCCACGCGTTGCCATGCTGTCCTATTCCACCGGCGCATCGGGCAAGGGCGCGGCGGTGGACAAGGTACGCGAAGCCACGCAGCTCGCCAGGGAGCTGCGACCTGATGTCATGATCGAAGGGCCGATACAATACGATGCCGCAATCGATGCCGGCGTCGCCAGCACCAAGCTGCCCGAAAGCCCGGTTGCCGGTAATGCGACGGTGTTTATCTTCCCCGACCTCAACACCGGCAACAATACCTACAAGGCCGTGCAGCGTTCGGCGGATGCGATAGCCATCGGGCCGGTTCTGCAGGGCCTGAACAAACCGGTCAATGACCTCAGCCGCGGCTGCACGGTCACTGACATCGTCAACACGGTGGTGATTACCGCTGTCCAGGCGCAAGCGGGAGACGCGCCGTGATCAAGGTACTGGTGATCAACTCGGGCAGCTCCTCCATCAAATATCAGCTGTTCAACATGGATGGCGGGACAGTACTCGCGTCCGGCGCCGTCGAGCGTATCGGCGAGGCGCAAAGCCTGCACCGTCACCGGGTACACAGTGACAGTGGCATCACTGAAAGCCGACACGAACAAGCTGTTGCCGATCACCGCGAGGGACTGTCATGCATCGGAACCCTGCTGCGCGAATCCGGGGCAGTCACAGAATTGTCAGAACTGTTTGCCATCGGCCATCGTGTGGTACACGGCGGCGAATCCTTCCGGGAGCCCACGCTGATCAATGCCGCCGTGCTGCAACAGGTCCGGGACATGATACCGCTCGCCCCGCTGCACAATCCCGCCAACGTCATGGGTATCGAGGTCGCCCTGCAACAGGCGCCGGATATCCCGCAGGTTGCCGTATTCGATACCGCCTTTCACCAGTCCCTGCCCCCGCATGCCTGGCGCTATGCCCTGCCCGACCGGCTCTATACCGAACAGCGCATACGCCGCTACGGCTTTCACGGCACATCACACGCTTACGTGGCAAAACAGGCCGCCATCCTGCTTGGCAAGCCGCTGGCGTCGCTCAACCTGGTAACACTGCACCTGGGCAATGGCGCCAGTGCGGCGGCCATTGCCCAGGGGCGAAGCGTGGATACCTCGATGGGCATGACACCCCTGGAGGGGCTGATCATGGGTACCCGCTGCGGGGACCTGGACCCGGCCATCCATTTCTACCTGGGCCGCACCACGGGTATGGACAACGATGCGATCGAATCAATGCTCAACAAGGAGAGCGGCCTTAAAGGTATCTGTGGCGCCAACGACATGCGCGAAGTACACCGCCTGGCCGATGCCGGCGATGCGCAGGCCCGGCTCGCACTGGACATGTATTGCTACCGCATCAAGAAGTACATCGGCGCCTATTACGCCGTGCTGGGCCGGCTGGATGCCGTGGTGTTTACCGGGGGTATTGGCGAGAATGACATCTGGATGCGCGCTCAATGCTGCAGCGGGCTGGAGACACTGGGGATTACGCTCGATGCGCAGAAAAACGCCTCGACCGGCAATGAGGCCTTTGACATACACGATGCAGCCTCCCCGGTCAGTCTGCTGGTTATACCAACCAATGAAGAACTTGAAATCGCCCTGCAAACCGTTGGCTGCATCCGCAACACGGAGCATTGACCGGCATGGGCCTGCAACAACTCGTCTTCGCATTCAGGGAAAAACGCCGCCAACGCAGGCGTATCAAGGCGACAGAGCAAGCCAGGGAGCGTGAACTGCAGGAAGCCATCGAACACGTGGTCGATGAAGTCGATCCCCGCATCCGGGCACTGGGTGGCTACCGGAAAAAACTCAGGCCCTGCGTGGAACGCACCCTCACCTATTGTTCCGACCTGGTTGACCGTATACCGGAGAGCATTGAAGCCAGCAGCAAGTCCTGGGGCAAAGACCCGATGGTCAAGGCGTTCTTCTCCACAGCCGGGGATTTACGCCGTATATTCAGCCATAACAAGGAGGTGCGTGACTTTTTTGACCGGCGCCCTGACGCCGGCCTCTGTTACGCACTGCTGAGCATGGAACGCAACGAACGCACAACGCTGGGCATGGAAATGCGCGGAGAGGTGCTTAAACGGGATATCAAACAAATCAGCGTAAGCTTTACCGACCACTGGGTCGTCAAGCCTTCAGCAAGTGAAGAAGAACTCCGGAAAAACCTTGAACAACGGGCTTTTGATGTTCTGATAAGTTATGCCCTGGAACGGATCACAGAACTGGTCGCTGCGCGGGACTCGCTGGAAGAGCAAAACCACCTGCTGGGAATGCAGCTCAAAATCGCACACCTGAGAAGCCAGAGTCTTGCCCCCCCCAGGGGTAGCGGGAATATCGATATAGAGGACCTGCGCGAACAGGCGGCACACACCGGCCAGGCGCTCGAACAGGCCCACGCCCGGCTCACAACCCTGGATGACTATATCGACCGCATCGCAGATGTGCTGGGAGACCCGCAGGCACACCTCAGACTGAACCGTATCTCCATGTGCCTGAGCGGCATGAACATCAAACTGGACGGACTGTCGTCCGCCACCGGCAACACCCTGGAACTGAGTGAAGCGTCGCTTGGCAAAAACCTGAAACGCATCCTGTCGATTACCAGGTTCCCGCGTGACGATCTGCTGCCAAAACGGGATTTCCTGTAGCAGCGGATAACCGTGATCTTCCGCTAGTGAATTTTCCCGCTCACGACACCAGAGGTCTCCGCTGCCTTCTGTATCCTGTGCAAACCTTCCGGGGTCCGCAGTACATCGCAGGGCGTTGTTATTTCCACCTGCCCGGGTTCAACTTTCCAGATATCCCGGCAGTAGTCGAGAATCGACCGGTCTGAAGAAAACTTCCCGATACGCGCCACGTTGAGTATCGACATGCGCGACCAGTGGTGCGTATCGCGATAGGCCCGGTCCACCTCAGCCTGGCTGTCCAGGTAGGACTGATAATCGGCACACAGCATAAACGGGTCCTGCTGGCGCAAATTGTCGGTGAGCGGCCGGAACAGACCGGTGTCTCCGTGAGAGAAGGCCCCCGAATCGATCAGGTCAAGAGCTGCCCGTAATTCCAGGTTTTCCTGGCAGAACTCCCAGGGACGATAACCCTCGGCCCTGATTTGCGTAATCTGGTCAACCGTCAGACCGAACAGGAAGAAATTCTCTGCGCCGACTTCCTCCCGAATCTCCACGTTGGCGCCATCCAGTGTGCCGATCGTCAGCGCACCATTCATGGAAAACTTCATGTTACCGGTGCCCGAGGCTTCCTTGCCGGCCAGCGAAATCTGTTCGGAAAGATCGGCCGCCGGGTAGATACCGTGGGCATTCTTGACATTGAAATTGGGGTAGAAGGCCACGCGCAGGAAACGGTTCACCTGCGGGTCCTGGTTGACCACTTCAGCGACCGAGTTGATCAGCTTGATGATCAGTTTGGCCATAAAATAGCCCGGTGCGGCCTTGCCGCCGAAGATAAAGGTACGCGGCGTCAACTCAAGGTTCGGGTTCTGTTTGATACGGTTGTAGAGTGTAATGATATGCAGCACATTCAGGTGTTGCCGTTTGTACTCATGAATACGTTTGACCTGGATGTCGAACAGCGAATCCGGGTCCGTGCTGATACCGGTCTCCCTGAGCAGCGCATCGGAAAGCCGGCACTTGGCCCCGCGCTTTACAGCGTGCCACTGCTGGTGGAAACCCGTGTCGTCAGCCCGGGTTTCCAGCTGGCGCAGGTCCTCCAGGTTGGTCACCCAGTGGTCGTTGCCGATACTGTCGCTGATCAGCCGGCTCAGGTCCGGGTTGCTCAGGCGCATAAAACGCCTGGGGGTAACACCATTGGTCACGTTGTAAAACTTCCCGGGCCATAATTCATGGAAGTCGCGCATCACCGTCGACTTGAGCAGTTCCGTATGCAGGGCCGCCACGCCGTTGACTGCATTGCTGCCAATGGTTGCCAGGTGGGCCATGCGGATGCTGCGCTCACCCTCTTCATTGATAATCGACAGGCGGGCAACCCGCTCCTGGTCCAGCGGGTACCGCATGCGCACCTCATCCAGGAAACGGCGGTTGATCTCGTAGATAATTTCCAGGTGACGGGGCAACAGGCTGCCGAGCAGATCGACCGACCAGACCTCGAGCGCCTCGGGCAGCAGGGTGTGGTTGGTGAAAGAGAAGGTATTCCGCACGATGTTCCAGGCGCGGTCCCAGTCCAGCCCGTGTTCATCCATTAACAGCCGCATCAGCTCCGGTACCGCAATTGCCGGGTGGGTATCGTTGAGCTGGACGGCGTACTTTTGCTGGAAGTCATCCAGGCTTCCGCCCAGTGACAGGTGAATGCGCAACATATCCTGCAGCGAGCACGAGACGAAGAAATACTGTTGCTTGAGACGCAACTCCTTGCCGACACTGGGCTCGTCGTTGGGATACAGCACCTTGCTGATATTCTCGGCCACCACCTTGGCATCCACCGCACGGTAATAATCACCTTCGTTGAAAGCCTGGAAGTCGAACGAAGCACTCGCCTCCGAACGCCACAGGCGCAACAGGTTCAGGTTATTCACGCCATAACCCTGGATCGGCGTGTCGTAGGCCATACCGTTGACCTCGAGCTCCGGAATCCAGTTGACGCGCAGCTGACCCTGTTCATCCGTGTATTGTTCAGTATGGCCGCCAAAACGGACCGGGAACCGCAACTTGGGTCTCGGCAATTCCCAGGGATTGCCATTGCGCAACCACAGGTCGCTGACTTCCCGCTGCCAGCCATCGTGAATCTCCTGGTCGAAGATGCCGAACTCGTAGCGGATGCCGTAGCCGATAGACGGAATCTGCAAAGTGGCGAGGGAATCCATGTAACAGGCGGCGAGACGCCCCAGGCCGCCGTTACCCAGGCCAGGCTCCTCTTCCTGCTCCAGCATCTGTTCGAAATCCAGCCCCAGTTCCGCCGCCGCCTGTTTGGCCTCCTCGACAATGCCGAGGTTGACACAGTTGTTGGCCAGGTGGGGGCCCATCAGGAATTCCGCAGAGAAGTAGCACACGGTGCGGGCACGCGCTTCCTTGAAGCAGCGCGCGGTTTCTATCCAGCGCGACATCACCCGGTCACGTATTGTATAGGCTGCCGCCATATACAGGTCGTGCGGGGTAGCCACCCCCAGGAACTTGCCCTGCAAATAAAACAGGTTGTCCAGGTAGGCCCGTTTCAGGGCCTCGACGCTGGTGCCGGTACGGATCGACTCGTGATCGCCGGCAGTCTGCGGCTGTTCGGGTGTACTCATGTGCTACTCCTTGCGGAAATCGGGTTACCGGGTCAGTAAGGCCAGGTCCAGTCGCGAACCTCGGGGTTATCCACACCGTGCTCATGCGCATAGTTACGGCATTCGATCTGCATGTCACGCAATTTTTCCTTCACGTGGGCACCCGCCACCTGCAGGCGCGGCACGCGGTCGATAACATCGATGGCCAGGCTGAAACGGTCGATTTCGTTTTCAATGGCCAGTTCCAGCGGTGTGTTGATATTGCCCTTCTCCTTATAGCCGCGCACATGCAGGTTCTTCTGGTTGGTGCGGCGGTAGGCCAGGCGGTGAATCAGCCAGGGATAGCCGTGGAAATTGAAAATAATCGGCTTGTCCACGGTGAACAGGCTGTCGAAGTCGCGGTCCGACAGGCCGTGCGGGTGTTCACCGGCCGACTGCATGCGGAACAGGTCGACGACATTGATAAAACGGATTTTCAGGTCCTCGAAGTGCTCGCGCAGCATGGCGGTGGCGGCCAGCGCCTCCTGGGTCGGGATATCACCGCAGCCCACCATCACCACGTCCGGCTCGCAGCCCTGGTCGTTACTGGCCCAGCCCCAGATATCGATGCCCTTGGTGCAGTGTCTGATCGCCGCGTCCATATCCAGGTATTGCAGGTGCATCTGCTTGTCGGCGACGATGACATTGATGTCGTCCCGGCTGCGCAGGCAATGGTCAGCCACGGACAACAGGGTGTTCACGTCCGGCGGCAGGTAGATGCGCGTCACATGCGGGTTCTTGTTGACCACCACATCGAGAAAACCGGGATCCTGGTGGGTAAAACCGTTGTGGTCCTGGCGCCATACCGTGGAGGTGATCAGCAGATTGAGGGAAGAAACCGGCGCCCGCCAGGGGATCTCTTCGCAAATCGCCAGCCATTTGGCGTGCTGGTTATACATGGAATCAATAACGTGCACGAACGCTTCATAGGTGGCAAAGAAACCGTGCCGTCCGCTGAGCAAATAGCCCTCCAGCCAGCCCTCCAGGGTATGCTCGGACAGCATTTCCAGCACCCGGCCGTCGGGCGCCAGTTCACCCCCGTCCGCGTCTTCCGGCAGGTACTCGGACAGCCACAGCTTTTTGCTCACCTCGTAGATTGCATTCAGCTTGTTGGAGGTATTTTCATCCGGCCCGAAGACGCGGAAGTTATCCATGTTCTTGCGCATGATATCGCGCAGGAACTCGCCTAGCGGCGGTGTATTCGCCACCTTGATACGCGCAGGCTCGGTGACCTCCGCGGCATAGTCCCGGAAGTCCGGCATGCGCAGGGCTTTGCGCAACAGGCCGCCGTTGGCGTGCGGGTTAGCACTCATGCGCCGTTCGCCGACCGGTGCCAGCGCCCGCAGTTCCGGCAACAGCTTGCCTTTCTCATCAAACAGTTCGCCCGGTTTGTAACTCTTGAACCAGTCTTCCAGCATCTGCAGATGCTGTGGATTATCCTGCACACCCGATAACGGCACCTGGTGCGCGCGCCAGAAACCTTCAACCCGCTTGCCATCGACCTCTTTGGGGCCGGTCCAGCCCTTGGGTGTGCGTAACACGATCATCGGCCAGCGTGCACGTGTCGCCTGGCCGCTTTCGCGCGCCTGCCCCTGGATAGAACGGATCTCGGCCAGGCAGCGGTCCATGGTCGCGGCCATGGTCTGGTGCAGGATCATCGGGTCGTCACCCTCGACGAAACAGGGATTCCAGCCATAGCCGCGGAACAGGTCTTCCAGCTCCTGGTGCGGGATACGTGACAGGATAGTCGGGTTATTGATCTTGTAACCATTCAGATGCAGGATCGGCAGCACCGCACCGTCGCGGATCGGGTTCAGGAACTTGCTGGAGTGCCAGGACGTGGCCAGCGGACCGGTTTCCGCCTCGCCGTCACCGACCGCGACGGCCACCAGCAGGTCGGGGTTATCGAAGGCGGCACCGAACGCGTGCGACACGCTGTAACCCAGCTCACCGCCCTCGTGGATCGATCCCGGGGTTTCCGGGGTACAGTGGCTGCCAATACCGCCGGGGAACGAAAACTGTCGGAAGAAGTGCTGCATGCCCTCCTCGTCTTCACTCTTTTCCGGGTAGATCTCGGAATAGGTGCCTTCCAGGTAGACCGGCGCCAGCACCCCGGGTGCACCGTGACCCGGACCCGCCAGGAAAATAGCGTTCAGGTCTTCTTTGACAATCAGGCGGTTCAGGTGGGTATACATGAAAGAGAGACCCGGGCTCGCACCCCAGTGGCCCAGCAGGCGGTTCTTGATGTGCTCGGGCTTGAGCGGCTCCCTCAGCAGGGGATTTTCCTGCAGGTAGATCATCCCCGCTGCAAGGTAGTTGCAGGCCCGCCAGTAGGCATCGACTTTCGCGAGCACTTCCGGGGACAGGGGTTTTTCAAGGGTTTCCAGCGCTGATGCAGCTACAGACATGACAAAATCCTCCGATATTTTAGAATCCTTGTGACCCAGCCCCATCCGGACTGACTACCGTCAGTCTATAGACTGGTTATGCCGCTGGGTAAAGTATAGACGGTGAAATTGATGGTGCCTAAATATCTGCATGGGGGGACAGGGCATCCACATGCTCAACGCAGAAATCCTTAAATAGCCGGACGATTCGCGAAAGGTTACGGTTGCACGGATAAACAGCCGACAGGATCGTGGGCGGGAGGCGCCAGTCCGGCATAACCTCAACCAGCCTGCCGCTACGCAAGGCTTCGCCGCAAATGATAGACGGAATTTCGGCAATACCCTGTCCGGCCTCGATCGCACACAGAATGCCGGCATAATCGTTCAACGCCAACACCCCTTTGACATGCATGGTGTGTACGCTGCCGTTGTTCATCAGTTTCAGCGACACGTTGTCAAACCAGCCGCCAAACGTAATCATGCGATGCGCTTGCAGGTCACGGGGATGAACGGGTGTGCCGGAGGCCTCCAGGTAGCCGGGCGTACTGACCAGCACATGCCGGTAACGGATAAGCGGCCGGGCCACCAGGCTGCTGTCTTCAAGTTCACCAACGCGCAGCGCAAGGTCGACAGCATCCTGGATAAAATCAACATGCCGTTCGGTAATCAGAATCCTTATCGTCACGGCCGGATAGACGGCCTGGAATGCGCTGACCAGGGGAACAATCAACCGGTCAGACAGACCGGGCGGTACCGACAGGCGCAGGATGCCCGAAATTTCCGCCTGACGTTCATTCAGCATCAGTGTCCCGGTTTCAATTTCCTCCAGCCCGCGCCGGCAGTAAGCGTAATAATCCTGCCCCAGTTCAGTCAATCGCAGCCGGCGGGTGGAGCGTTCCAGCAAACGGACACCCAGGGCCTTTTCCAGCTCACTCACTTTGCGACTTACCGTGGAAATCGGAACACTGAGGTGCCGGGAAGCCGCGGAAAAGCTCTTGTGCTCAACCACCTTCACGAACAAGGCCATGGCATTCAGATCAAGAGGCATGAATATTTCCATATATAGAATAATAATTTCCATATTCTACATATAATCTTATATATGGGAAGTTGTTAAAGTGCCTCACCTGAGTCCAAAACAAAGAGAGAGCCTGCAAATGAAATTTCAATTCGCCAAATCTATCCTGAACTCCCTCGCACTGGGTGTATTACTCGGCCTTGCGCAGACCGCTTTCGCCGAGGTTGCTGCGCCAGGCAACTACCGCATCGATCCGGCGCATACGACTGTGCTGTTTACTGTCAACCATCTCGGCACCAGCGAACTGACCGGACGCTTCAATGTTGTTGAAGGCAATTTTGTGATCGGCCCGAACCAGGCACCCGGCGTCGACGTATCGATCAAAACCGCCAGCGTGGACACCAACCACGACAAGCGGGACGCACATTTGCGCAGCCCCGATTTCCTGAACAGCAAACAGTACCCGGTGATGCGTTTTGTCTCTGACAAGGTCAGTTACGACAAACAGGGACAGCCGGTATCGCTGCATGGCAAGCTGAGCCTGCATGGTGAAACAAAACCCGTGTCGCTGGCGCTATCATCCGTCGGTGCCGGCAAAGACCCCTGGGGCGGATACCGCGCCGGTTTCAATGCCACGACCACCCTTAAACGCAGCGATTTCGGGATGAACTTCATGCCCGGCGGTATCGGTAACGAGATCACTGTCACACTGAATATCGAGGCAATCAAAGAGTAACAAAACAGCAACCGGTACATGAGTCCCTACCTGACACTCATTATCCAGGGTATTATCCTGCCCATCGGGGTATCCGGCCTGCTGTTATGGCTGGGCCCGACCCGGGACGGGTACAGGGTGGCCGGTAATGCCCTGGCCTGGTTGCTGGCCTATGGCTGGATCACCGGGTTTCCCGCTATCCCGCCGAAGGAGGCCGTTGACTGGCTCTGGTTGCTGCTCGTGGCAAGCTATGCAGTCTGTCACATCACGCAACATCACGCGCGGTGGTTACCCCTGACACTGATACTCGCAGGAACGCTTACGGCTGTCGTCTGGCCGGTGCTGTACTACCAGCCTTCGGCGGCAGTAGCAGGCGAACTTGTTATTCTCGTGATTGCCGGCAGCTTCCTGTTCAGGCGGGCTGAACAGGCAGTGTCGGTCGCGCCGGCATTCACCCTGTCGATCAATGCCGGCGGGCTGGCGATTGCCAGTGCACTGGGCGGCAGTCTCCTGGTCGGCCAGTTGTTAACGGCGCTGGCCGCTGTTACCGGAGTATATGCCCTGGCCGAGATAGCCAGCCGCCTGCACAGGACGCCATTCAGCACACAACAGGTACTGGTTTTCCTGCCCCTTTACCTGGCCCTGCTGGGCATAGCCCGCGTCTATGCAGAACTGCCTCTTGCCTCGGCGGCGCTGCTGCTTGCCAGCCCGGTCATCGGCATACGGGTCCGCTGGCGGCACAGTTGGCTGATCAGCCTGATACTGAGCGCGGGTGCTGTCGGGCTGCTGTTACTGAATGGTGACAACACGGCGTATTATTGAACACACGCGCCGCGGGTTATATCAGGCCCGGTGTACTGTCACCTGCCGTGTTTCACCGTGCAAAATGCTGCAGGCATGTTCGACATCACGGTGCCCACCGTGGACGATCAATAAAAACCGGTCTGCCCGGACGGCCTCTTCGTACTGCTGAATGCTGCTCCTTGGTATACCCATGCTGTAGAGCGCGGCGCCAGGCACACCAAAACCGCCATCAATCGCGACATCGTCCAGGCCGCGCACCAGCACGGCAGCAATCGGGCCGGCAACCGCCAGCGGCCCGAAACCGGGCACCCAGAAAAACGCGGCGCCCGCCAACAGGTTCCACAAGCCAGTCCAGAAATCACTCTGCAGCCCCCAGTACCGGATTTCGTCACCCCGGCTGTAAAAACCGATCGGGTGTTCTTCACTGTGGTAGCCCTTGCCGACAACCGACACCTGGCACAGATCGAAACCCGCTTTCTGCAGTTCTCCGAGTGCCTGCTGCGTAGCCTGGTGTGTCGGACCAATCCACACGCAACAGTTCTTTTCCCGCATTGCATTTATCGGGGTGGCAACAGGTTCCATAGGCAGCAGTCCTGCTTCATTGACCACCTGTACTGTGTCGAAAAGACACCGGGAAAGCTGTCACCCAGGTGACAGGAAGGCTGATTCCGGCCGGGCCGGTTTAACGCGCCGAGGAAACCTTGTCTTTGGGCTTTGGCTGCGGCATGGCCTCGCTGGCATAATCCTGCAAGGCCTCCAGCTCGGTAACCTGAGTGTGAAACTTATGCTTGTGCAGGATACCCTGCTTGCGCCAGTGCTGAAGGTGCCGGTTCACGACCTGGCGGACGGAACCCACCATGCGCGCCAGCGATTCATCGTGCAAATCGTGAATCAGTTTCAGGTGATACCGGCCGTTCGCGGATTGCGGGTGTCCCGGCGCCACATGGCGCAGTATCAGGCGGGCCAGCCGGGTCATGGTGTCGTGCAGCGCCAGGTCAGTGGCAAGGTCTTCCATCCGGCGTATCTGCTCGCCCAGGTAGGGCAAGAGGTTACGGTTGAATTCCGGGTGCCGGTCGATCCAGTTCCTGGCATCCTGGATCGGGACGGAAATCAGGGCTACATCGTCCAGGGCCACGGACATCACCTCATGCGGGTGGCCGTTCAACAGGGTAACCATGTCGATGCCGTCGCCCGGACTCAGCAGGAACAGGGTAATACTTCTTCCTGTCTCCTGGTTGATGCGCATGACCTCGAGGCGACCCTCGATCAGCAGGTAAAACCGCTCCTGGAAAATAGCCGGGTCCAGGTGAATTCCCCGGCGCCAGGTGTCGCGCCGGAACATCGACAACATGTCATCGAGCAAGTCATCCGACAACCCTGTAAATAACGGCGAGCCTGACAATATATCTTTACAGTGCTTGTAATAGACCGGATCCCTTTTCACGCGGAAAGACTCCCTGGGTTATGGCTCGTCAGGCAGACAGCCGTCAACCTTCAGGATACAGCGATCATTAGCGAGATTCCACGCGCCTTTTCAGACCAGGGTCAGGGGCACGAGTCCTGCCAGCCCGAAAACGATAAGATAGAAAGCCACGATGTAATTCAGCAGTCTGGGCCAGATCAGGATCGCAATGCCCGATAACAGCGACACCAGCGGCGGACCGACCATAAAAAAGCTCATGTTCATTTCAACACTCCTGTAAGCGGGGAATGAATCACGCTCTGTCCGGATGCGTTCACAGCGTGAAGGATTGATGCAACTCCGGCATCTCGACCCGGGTATTGTGCAGCTTCCCGGAAAACACCTGCATGGTATCTTTTTCACCATGTACAAGGAATGTTGTTTTCGGATTGCCCGTCTTTTGCTGCCAGGCCAGCAGTTCCGCCTGGTCGGCATGGGCGGAAAATCCGCCGATTGTATGAATACTGGCGTGCACCGGGATATCTTCACCAAAGATACGTACATGGTCAGCGCCATCGACAATACGCCTGGCAAGGGTACCGTATGCAGCGTACCCGACAAACACGATACTGTTCTGTTTCCGCCACAGATTATGCCTGAGATGGTGGCGGACACGCCCCCCGGTACACATGCCGGAACCGGCCATGATCACCGCACCGCCATCGATCTGGTTAATGGCCATGGAGTCGGCGGTTTGCCGGGTAAAATGCAAACCTGGCAGGTTGAAGGGGTCCCCGCCATCACGCGATATTTTCAATGTTTCAGTATTGAAGCATTCCGGGTGTCGCCGGAAGATTTCCGTGGCGGAAATTGCCATGGGCGAGTCAAGAAAGACATTGGCGAACTGTTTGATGCGCCGGCTTTTGACGCCTTCGTGCAGGTAGTAGAGGATCTCCTGGGCGCGCTCCAGCGCAAACGTCGGGATGATCACATTGCCGCCCTGGCCGATCGTGTCGTTGATCACTTCGTAGAGTTCATCTATCGAAGGCTGTAACTGCTTGTGCAGGCGGTCGCCATAGGTTGTTTCCATGACCACGCTATCGACCTGCGGGGGCGGCGTCGGGTCACGCAGTATGGCCCGCCCCCCGTAGCCCAGGTCACCGGAAAACAGCAGTCGGTGCGCGCGCCCGTCTTCCTCAAGCTCCAGCAGGATGCTCGCGGAACCGAGGATATGTCCGGCATCGAAAAACGTGGCGCGTATCCCCGGCGCCAGCTGTACGGGCTGACCGTAACCGGCCTTGCGGCCGAAGTATTCAAGACTGTTCAGGGCATCCAGCGTGGTATACAGCGGCTCGATATTACGCACATGATTCGCGCCATGACGGTGTGCCTTGCGTAACTGGTAACGGGCCTCTTCCTCCTGTAGCCCGGCCGCATCGAGCATGACCAGTCGCGCCAGTTCGACCGACGCTGCGGTCGTAACCACTTCACCGGTAAAACCCCGTTTGACCAGCAGCGGCAAACGCCCGCAATGGTCGAGGTGCGCATGGGTCAGCAGCAGAAAGTCGATATCCGCCGGCTCAAAGCCGAAAGGCTCCGAGTTTTCCTCGACGATCTCGCGCCCGCCCTGGTACAGGCCGCAATCAACCAGCACCCGCTTGCCGGCACATTCAACCAGGTGGCAGGAGCCGGTAACGCCCTGGTCGGCACCGTGAAATGATATTTTCATGGGGTAGTCACCAGTCAGTACTTGATGGGCATGACAATCACCTGGTCGGCGCCCGCCCATCCCAGACGCATGGCACAATGCTCGGCCTGGTCCGGCTCGCAGTGAAGGATAACAACGTAGCGACCTGATTCTATGGCGTCGTGGATCTGCTCGATCTCCTGTTCCGGCACACCGATCCTGTGCAGCGCACTGGCAAGTTCGGTCAGCACCGCCGCGCCACTCATGACACCACCCGCGGCGGCGGCACCGGCAATGGCCCCGCCCAGCGCCTCCACCACCGGGCCGGCGGCAAGCAGCGGCCCGATACCCGGCAACACGAACAGGCCGGTGGCGCCGGCCAGCAGGCCCCACAGCGCACCCCAGGCGGCACCGTGCTCGCCCCAGGTTTTTACCCGTTCCGCCGTGTTGGTATAGGCCAGACCCAGCATATCGTCACCCATGCCGCCGGTTTTGCGCAGCAACGAGAGCCGGTCGGCGGGAAACTCTTCCCCGATCAGCTTTTCAATGGCTCGCACCGCCTTTTTCTCGTTGTCATAGATGCCAACCGTCAGTACCAGCCGCGCATTCCCTGGTTGTCCCATAGCGTGTGTGACTCCCCTTCAGCACGAACAGAATTAATAAGCCTGGCGTCACTTTATAGCGCCCGCAGTCCCCGTGCTGTCACCCAGGTTACAGCCGGGCACCGCGGGTACGTGCACAATCCGCACATGAACAAAGCAGGCTGTTGGAAGCGTGGCCCCGCGGGCCAGGGAATACATCATGACTGACTCAGACACTGAGAACGTCCCGGCAACCGGGCTCACCTCCACACAGGCGGCTGAACGCCTGCAGCAGTACGGCCCCAACGCCCTGGAGGAAAAAAATGTCTCCCCGTTGCTGAAGCTGCTGGGTTACTTCTGGGGCCCCATTCCGTGGATGATCGAAGTGGCGGCTATCCTTTCCGCCCTGATCCGGCACTGGGCCGATTTCTGGATTATCACCACGTTACTCATCTTCAACGCCGGGGTCGGGTTCTGGCAGGAATACACCGCCGGCAACGCCGTAGAGGCGCTCAGGAAACAACTTGCCCTGAAAGCCCGGGTGCTGCGCGACGGCCAATGGCAGGAAATCGATGCCACCCGGCTGGTACCGGACGACATCATCCGCCTGCGCCTCGGCGACGTGATACCCGCCGATGTCAGACTGCTGGACGACGCCTACCTGGACATCGACCAGTCGGCACTCACCGGGGAGTCCCTGCCGGTCACCCGGCAGCAGGGTGACGAGGCCTTCTCCGGGACCATCATTAAACAGGGCGAATCCATGGCCCGGGTCACAGCCACCGGCAAGGACACCCGCTTTGGGAAGACCGCCAGCCTGGTGGAACAGGCCAAGACCGTCTCCCACTTTCAGAAAGCGGTGCTGACCATCGGCGACTACCTGATCTATGTCAGCCTGGCGCTGGTGATCGCCCTGGTACTGGTGCAGTTGCACCGCCACATGCCGTGGCTGGAACTGGTGCAGTTTGCGCTGATCCTCACCGTCGCCTCCATCCCCGTCGCCATGCCGGCCGTGCTCTCCATGACCATGGCGCTGGGTGCCATGGCGCTGTCGAAACGCAAGGCTATCGTCACCCGGCTGGAATCCATCGAGGAGATGGCCAGCATGGACGTGCTTTGCTCGGACAAGACCGGCACCCTCACGCAGAACCGGCTGACCCTGGGCGATATCGAACTGTTCGATGCCGGGGATGAACAGGAAGTGCTGCTGTCTGCCGCACTGGCTTCGCGGGCAGAAGACCGGGATGCCATTGACGAAGCGGTACTCCAGGGACTCGGTGAACAGGGTCATATCGAACGCTTCAGGAAAACCGCCTTCGTGCCTTTCGACCCGGTGCATAAACGTACCGAGGCGAGCATAGACGACAGCGAAGGACACACATTCCGGGTCAGCAAGGGCGCGCCACAGGTCATCATGCAGCTCGCCGGCCTGACCGGCGCCGACCTGGAACGGGCGCAGCAGGTGGTGGATAACTTCGCCACCCAGGGCTACCGGGCACTGGGCGTCGCACGCCGGCAACAGGATGACATGCCGTGGACATTCCTCGGCATCCTGTCCCTGTTCGATCCGCCGCGTGAAGACTCCACCGAGACCATTGCCAGTGCCCGCGAGCACGGGGTCGATGTAAAAATGGTCACCGGTGACAACGTCGCCATTGCCCGCCAGATCGCGGGCAAGCTGGGGCTTGGCACTCATATCCTGAAAGCGGACATTCTGCCGACCGACGATACCGATACCGCTACGCTGAGGGGTATCACCGGCCAGGTGGAGAAAGCCGACGGCTTTGCCGAGGTCTTCCCCGAGCACAAGTTCTCCATCGTGCGCATCCTGCAAGGCGACAACCACATCACCGGCATGACCGGGGACGGGGTCAACGACGCCCCGGCACTCAAACAGGCGGACGTGGGCATTGCCGTCAGCGGCGCCACCGATGCCGCGCGTGCCGCCGCCGACCTGGTGCTGACCAACCCCGGCCTGTCAGTCATCATCAATGCCATAGAAGAAGCACGGCGTATCTTCGAACGCATGAACGCCTATGCCATCTACCGCATCAGCGAGACCATCCGCATTATGTTCTTTGTGGTGCTGGCGATGATTTTCTTCAATTTCTATCCCATCACCGCCGTGATGATCATCCTGCTGGCATTCTTCAACGACATCCCGATCATGACCATCGCCTACGATCACACCAGCCTGGAAAAGAACCCCGTGAGGTGGGACATGCGGCAGGTGATTACGGTCGCTACCGCCATGGGCGTGACCGGGGTCATCGGCAGTTTCGGTATGCTGCTGATCGCCATGGACTGGCTGCACCTGAGCATCGAACAGATCCAGACCTATGTGTTCCTGAAGATGGCGGTGGCCGGACACCTGGTGCTGTTCGTGGCGCGCAGCAAGGGGCACTTCTGGAAAAAACCCTGGCCGGCCCCCATCATGATCTGGTCGGCGGTCGTCACCAAGCTGGCGGCGACACTGCTGGCGGCCTATGGCTTCGGCCTGATAACGGCTATCAGCTGGCCGGAGATCGCCCTTATCTGGGGGTATTCTATCGCATCCGCTTACGTAACCGACCTGGTCAAGGTGGCGGTATACCGACACCTGCGCCACCATACGCCACGCCACCAGAACTTTCTTAAAGCGCTCAAGGCCGAGTTTGTGCGGTGAGCGACCGGGCGGGGGAAGCGCAGGACTATTGACAGCACACTTTGCACAGGACAGACATCATGGCCGACAAATCCGCTTATATCCGCTGGTTCAAAGACCTGGGCATCGAAGACGTCCCGCTGGTAGGCGGCAAGAATGCCTCGCTGGGCGAGATGTACCAGCAACTCACACCACGCGGGGTGCGTATCCCGAACGGTTTTGCCGTTACCGCCCAGGCCTATCGTTACATGCTGGACCAGGCCGGTGCCTGGGATGCCCTGCACGACAGCATGGACGGGCTGGACCCGGACGATGTGGAGGATCTGGCACGGCGTGGCGCCCGGGCACGGGAGATTATCTACAGCGCCGGTCTCCCGGAAGACCTGCAACAGGAGATCCGGCTGGCCTACCGGCAACTGCAGGAAGAATACGGGGATGGGCTGAGCCTGGCCGTGCGCTCATCCGCCACCGCCGAAGACCTGCCCACCGCCAGCTTCGCCGGCCAGCAGGACACCTACCTCAATATCTCCGGCGAGGCCGTACTGCTGGACGCCTGCCGGCGCTGCTTTGCCAGCCTGTTCACGGACCGCGCCATCCACTACCGCATCGACCAGGGTTTCGATCATTTCAAGGTGGCGCTCTCTATCGGTGTCATGAAAATGGTGCGCTCCGACCTGGCCGCCAGCGGCGTCATGTTCTCGCTGGATACCGAGACCGGCTTCCGCGATGTGGTATTCATTACCGGCGCCTACGGCCTGGGGGAAAACGTGGTCCAGGGTGCCGTGGAACCGGATGAATTCTACGTCCACAAACCCACCTTCATGCAGGGGCACCGCACGGTGCTGCGCCGTCACCGGGGCAGCAAGGCACTCAAGATGATCTACGCCACGGGCCAGACCCGGGAAGCGACGCGCAACATTCAGACACCCGAACCGGACCAGCTGCGCTTCTGTATCGATGATGAAGACGTGCTGCAACTGGCCGACTACGCGATCAAGATCGAGCAGCACTACAGCGACCAGGCGGAGCACGCCAAACCCATGGACATGGAATGGGCCAAGGACGGGCTGGATGGCAAACTCTACCTGGTACAGGCACGGCCGGAGACAGTCGCCTCACAGCAGCAGGGCTCTATCCTGGAACAGTTCCAGCTGCAGGGCAGCGGTGAAATCCTGACCCGGGGCTACTCGGTCGGTACCCGCATCGCCACCGGCAAGGCCCGCTATATCGCCGACGTGGCCCACCTGCACGAGTTCCTGCCCGGTGAAGTGCTGGTAGCGGATACCACCACCCCGGACTGGGAGCCGGTCATGAAACAGGCCGCCGCCATCGTTACCAACCACGGCGGCCGAACCTGCCATGCCGCCATCATCTCCCGTGAACTGAACATCCCCGCGGTGGTCGGCTGTGGCAACGCCACGGACAGGATTCCCGATGGCGAGACCATCACAGCCTCCTGTGCCGGTGGTGACGAAGGCCGGGTGTACCGGGGTGCGATTCCCTTCAAAGTGGAACGCACCGATCTATCCGACCTGCCCCGCCCCCGCACCAAAATCATGATCAACCTGGGCAATCCCGATCTCGCCTTTTCCACCCGTTTCCTGCCCAACGACGGGGTCGGCCTGGCGCGCCTGGAATTCATTATCAACGAATACATCAAGGCCCATCCCATGGCCCTGCTGCACCCTGAACGGGTAGAAGATGAAAGCGAGCGCAAGGCCATCGAGACACTGACCCACAGCTACCGGGATGGCGCCGAATTCTTCATCCAGAAGTTATCCGAAGGCGTGGGCACCATCGCCGCCGCCTTCTGGCCCAAACCGGTGGTGGTGCGTATGTCCGATTTCAAGACCAACGAATACGCCACCCTGCTGGGCGGTCGCGGGTTCGAACCGCAGGAAGACAACCCCATGATCGGCTTTCGCGGGGCCGCGCGTTATACTCATCCCGCCTATGCGGAAGGTTTTGCCCTGGAGTGTGCTGCCATGAAACGGGTACGTGATGACATGGGGCTGACCAACGTGAAGCTGATGATCCCTTTCTGCCGTCGGGTGGATGAAGGCAAGCGGGTGCTGAAAGCCATGGCTGAACATGGCCTGAAGCGCGGCGAGAACGGTCTGGAGATCTACGTGATGTGCGAGATCCCCAACAACGTGATCCTGATCGACCGCTTCGCCGAACTGTTCGACGGCTTCTCCATCGGCTCCAACGACCTCACCCAGCTCACCCTGGGCGTGGACCGGGATTCGGAGATCGTAGCGTTCGATTTTGATGAGCGGGATGACGGCGTAAAAGAGATGATTCGCCTGGCCGTCGAAGGTGCCCGGCGTAACGGGCGCCATTCCGGCCTGTGCGGCCAGGCCCCGTCCGACTACCCGGAAATGGCCGGGTACCTGGTGGAGATCGGCATCGACTCCATGAGTCTGAATCCGGACACGGTGCTCAGTACCACCCGCCATGTGCTGGACGTGGAAAAGAAGCTCGACATCCGACCATGAACTGACAGCCCGTGACAAGTTTCAATGTTCCGAACAGGAGGTGCGACATGCAATACCGGACAGAACTGCAAGCCACTATCAGCGACATGGTACAGAAAGGCCGCGGCATCCTTGCCGCGGATGAAAGCTCGCCCACGATCGCCAAACGTTTCAAGGCTATCGACGTTGAATCCAGCGAAGAGAACCGGCGCGCCTGGCGCAGCCTGCTGGTCACCACGGCCGGGCTGGGTGAATACATCAGCGGTATTATTTTGTTCGAGGAGACGCTGGACCAGAAAACCGACAGCGGGACAACCATCCCGGAAGCCGCCTGGGCACAAAAAATCGTCCCCGGCATCAAGGTCGACAAGGGCAAGATCCCGCTGGCGCTGTCACCGGGCGACCTGATCACCCAGGGCCTGGACGGCCTGGCCGAACGCCTGCAGCACTACAAAGCGCAGGGCGCACGCTTCGCCAAATGGCGCGAGGTCTACGCCATCGAAAGACATGTACCCACACAACACGGCATCGAGGCCAACGCTGAAATGCTGGCCCGCTACGCGGCCATCTGCCAGGCCGAGGGACTGGTGCCGATTGTCGAACCGGAAGTCCTGATGGACGGCGATCATGATATCGAGCGCCATGCCGAGGTCACCGAAGCCGTGCAGCATGCGGTGTTCCACGCCCTGCACCGGCATCACGTGGCACTGGAACTGATGATCCTGAAACCCAACATGATCCTGCCCGGCAAGGACTGCCGCCGTGCCGAACCGGACGAGGTAGCCGCGGCCACACTCGAGGTATTGAGGCGTAACGTCCCGGCCGCCGTACCAAGCATCAACTTCCTGTCCGGCGGCCAGACCCCGGAGGAAGCTACCGCCAACCTGAACGCACTGAACCGGCAGGCACCGGATGCCCCCTGGCGGCTGAGCATTTCCTACGGGCGCGCCTTGCAACAGACCGCACTGCACGCCTGGATGGGCGAGACGGACAAGGTGCAGGACGCACAACAGGCCCTGCTCGAACGTGCGCGTCTCAACCACCTTGCGATGCTCGGCGACTACCGGGCCGATATGGAAAGTTGACAGCCCCGGGCAGACCGGCAAACATCAACCTTTAAACTATCCTATACTTTACGGATGGATGTATGAAAACTATCAGTCCCGGCCGGCCAGGTAGCATTAAACCGCTCAATGAGTAAACAGGAAGATGAGAACGAGGACGAGCCCTGCGATGAAAACTATCGCAGTATAGCGACTATTCTCGACAGCCTTGACGCCCTGGTTTATGTCTCTGACATGCAGACCTACGAACTGCTGTTCACCAATGAATATGGACGGTCAATCTGGGGCGACATCCAGGGCAAGACCTGCTGGAAAGTCCTGCAGAAGAACCAGGACGGGCCCTGTTCTTTCTGCACCAACGACCGCCTGCTGGACGAGTCAGGCATGCCCACGGGGGTTTATGTCTGGGAGTTCCAGAACACTGTCAACAAGCACTGGTACCAGTGCCGTGACCTGGCCATCCGCTGGACTGACGGGCGCCTGGTGCGGCTGGAAATAGCGACTGATATCACGGATCGTAAACGTGTAGAAGAAGAACTGAGGGCGGCGAAGCAATACGCCGAGGAACTGGCCCAGAAAGATGAACTGACCGGGCTCAGAAACCGGCGCGCCTTCTTTGAGCAGGGCCGTTATATTTTTGAGCAGTCGAAACGGTTTGCCCACCCTGTTTCAGTCATAATGATGGATATTGACCACTTCAAACTGGTCAATGACAACTACGGTCATTCTGCCGGTGACAGGGTTTTGCAGGCGCTGGCAGAGCCATTGCAGGCGCTGGTCCGGGAAGTAGACGTTGTTTCCCGCATCGGCGGGGAAGAGTTTGCATTCGCCCTGCCTGAAACCGGTCTTGAAGACGCAGTAAATCTGGCGGAGCGTTTAAGAGCCGAGATTGAAAATATCGTTGTAGAAAGCGACGGCGATAAAATCAAAATTACCGCCAGTTTTGGCGTAGCCACATCCAGCGGCAACGATGAAAATATTGACGCGCTCCTGATTAAGGCTGACGATGCGCTCTATGTCGCCAAAAAGAAAGGGCGTAACCAGGTTACAACATACTACTGATCCGTGCCGTGTGAATGTTTTCCTCGCTTTGGCCCTGGCAGCAGCTGCAACACTCGCAGTAACTTTGCTGGTGATACATGCGGGCTTCCGGGCACCAAGACGCGTCGAGCAGGGAAGCCCGGCCGATATTGGCCTGGGGTACAGCGAGACGGATATCCTCACGACCGGCGGGAAACGACTTTTTGCATGGTGGGTCCCCGCCTGCTCCACCGCTCCAACCGTCATACTGTTACACGGGTGGGGCGGAAATGCAGAAATGATGCTCCCCCTGGCGCTCCCCTTACACAGTGCGGGCATGAATGTGCTGCTACTGGATGCGCGCAATCATGGTCGCAGTGATTCCGCCAGTTTTTCTTCCCTTCCCCGGTTTGCTGAAGATGTCGGCGCAGCCACTGACTGGGTAAAAAATCAGTATAAGGACCAGCCTGGCCATATTGCCCTGCTTGGGCACTCGGTGGGTGCCGGGGCGGTACTGCTCGAAGCCTCACGGCGTGGTGATATTGCCGCGGTAATAAGTATTGCTGCGTTTGCCCACCCGGAATGGATGATGCGCCGCTACCTCGCCCGACACAAAGTCCCAAAACTGTTCACAGCCTGGATTCTGCGTTACGTGGAATGGGTCATTGGACACCGCTATGACGATATTTCCCCTTTGCACACCGCATGCCGGGCAAGGTGCCCTGTCCTGCTGGTTCACGGGACGGCGGACAGGACAGTACCTGTAACAGATGCCATAGCGATCCAGAAGAGCTGCGGCACACACGCTCCGGAGTTGCTTCTGATTGAAGGCGCCGACCATGATTCTGTCGACAGGGTTGAGGAACATGGAGAGCAACTGGTTACTTTCCTGAAACGCGCCGGACTTTCAGGCTAACAGCACGTGTCCCCCCGGCCTGCTCCGGTTATTGCGAGCGCAGCGCGGCTATCTCCCGGTATCGCACCGGTCGGCTGGAGTTCGTTTCAATCGGGAGACCGGGATTAGAGGTACTCACCCAGATCAATTTTATAATCCAGCGGATTTACGGCTGCAACAATACGGTCGGCCTGGACTTTCGCCAGGTCAATATCACGCACTTTTTCATGGCGGCGCTTTTTCCCGTTGTATATCATGCGTAACTTTGGCCGCAGCAAGTCAATCCCCGGCTCCATGACTATGCCCAGCAGCCCTGACTCCATTTCGACCAGCGAACCCACCGGGTAGATGCCCAGGCAGCGAATGAAGTGTTGTACCAGCTCGGTATCGAAGTGATCAGGGCTCCATTCCATGAGTTTTTTCAGGGCCAGTGTCGGTTCCCAGGCATTCTTGTAGACGCGCACCGATGTAAGGGCGTCATAGACATCGACAATTGCAGACATCTTTCCGATAAGGCTGATCCGGTCGCCCGACAAACCCAGCGGATAGCCGGTTCCGTCGATACGCTCGTGGTGTAGCACCGAAATATCCATTGCCGTTTTGCTGATCCCCAGTGTTGCTTCGAGAATCTCCCGGCTATGGGTAACGTGGCTTTTCATGACCTGGAATTCGTCCGGGTCAAGCTTGCCGGGCTTGTTGAGCACTTCCTGGGGTGTCATGGTCTTGCCGATATCATGGATCAGACCGCCAATGGCGACCTGGTGTATGTCTTCTTCCGAAAAGGCCTGTTCCCTGGCAAATGTCACCAGCAGGCCGGCCACACTGACACAGTGCATGAAGGTATATTCGTCCTTGGTTTTAATCCGGGAAATCCCGGTCAGGGCGTGATGATTGCGAAATACAGACTGAACCATACGTTCTGCAAACGGTTCGAGAGATTCGACTTCCACCTGTTTGCCAACGCGGGTGTCTTCCATCAGGTTGCGGATAACCGAGGTGGCTTCGCGGAACAGCGACTTGGCACGGGTCAATTCCGAAGCGACGGAGACGGCCTCGGGAGAATCGGCCCCTTTTATGCTTTCCTCGAGTCTTTCCTGTACTGCCTGCTCGACTTCATGGACAGAAGGGGCCGCTTCAACGTCTTTTCCTTTACCGGCATCGATGTAGACATGACGTATCCCGGCGCTGGCGATTTTCTGCACCGTTGCTGAATCCTTGACAGCAAATTTGCTGATGGCAAAGGGGTGGTCCATCCAGTTGCAGTCCAGGTCATGAATATACATGCCGATTCTCAGTTCACTGGTCGGGATTTTCTTTATCATGGCAGCACTGTTCGGTAGACGCTCAATATCACGGAAGCAACCTTTACTAATTAGTGGCACATGGGTTTTTTATCTGTCTGGCCAGGGTTTGCAAAACATCCATATTGCCCTGTCACTAGCATCGGCAGTGCGTACAACATCCTGAATAAAAATGGATTAATGGCGTTTTGTGCTTTAATTTGGTGCAGTTCATATTCACCTCCCGGCTAACCGCGACCAGACTGCCCACAGTGCGACGATTTGCCACATACCTAACATAAATCGGCATTGCTAGTATCCACAGGGGTTTAACCCATTGCCCTGATAAAAATGTGGAGAAAAATGAGCATGCCTGTAGTGACACACCCTGTACCCGCACACTTTTCAGTGTTATTCATTACCCTGGGGACGAGTTTCTCCACCTGTTCTTTTGCCGATGAGCCACGCCAACTCCCGGATATCACGGTCGAGGGCGAGTCAGTTGCCGGCCCCGAGGTCTACCCCATTGATCTCCGGCAGACACCGGTAACCACACCCGATACCGCCGCCTTGCTGGAACGTGCACCCGGCGCCAACGTCAACCGTAACGGCCCGTTGACCGGCCTTGCACAGTACCGCGGTATGTACGGGGACCGGGTCAACGTGCAGGTGAACGGTACTTACATCAGCAGTGGCGGCCCTAACGGCATGGATCCGGCACTGTCCTACATCCCCCGTTCACAGTTGCAGTCACTGGAAGTCATCCGCGGCATCGCGCCCGTCAGCTCCGGTGTGGAGTCCATCGGCGGAACCATTATCGCCACCTCCCGCAGCAGCAGTTTTAACAGCGATGAAACACTCAAGCCGGGCGTGGACCTCACCCTGGGCGGTGCGACAGTGGACTCGTCACACATATTCGGCGGTCTTGCCACTGCTGCAAACCGGAACCATCGCCTGCATGCCTACGGTTCGGAAGAGAAAGGCAGCAACATCGAAATCCCGGACGGCAAGATCCGCCCATCGCGCCACGAGCGCCGTAACTACGGTGCCGGCTACGGGTTCCGCAGCGGCGACCAGGAAATCTCGTTCGACATACGTCGCAACCGTACCGACGAAACCGGCACGCCGTCGCTGCCGATGGATATCATCTTCATCGATACTGACATGTATGAAGCCAGCTACACCGGCAAGGCCGGCAGCTATGACCTGAACGGCAAGCTGTACTATTCCGACGTCGACCACGAGATGTCCAACTACACCCTGCGCGATGTCGCCTCGCCTGCCGCCCAGCGCCTGAATCAGGCCGAGAGCGACACCCTCGGCTACCGTTTCGATGCCGGCTTCAGACTGGGCCCGGGCACCTTGCTGCTGGGCAGCGACGGTCATTTCGACAGCCACGATGCGACCGTCGTCAACCCGGCCAACCCGGCGTTCAATGTAGAGGCTTTTAACGACGTCGAGCGTGATGCATTCGGGCTGTTTGCAGAGTGGACCGGCGACCTCGCCGCGGACTGGAACCTGCAAGTCGGTGCGCGCTATAACCGCATCGAAAGCAGCTCCGGCAGTGTCTCCCACTTCATGGCGGGAATGAACCCGGCAATAGCTACGCTGCAAAACCGCTTCAATTCGGCGGACAGGGACAATAACCAGGACAATATCGACCTGGTCGCAAAACTCAACTACACCCTGTCGTCACAACTGAGCCTGATCAGTGAAGCCGGCATCAAGAGACGGGCCCCTTCCTACCAGGAGCTCTACCTGTGGGTTCCCCTGCAGGCCACCAACGGCCTCGCCGATGGCCACAACTACGTGGGCGATATCAACCTGGATTCAGAAACGGCCTATGAAGTCGGCCTGGGCCTCGACTGGCGCAGCAACCGCTTCTACGCGGCACCGCGCCTGTTCTACCGTTACGTCGACGACTATATCCAGGGCACACCCTCAACCGACCCGGTGGTCATTATGGTGAGCACCGCCAACGGTGACCCGAACCCGCTGCAGTTCAGTAATGTCGATGCCAAACTGTACGGCATCGACATGGACTGGGGGGTCGGCTTCGACCGCAACTGGCGGCTCGACGGCGTGGTCAGCTATGTACGTGGCGAACGCGATGACATCAATGATGACCTGTACCGCATTGCCCCGCTGAACGGCAACGCCATGCTGAGCTACACGCAGTCACACTGGTGGGCCGGTATCGAAGGCGTGGGCTATGCCAAACAGAACAAGGTGTCGGATACCAACAGCGAAGAGAAATCCGACAGTTATGCACTGATGAACCTGCGCGGCGGCTTCTCCCTGATGCGCGACCTGAGTGTCAAGCTCGGCATCGAGAATGCGCTCGACAAGAACTACCAGCCACACCTGTCCGGCATCAACCGGGTCGCGAATTCCGACGTGGCGGTCGGTGAACATGTGCCGGGGGCCGGCCGCAACTACTATGCCACGCTCGAGTACCGCTATCGTTGATCGACGACAAACGGATGTGCTGACTGTACCGGGGCGGCGCTGGTGGCCGCCCCCGGTTACAGACATGCCGGAAAACATAATCAGCACGTCTAGAATCACTCGCCAGATCGTGTAGACTCCGCATGCCATGAAAACACCAACCCTGCATGCGATTCTCACTGCCCTGCCGCTGTGCGTACTGCTGGTACCGGCGATGCCTGTCATGGCCGATGCCCTGGACAAGGCCATTACGCTGAGCGACACAAACAACAGCCGCGAACGCGACACCCAGCAGAAAATCGACCGGCTCAGTGAACAGACCCGGGTGATGCTCGAGGAATATCTCACGCTCAGCCGGGAACTGGATTCCCTGACCGTCTACAACGACCAGTTGCAGCGCCTGGTGGCTTCACAGGACGAGGAAAAATCGCTCATCGCGCAGCAGATGGCCGACATCGAACTGACCCAGCGCGAAATCGTCCCGCTGATGCTGCGCATGATCGGTCAGCTGGACAGCTTCGTGACCGACGACATGCCCTTCCTGCAGGAAGAGCGTCGGCAACGGGTTACACTGCTGCGCAGGTTGATGGACAGGGCGGATGTTTCCGTTGCCGAAAAATACCGCCGGGTACTGGAAGCCTACCAGATCGAACTCGATTACAGCCGCACCCTGGAGGCCTACCAGGAAGACATTAACGACGGCAAGCAGCCGCTCACCGTCGATGTGCTGCGTGTCGGTCGCCTCGGTCTCTACTATGTGACACTGGACGGGCACGAGGCCGCTTACTGGGACGCGGCCAGGCAAAACTGGACGGCCATGGATGCCGCCGGTCGGCTGTCCGTAACACGCGCCCTGCGTATCGCCCGTCAGCAAACCGCCCCGCAACTCCTCGATCTGCCGATCGCAGCGGCCAGCCGTGACGATGCGGAGTAAGTATCCGCTGGCCGGCCTGTGGCTGCTGGTATGCGCCAGCCTGCCGGCATTCGCTGACCACCCGACCGGGCTGGACGATCTCCTGCGCCAGGTACAGGCAGCCAGCCAGCGCGAAGCCGCCGTGCGCCGTGAGCGCGAGCAACAGTTCCTGTCCGGGAAAAACAACCGCAAGGCGGCACTGGAGGACATGCGCCGGCGCGTTGAGCAACAACGCAACCGTGGCCAGGCCCTGAAACAACAGTTTGACGACAACGAAGCCACCTTGCAGCACCTGCAGGAAGACCTGGCCGCCCGCACCGGCAACCTGGGTGAACTGTTCGGCACCGTGCGCCAGGCGGCCAACGACCTGCATGCCCTGCTGCAGGATTCGCTGGTCAGCGCCCAGTTCCCGGGCCGCGCCGAATGGTTCGACGT
>DRNU01000094.1 GCA_011374975.1 Gammaproteobacteria bacterium | reverse complement strand
GCGCTCAACGATACCAATGGCGTGACGGAGCGAACGGCAATTGCCTCCGAAGTCCGTCAACTGGCCCAGGAAGTGCTGGGACTGGCCAACCGCAAGGACGGCAACGGACAGTTCATGTTCGCCGGTTACCAGGTGCTCACGCAGCCTTTCAGTGAAACCGCGCCGGGTGTGATCAGCTATGCCGGCGATGCGGGGCAACGCCAGATCCAGGTCGGTCCGGTGCGCCAGATTGCCG
The DNA here is from genome assembly GCA_011374975.1 of Gammaproteobacteria bacterium. GTDB lineage: Bacteria > Pseudomonadota > Gammaproteobacteria > DSM-19610 > DSM-19610 > Thiogranum. The sequence goes on along the minus strand of DRNU01000094.1, from coordinate 12,729 downwards.
ATGGCGATTCCGGGCAGGCCGTGTTCATGGATATTCCGGATGGTGGCGGCGGCTTCGAGAGCATCTTTTCCATACTGGAAACCCTTGCCAGCGACCTGGAGGCCAATACGCCGAACGGCGCCAGTCTCGACCAGCTGGACCGGGCGATGGACCAGTTTCTTGGCTTCAGGGCCACTGCCGGTGCGCGTCTGAATGCACTGGACAGCCAGCAGAGCATTAACGAAGTGATGCTGCTCCAGCTGGAGCAGACCCGTTCGGTGGTTGAAGACCTCGACTTTGCCGAGGCATCCACCCGGCTGAGCCGGGAAAGCATCACGCTGCAGGCCGCCCAGCAGGCCTTTATCAAAGTTCAGAACCTGAACCTGTTCAATTTCATCTGAAGCCCGGTCACGGCTGCAGCGGGCGTACCAGCAGTTTTTTTATAAGCCCGGGCCGGCGGGCAATGGCGGTGGCCACAATATGTTCCGGGCCGGACTGCCACAGCTGAAACATCCAGTTGTCCCCGTCATCGTCTATCGAGTCATCGAACCCGACCTCGATAGCGCCTGTGTTCCTGATCTGAAAATGCAGCTTGCGGGTGGGCAGCGACAGCCCGATACCCCGGGCTTTCACATAAGCCTCGCGCAGCGTCCAGCGGCGGAAAAAATCTTCGAGTTGTTCCTTTCCCTGCAGTTGTAACAGCCCGGCATGTTCAGCCGGGGAGAACATGCGTGCAGCAATGGCGACAGGGTTGTGCCGGTCACGGATTTTTTCCGCATCGATGCCGCAGTCGTCAACCAGCGTCACGAGGCAACACGCCAGTCCATCGGTATGTGTCAGGTTGAAGCGCAGCGGTGGCAGACCCGGGTTGGCGATCTCGGGGCGACCGTGCTCGTTACGGGAAAAATGCCAGTCTGACGGCGGTATATCGATATAGGACGACAGGGCCCTGCGTACCAGCGCATGGGAAACCAGGTAGCGATGACTGTCGGCCGGAAAATGGAAACGCCGGTGCTGGTCGAGCTCTTCGTCAGAGAGCAGGCTTTTCAGCCGGTGAAGTGTTGTATCACCCTGTACTGATTCCGGGATGCAGGACCAGACATGTGCTTCCTGGTGCAGGGTATCGATCAGCATGGCTGGTTTTCCCGGTCAGCGTAAAAATCATGTCCCGGCAAGTGAACCGGGAAATCGGCCGTTGTCCGGACGGGCGGTACATCCGGACCAGACGGGAAAATACAGCTAACGGAAGCTGTACTCAACAGTTAGATGATGAGATTGTCGGGGGTTTCTCCTGTTCCGTCTGTGAGAGAATCCCGACCGGCAGGCCGGGAGGATACATGCCGTATCCGGCGGTTTGCGCAGGTGGCCTGAGGTATACTATGCTCAGTTTTTTCGATCTGCCGGGTAGCGCGGACCGCTTTGGATGATCAGGGTTGAAACAGGGACCGGAACGAATCTTTCACTGTCTGGCGGGGTGCGTTCCGGTTCCGGACTTTACCGGGTTTCCTGGTGCCGATGACTCCTGGTAAGACCATTGCCGTTATGCAGCCCTACCTGCTGCCTTACCTGCCTTACTTCCAGCTGATAGGGGCGGTAGACGAGTTTGTCATCCTGGATGATGTAAACTTTATCAACCGTGGCTGGATCAACCGCAACAATATCCTGCTCGGGAACCGCTCGCACCGGATAACATTACAGCTGCACGGGGCGAGTCAGAACAGGCTGATCAATGAAATACAGGTAGGGGACAATGCCGGAAAGCTGCTGGGAACCCTCCGCCACGCCTACACCAGGGCGCCGAACTTTGAGTCCGCATACCCTGTGCTGGAAAGCACACTTGTGCAGGATGAGAAAAACCTGGCCCGCTATCTTGCCACGGCCCTGAAAATCACCTGCAGGTCACTGGGGATAGATACCCCTCTCGTGTTTTCATCAGACATCGAAGTCAGCGCAGGCGCATCGGGGCAGCGGCGAATTCTGGATATCTGTCGCCGGCAGGGGGCGCAACGCTATATCAATCCCGCTGGTGGCCGGGAACTCTATGACAGGGCGGAATTTTCTGCGGCGGGTATTGAGCTTTTCTTCCTGCAGGGGGAACCCGAGCCCTACCCGCAATACACCGGGCCGTTCCTGCCCGGCCTGTCCGTTATAGACGCCATGATGTTCTGTACCCCGGCCGGCATGGTGCAACGGTTAACCCAATTCAGGCTGGAATGATCCAGGTGCCCGCCTGCGGAGTCTGTAAATGAGAACCATCTTTGTCGGCAACCGGTTTCGCGTACTGGAAAAAATACTGGACGGAAACTATGAGCTGCTCACCATATTTGCCGCAGGCGGATCTTTCCTGGAACGGGAGCTGGTCAGCCGGGCTATAGAGTATACGCGCATTGACAACAGGTCCGGGCTTGTTGAGATGCTGCTTGACAGGGACTACGAACTGCTGGTTTCCAACGGCTGCCCCTACATCCTGCCGGTTTCCCGCCTGGATACCGGCTCCAGGACGTTCGTCAATGTGCACCCGGCCCTGCTTCCCGAGCAGCGCGGCGCGCACGCCGTTAACGGTGCCATGTTTTATCAATACGGAGCAGGCGCCAGCTGCCATATCATGGATGATGGCGCCGATACCGGCCCGGTGATTTCCAGGGTGGAAATACCCTATAGCCCGGACCTGGATCTTGGCTTGCTCTACCAGCTCAGTTTCAGCGCGGAAGTCGATGCTTTTACGCTTGCCGAGTCGCGTCAATTCCGTCCCCTCGAAAGTCCGCCGCAAGGCCGTGGTGCCCCCGTCTGTTTTGCACGTCCGGAAGGGGGCAGCGTACTCGACCCGGGTGCGGGGCTGGAGGATATTTACCGCCAGGTCCGGGCTTTCGGCATAAGCTCCCAGGGGGTGAAGTTCCAGATTTCCGGGAAGGTCTGCAAAACCTTTGATGCGGAGATCGTCACCAATGCTTACCTGTTATCCAGGTGTGCGGAATACAGGCAGAATGAAATTGTCTATGTGTACGGTGATACGCTGGTATTGAGAAAGGGTGAAGGATTCATCAAGTTGAAGGCAATACAGGGCGATCTTGATGATGTGCGCCCCGGCCTTGTCCTGGAATAGCTCCCCGTCGATTTCCCGCTGTATGCCAGGCCGGCTCCTGGCATAAATCATGCCTTGAATATACCAGCGCCATTCGTAATGCAGCGGATGGTTTTTATGCCAGGTATATGATGGAGAACATCGATGTTCGACAGGAAAAACTCATCCGCTTTCGACTTCAGCCCGGGAACATGCGTGCAGTCGACCTATCTTATTGCCTCGACGCCAAGGACCGGAAGTACTTTGCTGGCCGACCTGTTGTGGAGTACCGGTAAAGCCGGTGCACCGCTTGAGTACCTGCACGATAAACACAGCCTGGATTACAGGGACAGGTGGGGCTTTTCCTCGATTGAAGAATATGCGCGTATGTTGCTGCGGTTCCGCACTTCGGGCAACGGTGTGTTCGGGATGAAGGCTCATTATCACCAGTTGAATAATTTTGGTCTGGATTTCAACTCCCTTGAGAAGCTTTTTCACTCGCCAAAATACCTGTTTGTGCAGCGCAATGACAAACTGCGGCAGGCCATATCCTATGTTAAAGCCATGCAAACCAGGCAGTGGGCTGCCAGTGAGGGTGAGGTGGTTCACAAGGGCAGGTACGACTACAACGAAATATGCAATGCCGTGCGGCTGCTGGCTGTGGAAGCAGAGAGCTGGAAAACATATTTCAGCAACAACGGGATTTCCCCGCTGGTGATCGAATATGAGACCTTTGTAAAGGATGCCGGCAAGGGGCTGGACGCAGTGTGTCAATATATCGGTATTACGCGTGATTCGGAGCCGCTGGACGAAACTGCGAGCATGAAAATGGCTAATGCAGAAACCGAGGAGTGGGTGGACAGGTTTCTGGCCGAGCGGTCAGGTAATCATCGCCAACGACAGGTCGGTTGAACGGCGCTCTTTGTTCCGTCATAAAACTGGCGGGCCTTCAGGGGTGTATTGTAACTCAATGTAAAATAAGGACTAAAAATAAGGCACTGATATTGCATTGCTCTTTTGCGTGTATTTGATTCCGCGGGTGCAGCATCGTGTCTGAAGACAGAAAGGGGCAACTGGCCATTTTTGGTGGCAAGCCGACATTCCCGAAGCCACTGCATGTCGGTGTTCCAAATCTGGGTGACAGGGAACGCCTGTATGCCCGGATTGACGGCATACTGGACCACAGGGTGCTGACCAATCGCGGGCCGCTGGTCATGGAGTTTGAAGAGCGCATTGCGGACCTTGTCGGTGTTCGTCACTGCATCGCCATGTGCAACGGAACCGTCGCGCTCGAGATTGTCACCAGGGCCCTGGAGTTCGAACACGAAGTCATAACACCGTCGATGACTTTCATCGCGACGGCGCACGCCCTGCAATGGCAACGGATTACGCCTGTTTTCTGTGACATCGCGCCGGGCGGACACCACCTTGACCCGGCACGCATCAAGGACCTCGTTACACCACGCAGCTCCGGCATTCTGCCCGTGAACCTGTGGGGACGACCCTGCAACATCGATACAATCATGTCGGTAGCCGGGCACTACGAGCTTCCGGTTGTTTTCGATTCCGCACATGCCTTCGGCTGCAGCTACAAGGGAAAAATGATAGGCGGGTTCGGTACTGCCGAGGTCTTCAGTTTCCATGCCACCAAGTTCATCAATTCCTTCGAAGGCGGGGCGGTGGTCACTGACGATGATGATCTCGCCGAGAAAGTCAGGCTGATGCAGAATTTCGGTTTTGAAGGTCGGGACTCTGTTGTTCACGTCGGTATCAACGGCAAGATGACGGAAATCGAGGCCGCCATGGGCCTGACTTCCCTGGAATCGATGCCGGCGTTTGTCGAGCATAACCGGCAAAACTACGCGGCATACAGGGACGGTCTGCACCGGGTGCCCGGTATCAGGCTGATTGAATATGATGAAAGGGAACACTGCAATTTCCAGTATATCGTTATCGAACTGGACGAATGCATTTCCTCTGTAACCTGCGCCCAGATGCTGGATATTCTGGCTGCGGAGAATATAGACGCAAGGCGCTATTTTTACCCCGGTTGCCACCGCATGGAGCCCTATCGCTCCTATTTTCCCAACGCGGGCATGTTACTCCCCAATACGGAGAATTTACTTGGCAAGGTGCTGACCCTGCCGACGGGAACCTCGGTGTCGGTAGAACAGGTAGAGAAGATAACCGGGCTGATTGCCAGGGTGATTGAATCAGGGCGGTCAGTCGGGCTGCGCCTGCGCGCCATGTCAGGTCGCCGGGAATACAGCATCGATTCCGCATGCGAAGCATAAAAGAGACCTGAACAGATGGAAATTCCAGCCACGGGCGGCCAGCCGCGAATAAGCGTTGTTATCGTTACCTATAACTTCGAAAAATTCCTGCACGAATGTATCGACAGCATACTGGCGCAGACTCTGCGCCCGTGCGAGATTGTCATCTACGATGACTGTTCCACTGACGGATCCTGGGAGATTATCTCGGCATACAGCCGGGAGTACCCGGACCTGTTCGTGGTCCACCGGCAAGCGGAAAATGTGGGGATGCATGTTAACGCCAACACGGCGTTGCAGCGCGCATGCGGCGAGCTGGTCAGCGTGCTGGACGGGGATGACCGCTGGGCTCCCCGCAAGCTCGAACTCGAATGGGCCGCAATGTGCCGGAACCCGGAAGCGGGGATGGCCTATTCCAACGTACATTGCATCGATGCCGAGGGACGGCAGACCGCGATCTGGTACGACGGCAAGGGCCCGGAGCCGCCCAGTGGCGATGTGTTTGTCGAGGTATTCTCCAAGCGGTTTTTCCCGGGTATCCGCAGCATATTCCGTAATCCGCTCGTGTATCGCTCCGCGCTGGAGGAGATGGATTACCATGATGAAAACGTTGAACTCTACATTGACTGGGACCTGAAGCTGCGCCTCAGCGCGGCCTACCCGATCGCCTATTCCGGTGCGGCCCTGGTCGATTACCGGATTCATTCCGGCGGCATCCATAACCAGCCGGTGGATACACACCTGCGGGATCTGGAAACCATTTATCGAAAAAACCTGCCCCTGCTGGAGAACAGGACGCCTGCGGAGCAGGCACGGGTTGAAGCCGAACTCGAGAGCCTGGCAGCGGAGTATGGCGGCAGTTTGCCCATACGGCCGGTAGCGCACAGTCGCCCTGAAGCCCCGGAGTTCCGCAGGCCCCGGCCGAACGCCGCGGCGAACCCCGGGGGGCTGGGAGAGAACCTGGTTTTCCTTGTGTCGTTACCGAGGTCAGGGTCAACGTTATTGCAGCGGGTGCTGGCAAATCACCCGGATGTGCATACCACGGCGGAACCCTGGATCATGCTCCATCCGTTGTATGCCCTGAAACGGAAAGGGATCGAGACCGAGTACGAGTCGGATCTTGCGCGCCGGGCGCTGGATGATTTTCTTGCCACCATGCCGGGTGGTGACGAAACCTATATAGAAGCCCTGCGGGCCATGGCGAGCGTGCTCTATGGCAAAGCCCTGCAGTCGAGCGGCAAGTCTGTGTTCCTGGACAAGACGCCCCGCTATTTTTATATCCTTCCCGAACTGGTGCGGGTGTTTCCGAAAGCCAGGTTCGTGCTTCTGTCGCGCAATCCTGCAGCGGTGCTTTCCTCGATACTGAGAACCTGGCTCGGGGATGACCTGCAGGCCCTTCAGCAACACCAGCACTATGTTGACCTGGTCAGGGGTCCGGCGCTGTTGAGCGAGGGTATGGGGGTTCTTGGCGACGCCGCAATCAATGTTCATTATGAAGATCTCGTCAACAACCCGACCGCTACAGTAAGGCGGATATGCAGCCATGTCGGTATAGCGTTTCAGCCCGCCATGCTCGATTACGGCCAGGCGCCGGTGCCTGGCGGCAGCTTCGGCGACCCGTGCGGTGTGCACCGGCATAATACCGTTGTGGGGGATTATCTCGATACCTGGCGCACACATCTTGCGCACGGGGATTTCCGTGATTTCTCGGTCAGGTATATTGATTCCCTGGGTGAAGCGGTTATTGAAACCCTGGGCTATTCAGGCGATGCCATCAGGCGGGCCATCTGCGGCGAACAGGTTGCGGATTCCGATATCCGGACAGGTGCCGTTGCAGCGGAAAAACCGGTTGCATCCGGCGTGGCCGGTGGCGGGCGGAATGATGCGGTTGCAGGCCTCAATGCAGAGGGTGAACAGGCTTTTAACGCCGGGGATGTGGAGCAGGCGATAGCGCTGTTCCGCCGGGCGCAGGAACTGGCACCGGAAGATATCGAAGTCCTGAATAACCTGGTCGTGGCTCACTGGCAGAATGAGGACCTGGTTAATACCCTGGACAGTCTCGCCGAGGCACTGGACCGTGATCCCGGTAACCGGGATGTTGTCGTTAACGGGGGCCAGATACTCGTCGCACTGGAGAAACAGGACGAGGCAAGAATACTCTATTCATCCTATCTTGAGAAAAACCCGCAGGATGCCGAAGTCACCCGGCTGCTTTCCGCTATCGACGGCGCAGACGTTGATGCCGGGAGCGGAGCGGTAGCGGCAAGGTTTGTCGACTATTCGGCGGGCGGGGAAGCACCCCGAATCAGTGTGGTGATTCCTTCGTTCAACCAGGGTGAATTTCTCGAAGAAACTATTTGTTCGGTCCTGGACCAGGGCTACCCGAATCTTGAACTGATCGTCATGGACGGTGGCAGTACCGATCAGTCTGTCGATATCATAAAAAGATACGCAGCACAGATCAGCTACTGGACCAGCAGCCCGGACAGGGGGCAGTACTGGGCTGTGGAAGCCGGCCTCCAGAGAAGCACCGGCGATATCATGACCTGGATCAATTCGGACGACAAACTGCACCCCGGTTCACTGAATGCAGTCGCGTCAATATTTTCCGGCCTGGAAGAAGTCGACTGGGTGACAGGCACGCCGAATATCATGAATGAGAACGGAGAGCTCGCCTGGGTGTGCTCTTCTCCGCCCGTGTTCAGCCGTGAATATTACCTTGAGAAGCGCTATGACTACCCCAACTACATCCAGCAGGAAGGTACATTCTGGCGTCGCTCGCTGTGGGAAAAAGCCGGGGGAAGGCTCAAGACCAGCCTGAAAATGGCCGGCGACCTGGAGTTATGGATGCGGTTTTTCAGGCATGCGCGCCTGTATACCACCGATATGCTGCTGGGCTGTTTCCGGCAGCACGGCGGGCAGAAGACAGCCGGCGGGCTGAAGCTGTACCGCACAGAGGCGCTGAAAGAGCTGGGCAGGGAACTCACGCGCTTCAGGAAGTCGGGCCAGGCCCTGCCGGAGACGGCCCCGGTTATCATGATTGCCGACCAGGCACGGTCACTGCAAAAGGCCGCGGGAAGAAAAAGCGAGATCGGGCAGTTCCCGGCAGGCGGCAATGACATACTGGTCACGGCTATTGTTTCGACCTATAACAGTGAGCGGTATATCCGGGGCTGCCTGGAAGACCTGGAGGCGCAGACGATTGCCGACAGGCTTGAAATTGTCGTGGTCGACAGTGGTTCCGCACAGAACGAGGGGGCGATTGTCGAGGTGTTTCAGCAACGCTACGCCAATATCGTCTATATCCGTACCGAGGAGCGTGAAACCATCTACGCGGCCTGGAACCGCGGCGTTGCCGCGGCCAGGGGGAAATACCTGACCAATGCCAACACGGATGACCGGCACCACCCGGCTGCCTTTGAACGCATGGTGTCCGAGCTGGAGGCCGGCCCGGACATTGCCCTGGTCTATGCGGATTCGGCTGTAACCGGGGAGGAAAACGCCGCTTTCGGGGACGCATCGATAGAAGCGTATTTCCGCTGGCCGGAATTCAATGCGCGCCGGCTGTTTTCAGACTGTTATATCGGGCCGCAGCCCATGTGGCGCCGCTCGCTGCATGAAAAATACGGCCTGTTCGATGCACAGATGAAGGTCGCCGGTGACTACGAATTCTGGCTGCGTGCTGCGGTCGGCGAGACCTTTAAACATATACCCGAAGTGCTCGGGCTTTATCTGAAATCGCCGGACAGTGTCCAGCATTCGCTGCCGGAAAACACCGTGCTGGAAACCGAGCTTGCCAGGACACGCCACTGGCCGGTCGAATGGGGCGAGCAGCCGGAACGGGGGAAAAGCTACCTGGTGAGTGCCGATGAGAGCGGGGTCGGTGACAAACAGCAGGCTGCGTCCGCGCCCCTGGTCAGTATTATCATGCCAACGAAAAACCGGCTGGAGCTGCTGGGACGTGCGCTCGACTCCGTTCTTGCCCAGACCTACAGGAACTGGGAACTGATTGTAGTCAATGATGGTGGTGACGATGTCGCCCCTGTCATCGACAGCCGGTCATCGCGCGGTTCTGTCCGTTGTATCAGGCTGGAGCAGTCGGGTGGCCAGGCGGCGGCCAGGAACCTGGCGTTGCAGGCGGCACAGGGCGAGATTATCTGCTACCTGGACGACGACGATATCTACCTCGACTGCCACCTCGCAACAGTAGTCGCCGCCCTGTCACAGGAAAGGCGGCCTTTTGTCTATACCGATGCGGTGCTTGTCCAGGAACGCTACAACAACGGTCATCCCGTGGAAGAGGGCGAGAGGAGCAACCTCTACGCGCACGACGACTATTCGCGTGCCCGTCTTCTGGTCGCAAATTACATCGCGATAAATACCTGGGCGCACTGGAAATCCTGCCTGGACCAGGTGGGCCTGTTCGACGTATCGCTGAACTGTTATGAAGACTGGGAATTCCTGCTGCGGTTTTCGGCGCGCTACGAGTTTTTCCATATCCGGCAGACCACCGTCGAGGTCAGGGTCAGAAGTGACCGGGTGGACAATATTACCCGTCAGCGGCTGGCGGATACGGCCAGTGCCTACCGGAAGATATACGACATGCACGCGGACGGGCTGCCCGCGGACCTGCGCCAGGCGCGCAGCAGGCAACTGCAGGCGCTTGAGCACAATGCCGTGGACCGGTTGCAGATGCTGGCCGATATCACGGCCGGCGATGACGGCGCGCCTGCAGAACACCGGGATGATGCAGCGACGACTGCCGTGCAGGTTCTGCAGGAGCAGTTCCTCCGGCGTGCAGAGGCTTCCGCCGCTACCCTGCCTTCCGTGCACCTGGTCATGGTGGTCGATGAACACGCGATGGCGGGCATCGCCGATACAATCGACAGCCTCGATCGCCAGATCTATACCGGCTGGGGGCTCAGTATTATCTCCACCGCGCCGCCCCCGCACCGGGATTTTGACAGCCTGCCGATGCTGGAATGGATACAGTCCGACGATGTGGCGCAGGCCTGTGCCGCAACCCTGCGTAACTCGGCCTGCGACTGGGTCGGCTCTGTGGCGCCGGGCGATACGCTCGAACCGGAAACGCTCTCGACTTTCGTTGACTACATCAACAGCAATCCCGGCTGGAAATTTATCTACAGCGATGAAGACTGTGTCGATGCGGCAGCTGGCCGGATCAATCACAAATTCAAGCCGGACAGCAACCCGGACTACCTGTGCTCCAGTCCCTACACCGGTAACCTGTCGCTGGTGCACAGGACGATGCTGGAACAGCTGAACCCCGACACGGGTGCTGTCCCGGCCGCGGTTTTCTACGACCTGGCGCTGAAAGTACTCGACAGGCACGGTGCAGCGGCGCTCGGGCATATCCCGACACTGCTTTACCACCAGTTGCAGGCTAACGCGAGCCGGGAAGCGCGTGACAGCTGGGTAAAACCGCTGCTCGAGGCCTGGGTGGCGCGCAACCGGATCGATGCGCGGGTACTGCCCGGCGCCGTGGCGGGAACCTGTATGGTTGATTACCGCTGTTCAGGCAGCCCCGCTGTCTGTATCGCGGTGTATGCCGGCAATGACTTTGCGAAGCTGGAAAGGACGGTCACAAGCCTGTTGCAGAAGACGGCGTACGCCAACTGTACGGTCAGGCTGGGTGTAGGTGCGGCGCTGGTCCCGTTGCTGGAAAAATATTGCAGCGAGCGCCTGTCGGTCGACCCGCTGGATAACAATGCCTCGCGCTGTTCCTATTTTGCAGACCTGGCGCAGTCCGTCGATGCGGACTACATGGTGTTCATGGATTCCGGTGTCGTCGTGCTGCAGGATAACTGGCTGGAACGCCTGCTGGCCCAGGGTCAGCGTGCGGATATCGGTGCGGTCGGTATCCGGCTGGTGTCCCCGCAGAGCCGGGTCGCCCACGCGGGCCTTGTTACCGGTATGGGTTCGCTCGGTATCGGGGGCTGTATCGGTGAAGGTGATACGCTCGAACAGGCCGGTTACATGCAACGCGCGCAGCTGGTGCAGAACCTGTCCGCTGTCAGCAGTGCCTGCATGCTGACCCGGCGTTCACTGTTCCGGTCGCTGCACGGCTTCGATGCCGACATCGATGTTCAGTTGTACCAGGACGTCGATTATTGCCTGCGGCTCAGTGAGGCCGGCAAGCGTATCGTGTGGACGCCGTTTGTTACCATGCTGATCTCCGATGACCGCCTGGACACCTACTCCGGCGACGGCGGCATGCAACGTGTCGAGCAGGATGCCCGGCAGTTGACCTCACGCTGGCTGGAAAAACTTGCCGCAGACCCGGCCTATAACCGCAACCTGACTTTGAGGAAGACGGATTTCTCCCTGGAAACGGGCTTCAAACCGGCCTGGGACCCGGCGATCCGGGACCTGCCGCGCATCACCGGTGCCGGTGCCGGTTCCTATGTACCCTGGGCGTACCGGGTGGCGCAACCGCTTGCGGCCCTGTCGGCAGCCGGTAAAGCCGTGCACGCCAACATCCCCTTTACGGGGGAAAACCTGGAATACATGCCGAGTGTTGTGGAACTGCAGCGGGCGCAGCCGGATGTGCTGCTGTTACACAACACCCTGCATGATCATTGCCTGGAGTCACTGCGGCAGTACCGGACCATGAACGATGTCTTCATGGTGTTCAGCCAGGATGACCTCATGTTCGCGGTGCCGCCCAAAAGCTCATGCTTCAAAACCGGCTACAAGGACATAAAAAAGCGCCTGCGCAGCTGTCTTGCGCTGATGGACCGGCTGATCGTGACCTGTGAGCCGCTGGCGGACGAGCTGTCCGGCTTTATCAATGATATCCGGGTCGTACCCAACCGCCTGGATGCCAGGCTGTGGGGTAACCTGGAATCACGTCGCGGCTGTGGTGTGAAACCGCGCGTGGGCTGGGCCGGCGCCATGCAGCATCATGGCGACCTGGAAATGCTGGCCACGGTGGTCAGCGAGACGGCCGATGAAGTGGACTGGATCTTCATGGGCATGTGCCCGGAATTTCTCCGCCCCCATGTCAGGGAAGTGCACGAGTACGTGGCGTTCAGCGCTTACCCGGAAACCCTGGCAAAACTCAATCTTGACCTGGCCGTGGCGCCGCTGGAGCGTAACCGTTTCAACCGTTCCAAGAGCAACCTGCGGCTGCTCGAGTACGGCGCCATGGGCTGGCCGGTGATCGCAACCGATATCGAACCGTACCGGGATGCGCCGGTATGCCGGGTCGGTAACCAGGCCAGTGCCTGGATCAATGCCATCAGGGAACACATCAACGACCTGGATGCGAGCTGGAAGGCGGGCGACACCCTGCGTGACTGGGTGCGGGAGAACTATCTGCTGCAGGGACACCTGGATGACTGGCTCGATGCGCTGGATCCTGCCGCCGACGGCCATTCCCGCTCGCGGTTGCAG
>DRNU01000093.1 GCA_011374975.1 Gammaproteobacteria bacterium | reverse complement strand
TGGCGAGCTCCGCCTGCGACCAGCCGCGGCTGCCGGCCTGCGCCAGGATCTCGGCCATCAGACCGGAGACTACCGAATCATTATGGGCAATGGATATTGTCATATGCGCCAAGTATAACCTAAATTATGCATTAGCGTATACGATAAATAATCACGTACTAATATGATTTTTTGTCACTTGCGACAATATTTAGCCGGAAAATCACGCCGGCGTCAACAGGCCGGCCCCCTATCGGGTATTCAGCATGCGCGCCACAGGACGCTATCTGTAAAATCAATATGTTACTTTGGACGGGTAATGCTCAAGACACTACTGCTGGCTTTCTTCATTGCATTCTCTGCGAGCAAAGTAGCAGCACATGAAATCAAGGCCGAACCCGGCCAGATCATCCGTGTCGGCGTCTTTGATAACCCGCCTGTTGCCTTCAGGGACGATTCCGGCCAGTGGCGGGGCATTGCCATTGACGTCCTCCAGGCCATTGCCAGCCAGGAAGGCTGGCAACTTGAATTTATACCCGGCTCCTTCACCGACCAGCTCAGGAAATTTGAAAACCACCAGATTGACCTGATCTCCATGATGGCCTACTCCGAGGCGCGCGCCAGAACATATACTTTCACCCGTAACGCGCTTATCAGTAACTGGGGGCTTGTGTATTCACGCGCGGACTCGAACATCGGCTCACTGCTTGACCTGGAAGGCAAACGCATTGCAGTGATGCGAAACAACATTCATGACAAGGCGTTTCGCAAGCTGGCGGAAAAATTCAGTTTGCAATACGAGATTGTAGAGCTCGATAACTTCAGCGATGTCATGGAGAGTGTCCGCACGGGGAAAGTCGATGCGGGTGTCGTCAACCGGCTGTTTGGCGCACTGAACGCAGGCAACTACAGCCTTGTTGAAACAGGCATTATATTCAACCCGATCAATATTCATTACGCTTCTCTCGATCCCGAAAACAGCGTAATAATCGAAGCCATCGACCGGCAACTGCGCATATACAAGACAGACAAGGATTCGGTTTACTTCGATGCCCTGCATCGCTGGATGAACCAGTCAGTGCAGTATCAGTTCCCCCGCTGGCTGGTCTGGCTCGCGGCAGGACTGTTCAGCGCCGTCGTACTCATGGCGGGAGTGGCCATTCTATTGCGGAAACAGGTAGCGGCCCGTACCCGTGAACTGCAATTTGAAGTCGATGAAAGGCGCCTGGCCCAGAGCCGGCTGGACAACCTGGCTTACTATGATTCGCTCACCCGCTTGCCGAACCGGGTGTCGTTCCTGGAAAGTCTGCGGGCTGCTACCGGCAGCGCCCGGCGCAGGAACAGCCGGATCGCATTATTGTTTATCGACATCGACCGCTTCAAGACTATCAATGACAGTCTTGGTCACGATGCAGGCGACCAGCTGATCATACAGGTTGCGCAACGCCTGCAGGCCTGCCTGCGCGACGGGGATACGATCAACCGCTTCGGCGGCGATGAGTTCGTGGCCATTCTGCAGGATGTCCATGAGCTGGCGGACGTCAAGCTCGTGGCCGGGCGCATGCTGGAAAGCCTTGGCACCCCGATAAACATAGGTGTAACAGAGGTCTATTCATCGGTATGCATCGGCATTGCGCTGTTTCCTGACGATGATAACGGGGACAACCTTTTAAAATATGCCGATGCGGCCATGTACCATGCAAAAGCGCTCGGCGGTAACAACTACCAGTTTTACAATGAAGAATTGACCCGCCGCGTACATAACCGGCTCAGCCTGGAAACGCGTATGCGCCATGCGCTGGAACGCAATGAATTCCTGCTCCATTACCAGCCCATCTTCAACCTCGACAACCTGCAACCGGTCGGTGTCGAGGCACTGATTCGCTGGCAGGATCCGGAGCGCGGCCTGATATCACCCGATGATTTTATTCCACTCGCTGAAGAAACCAGGCTCATAGTGCCGATTGGAGAGTGGGTGATGCAACATGCCTGTGCCCAGGTGCGCGAGTGGGAATCACAGGGGCTCGGACGGCTCACGCTGGCGGTGAATGTTTCTTCCCGGCAGTTCGAGCACAACAGGCTTTATCCCAATGTGATGTCAGCATTACGCAACTCCGGGCTCGATGCACGGCAGCTTGAGCTGGAAATCACCGAACGGATGTTTCTGGACATCAGCCGGAACGTGCGCGAGACACTGGACAAGCTGACCAATGAAGGCGTAAGGCTGTCCATTGACGACTTTGGCACGGGTTATTCCAGCCTCAGCTATCTCAAGCAACTGCCCGTCGATACGCTGAAAATCGACCGGTCATTTATATCGGGCATACCTGGAGAAATGGACGATGCCCAGATCGCATCAACCATTGTCTCGATGGCACACGGGCTGGAGCTGAATGTCGTCGCGGAAGGTATTGAGAATGAAGACCAGCTGAATTTCCTGGACGCGTTCAGGTGCGATCGTGGGCAGGGGTATTACCTGTCCCGGCCGCAACCCGCTGAAGAAATTGCGCGCTGGTTTAAAGAAAGACAGCCCTTGAAGCGTCTTGTCGATATCGAATAGCGTCAGGACGACAGTTTACGCTGCCGGCGCCGCTGCCGGATCTGGTACAGGGTCAGCACCGGCCCGGAGAAGGCGTACAGCAGGAAACCGAAAAACAGCACACTGGGCGGGTGGCTGGAAATCACCACGAACACCACCACCACCAGGATCAACGCCACGAACGGCACGCGGTTCCTGAAATCGATTTCCTTGAAGCTGTAGTAGCGCACGTTACTGACCATCAACGCGCCCATGGACGCGGCCAGCAGCGCACCGACCATCCACATGTCGCCGCCATCCAGGTTGTAATCCTCACTGAACCACACCAGGCCGGCCAGCACCGCGGCGGCCGAGGGACTGGGCAAGCCCTGGAAATAGCGTTTGTCGGCAGTGCCCACCTGGGTATTGAAACGCGCCAGCCGTAACGCCGCACCCGCGGTATACACGAATGCCGCCAGCCAGCCGAGCTTGGACCAGAGCCAGCCCTGTTCGATCATGCTGCGCAGCGCCCACTCGAAGATCACCAGCGACGGCGCCAGGCCGAAGCACACCATGTCCGAGAGGCTGTCGTACTGTACGCCGAATTCACTGGTGGTATTGGTCAGGCGTGCGACACGCCCGTCGATGCCATCCATGATCATGGCGACGAAAATGGCAATGGCGGCCGCCTCGAAGTTGTTGCTCATGGCCGCAACGATGGCGTAGAAACCGGCAAACAGGCCCGCCGTGGTAAACAGGTTAGGCAGCAGGTAGATGCCCTTGCGGGGCTGACGCGGTGGCTTTTCCTCGTCCATCTACTTGTGCACCAGGGTGGCTATGATATCGGACCCGGCCTGCACGCGCTCACCGCAGCCGACCTCGATACGGCTGTTGGCCGGCAGATATACCTCGACACGGCCACCCATGCGGATGGAACCGCAACGCTGCCCCTGCCCCACCCGGTCACCGATACGCACGTCGCAGTGCGGCGTGTTATGCAACAGGCCACGGTGCATGACCACCACCAGGTCGTCGTCCTCGTCGGTCTTCAGCCACACGCCGCGCGGCTGGTCGGCGCCGTTGTCGGTGCGCTTCGGCTCCAGGATCTTGCCTTCCACCGGGCTGCGGGTGCTGTAGACACCGACATGGCTCATCTCCACCGCCAGCAGGATGGCATCACGGTCCAGGTAGGGATCGTGCACCTCCTCCACCTCGGTGACCGTGCCGTCAGCCGGGCTGACAACGGCCAGCGGGCTGGAAGGGATCTCGCGCTGTGGGTCGCGGAACATGTAGACGATAAAAACACACACCAGCCAGAACGGCAACGACCATACCCAGCCCACGGCGTCGGCAAGGAACAGGGCCACACCGGCGCTGACCAGGAACGGCAGCCAGCCGGCACGGGAAAAATAGGGGTAGCGGCCAGTAGCCATAACAAAACGGGGCCATTCACATGGCCCCTGATCGCTAGTTCACTTTCTTGTCGACAATCTTGTTATCGCTGATCCAGGACATCATGCCGCGCAGCTGCTCACCCACTTTCTCGATGGGGTGCTCGCGGCCGAGACGACGCTTGGCCTTCAGCGTGGCCGCACCGGCCTGGTTTTCCAGGATGAATTCGCGCGCGAACTCACCGTTCTGGATCTCGGTGAGGATGCGTTTCATCTCGGCCTTGGTCTCGGCAGTGACTACGCGCGGACCGCGGGTCAGGTCGCCGTACTCGGCGGTGTTTGAGATCGAGTAGCGCATGTTGGCAATACCCCCCTCGTACATGAGATCGACGATCAGTTTGAGTTCGTGCAGGCATTCGAAGTAGGCCATCTCCGGTGCATAACCGGCCTCGGTCAGGGTCTCGAACCCGGCCTGCACCAGCGCGGTGGCGCCACCGCACAACACGGCCTGTTCGCCGAACAGGTCGGTCTCGGTCTCTTCACGGAAGCTGGTTTCGATAACGCCGGCGCGGCCGCCGCCGTTGGCGGAAGCGTAGGACAGGGCAATATCCTTGGCCTTGCCGCTGGCATCCTGGAATACCGCGATCAGCGACGGCACACCGGCGCCCTGGGTGTAGGTGGAACGTACCAGGTGGCCGGGGCCTTTCGGTGCGACCATGATGACGTCCAGGTCGGCGCGCGGCAGGATCTGTTCGAAGTGGATGTTGAAACCGTGTGCAAAAGCCAGCGCCGCACCCTTTTTGATGTTCGGCTCGATCTTGTCGCGGTACAGTTTTGCCTGGTGCTCGTCGGGTGCCAGGATCATCACCACATCGGCACCCTTGACGGCGTCTTCGATGGTTTTCACCGCCAGCCCGGCATTTTTCGCCTTGGCTTCGGAGATGGAACCCGCACGCAGACCGACAGTGACATCGACACCGGAGTCCTTCAGGTTATTGGCATGGGCATGCCCCTGGGAGCCGTAGCCGATAATGCTGACCTTCGATCCCTTGATGATGGAAAGATCCGCATCCTTGTCGTAATAGATATTCATCGTCATAGTTCTGTACCCTGATTTGATATTTCGATTCGTGTTAGACGCGCAGGGCCCGTTCGCCGCGCGCAATACCTGTTACACCGGACCGCACCACCTCGATGATGTCGGTCTGCGTAATCGCCTGTACAAAGGCATCCAGCTTGTCACTGGTGCCGGTCACCTCGATGGTATAGATGGTATCGGTGACATCGATAATGCTGCCGCGGAAAATGTCCGCCAGGCGCTTCACCTCGTCGCGCGCCGGTCCCGCCGCACGCACCTTGATCAGCATCATCTCGCGCTCGATATGCGGTCCCTCGTGCATATCCATCAGCTTGACCACATCGATCAGTTTGTTGAGCTGCTTGGTGATCTGCTCGATCACCTCGTCGGTGCCGCGCGTTACCAGCGTCATGCGCGACAGCGAGGCGTCTTCGGTCGGCGCCACGGTAAGCGACTCGATGTTGTAGCCGCGCGCCGAGAACAGGCCCGCCACCCGTGACAGGGCACCGGCCTCGTTTTCCATAAGAATAGAGATGATATGCCGCATGTCTACACCAGGATCATTTCATTCTGGCCCGCACCGGCCGGGATCATCGGGTAGACATTCTCGGTCTTGTCGGTCAGGAAATCCATAAATACCAGCCGGTCTTTCATCTTGAAGGCTTCCTTCAGTGCAGGTTCCACGTCTTCCGGTTTGGTGATCTGCATGCCCACGTGCCCGTAGGCCTCCGCCAGTTTGACGAAATCGGGCAACGAGTCCATGTAGGACATGGCATAGCGGCCGTCGTAGAAGAACTGCTGCCACTGGCGCACCATGCCCAGAAAACCGTTGTTAAGGTTGATAATCTTCAGCGGCAGACCGTACTGGCGGCAGGTCGACAGCTCCTGGATACACATCTGGATGCTGCCTTCGCCGGTCACGCAGGCCACGGTCGCCTTCGGGTGTGCGAGCTGCACGCCCATCGCCGCCGGCAGGCCGAAACCCATGGTGCCCAGGCCGCCGGAGTTGATCCAGCGGTTCGGCTTGTCGAACTTGTAAAACTGCGCCGCCCACATCTGGTGCTGGCCCACGTCCGAGGTCACGAAGGCATCGCCCCTGGTGATCTTGTGCATGGTCTCCAGCACGTATTGCGGCTTGATCAGCTCGCTGTCGCGGTCGTACTTCAGGCAATCCATGCCGCGCCATTCCTCGATCTGCTTCCACCATGATTTCAGCGCGGCAGCGTCAGGCTTCTGCTTGCGCTCCTTGAGCAGCTTCAGCATTTCTTTCAGCACCTGGTCGACCGGCCCGACGATCGGCACGTCGACCCTGACGTTCTTGGAAATACTGGCCGGGTCGATATCGATATGGACGATCCGCGCATTGGGACAGAACTTTTCGACGTTGCCGGTCACGCGGTCGTCGAAACGCGCACCGATGGCAATCAGCACGTCGCAGTTATGCATGGCCATGTTGGCCTCATAAGTGCCGTGCATGCCGAGCATGCCGAGGTTCTGTTTGTGACTGGCCGGGAACGCGCCAAGCCCCATCAGGGTATTGGTCAGCGGGTAACCCAGCAGCTTCGTCATTTCGACCAGCTGGCTGCTGGCGTTCGACAGGATCACGCCGCCGCCGGTGTAGAGCACCGGGCGTTCGGCCTCGAGCATCAGCTCCACAGCCTTTTTGATCTGGCGCGGATGGCCCTTGGTGACCGGGTTATAGGAACGCATGCTGACGCGCTTCGGGTAGTGGAACTCGGCCTTCGCGGTAGCGACATCCTTGGGAATATCGACCACCACGGGACCGGGCCGCCCGGTGGTGGCGACATAGAAGGCCTTCTTGATGGTCAGCGCCAGGTCATTCACGTCCTTGACCAGGAAATTGTGTTTCACACAGGGGCGCGTGATCCCCACACTGTCCACTTCCTGGAAGGCATCGTTGCCGATCAGCGCGGTCGGCACCTGGCCGGTAAACACCACCATCGGGATGGAATCCATGTAGGCCGTCGCAATACCGGTGACCGCATTGGTCGCACCGGGACCGGAGGTGACCAGCACCACACCGGGCTTGCCGGTGGAACGCGCATAGCCGTCCGCCGCGTGGGTGGCCGCCTGCTCGTGGCGCACCAGGATATGCTGGAACTTTTCCTGCTTATCCAGTGCATCATAAATAGGCAATACCGCCCCGCCGGGATAACCAAACAGATGGTCGACTCCCTGCTCTATAAGGCAGCGTACAAAAATGTCAGCGCCAGTCAGCTCCACCTGTCTTGTCTCCCCGGATGGCGGCAAAAAATAAGAAAAAAGCCCGTATATCGGGCACATACGCAATGCGCAGATTCAGAACTGGCTAATATTGCCACTGTTGCGGGGCAGAATCCAGTACCTAATAAGTGATGGATACGGGCCACACATCACAGTCCGGTGCAGTTTGGCCGATTAATACGGGAACCCTGCACTTGTCGGCCACGGCTTTGCATGGTAAGTAACTGATATTCAACCCCGGCAGAGGACAACACCATGCGCACGGCCATCACCGTCATGCTCTCCATCTTCCTGTTCACAGGCTCCGCCAGTGCCGCCATGTATAAATGGAAAGACGCCGACGGCAGCATCCAGTACGGCCAGTACCCGCCATCCGGTGTCGAGGCGACACGCATCAAGTCCGACCGCACACCAAAGACAGCGCCAGCCACCCGGAAACCCCTGCAGGAACAGGTCAGGGAGATGGAAGCGCGCCAGGAACGGCAACAGGAAGAAAAATCCGCCGCCGAGCTGGAAAAGAAGAACGCCGCCATTCGCAAGCAGAATTGTAAAAATGCGCACTCGAATATCGCCGAACTCGGCTACGGGGGCAATCGGCTGGCTGCCATGGCAGATGGCACCTATAAGCGGCTCACGGAAGAGGAGAAACAGAAAATGATCAAAAAGAACGAGGAAGCTATCAAAAAATACTGTGACTGAGGAGTAACCCGATGCCGTTACTGAAAATACAGACCAACCAGCCCGTCGATGCCACGGCGCAGAAAGACCTGGCCGGCAGAGCTTCACAGACTGTTGCCGAGCTGCTCGGCAAGCCGGAACGCTATGTCATGGTCAGCATCGAGCACAACCCCGCCATGCTGTTCGGCGGCAGCGACGAGCCGCTCGCCTACCTGGAGCTGAAAAGCATCGGCCTGCCCGAGTCTCAGACCACTGACCTGTCGCGCAGCCTGTGTGACCTGCTCAAGGACACGCTCGATTTACCGGCTGACCGTATCTACATCGAATTCGCCGATGCGCCGCGTAGCATGTGGGGCTGGAACGGAGGCACGTTCTAACCCTGCCCCCCTCTAATGTGGGCATTCGTCTTTATGCGGTGTGAGGGATTTTGGCACCGCACGGGCCGG